>JAFARZ010000167.1 GCA_019245115.1 Streptosporangiaceae bacterium | reverse complement strand
AGAAGGTGGTGCGGGACAGGCCCGCCTCGGCGGCGATCTGCTCGACGGTGGTGTTGTCGAAACCCTGCTCGGCGAACAGCCGGAACGCGACCTCGCTGACCTCGGCGCGCATCGCGGCCCGGGTCCGCTCGCGCAGCGAGGGCTGCGCGGTGCCGCGGGCGGGTGAAGTCCTGGATGTTCCGGCCATGCCACAAGTGTACACCGACCCTAAGCGGTACTTAGTTCCATCATGGGATAGTTCCTTGCGTTGACTTCGTACCATCTCGCAAGGAGTGCTTCCGTGAGCAAGACGTGGTTCATCACCGGTTCCTCCCGCGGCTTCGGCCGCCGGTTCGCCGAGGCGGCGTTGTCGCGCGGCGACCAGGTCGCGGCGGCCGCCCGCAATACCGAGTCCCTGGCCGGCCTGGCCGCCGCCCACGGCGACCGGGTCCTGCCGCTGTCCCTGGACGTCACGGACAAGGCCGCGGCGACCGCGGCCGTCAACAAGGCCCACGAGCACTTCGGGCGCCTGGACGTGATCGTCAACAACGCCGGCTACGGCCTGTTCGGCATGGCCGAGGAGCTGACCGAGCAGGACATCCGCGCCCAGTTCGACACCAACGTGTTCGGCGCCCTGTGGGTCACCCAGGCCGCGCTGCCGTACCTGCGCGCCCAGGGCAGCGGCCACATCATCATGCTGTCCAGCCTGCTCGGCCTCGCTGCCTTCCCCGCCACCGGCGGCTACACCGCCGCCAAAGCGGCCCTCGAAGGGCTCTCGGACTCCCTGGCCCAGGAAGTCGCCGGCTTCGGCATCAAGGTCACCGTCATCGAACCCGGCGCCTTCGGCACCGGCTTCGCCGCGTCCGCGGTCTGGTCCCAGCCTGTGGCCGCCTACGACGGCGTGCGGGAGGCGGCCAGCGCCGCCTTCGCTAACCTCCCGGCGCCCGGCCCGGACGGCGTCGGCCCGGCGCTGCTGAAGATCACCGACGCCGCCAGCCCCCCGCTGCGGGTCTTCTTCAGCACCCTCGCCCACCAGGTCATCCCGCAGCTGTACGCCGAACGACTCAGCACCTGGCAACAGTGGGCCGAGGTGTCCGCCGAGGCCGAAGCCGGCCAGGGCTGAGCACGACGATCAGGTCTATCACGCGTCTGAGGAGACGAACATGCCCGTAACCAGCGATACCGAATCCGGGATCAGGATCCCGGGAACCACCAGCCACTTCCTCGACCCGGCCGGACCAGGCGACCGGAGCCAGGGCCGGCTGCGCTACCTCACCGGCGGAACCGGCACGCCACTAGTCATGCTGCACACCGTACGCACCCAGGCCGAGCACTTCCGCCACCTCATCCCGCTGGTCCAGGACCGGTACACCGTCTACGCGCTCGACCTGCCGGGAATGGGCTACTCCCAGATCGTGCCCGGCGCCTCCTACGCCGAACCCGCCATGCGCGCCGCCGTCAAGAACCTCATCACCCAACTCGGCCTGAGCGACGTGACACTGCTCGGCGAGTCGATGGGCGCCGTCCTCGCCCTCACCACCGCGGCCGACCTCCCCGCGCGAGTCCAGCGGGTCGTCGCGGTCAACCCCTACGACTACGCCGGCGGAATCGCCAGGTCCAGTCTCCTGGCCCGGCTGATCGTCACCGGCGTCCTCACACCCGGTATCGGCCCGCTGCTCGCCGGGCTGGAGCCCCGGCCAGTCATGCGCGCCGTGCTCGGTGGCGGCCTCGCCGACAAGACCGCCCTCCGGGCGGACTACCTGGATGAACTGCTCAAGGCCGGCCGCCGGCCCGGCTACCCGGCCGTCGCCCGCGGCGTGTACGCGAACCTGCCCAGCCTCATCGCAGCCCGTTCCCGCTACCCCGACGTCTCCGCGCCGGTCCACCTCATCTACGGACAGAAAGACTGGTCCCGGCCCTCAGACCGGCAGGCCAACAGGCAGCTGCTCCCCACCGCCGGATTCACCCAGGTACCGCACGCCGGCCACTTCATCGCCCTGGAAAGACCCGACGTGCCAGCCAGCCTGCTGAACCCGGCGTGACCGCCCTGACGCCGCCGCCGGTCAACCTGCAGCAGTACGACGGCGGCTGGCGGTGCGCCCGAGCTGACCAGCCCTTCCGGCGCCGCCGACCGCACCGCGCTGCCGATCGCCGGTGACCACCCGGAGGCCAAGACTGACGCGGCGGCACTGATCGACCGGCTGGGTTTCGCCACCGTCGACGCAGGCCCGCTGGCACAGAGCTGGCGTTTCGGGCCGGAGACCGGCGCCTACACCCGCCTCTACCTCGCCGACCCCTCCACGCCCGACGAGCGCATGCTCCAAGCCCTGGCCGCCCCGTTCCTGCGCAAGCGCAAGCCGTACACCAGATGCAATCCCGGGTTCACGCACTTCCCCGCCTATCCGCGCGGCAAGGCGTCCATCTGCGAAGTCGGCCGCGATCCCCAAGTGGACCTGATCGCCGAGGGCGTCGCCGACTGCGGAGACTTGCCGCAGCCGCCGACTCGCTAGATGAGGCCGGCCGCGATCGCCGCGCCGACCGCGATGAGGACGATCGCGCCGAGGAGTTCGCCGCGCTGCCCGGCCCTGGCGCCGATCCGGGCGCCGAGTTCCAGGCCGATGAGGGAGAGGCCGACGCTGATCGCGCCGATGGTGATCGCGGCGACGGCCAGGCCGACGTGGAAGGCGCCGAGGGCGAAGCCGACGGCGAGGTTGTCGATGCTGATCGCCAGCCCTGTGATCAGCAGCCGCCAGGTGCGCTGGTCACCGGGCGCCGGGTCAGCTGCGGGGGTGCTATCGCGGATGGCCTGGGCGAGGGTCCAGGCGCCGGTGGCGATGAGCAGGCCGGCGCTGATCCAGTGCGCGGCGCCACCCAGCGTGCTGGCCAGGCTACGGCCGAGCACGAGTCCGGCGATCGGCATCCCGGTCTCGAACAAGCCGAAGATGACGCCGACCTGCAGCCTGGTCCGGGCGCTGGCGCCGGAGATCCCGATGCCGATCGCGACGGCGAAGTTGGCCAGGCCCAGGGACAACGCGACCAGGATCAGGGCAAGCACGCGATCACCGTCCCGGCGCCGCGGATGCCTGCTCCGGCCGGAATAGTGACCGGTGCGACGTCGCGGGGATCAATGATCGCCTCCGAAGATCTGCCGGAGCCAGGGGCGGGCCGGTGGAAGTGATCGCGGCGATGCAGACCCCAGCGTCAGCGGTCCGGCTGGCCATTACGCCTTATATTCGAGCGGACGGTCGTGTGCTAGGTTGCCGCTACTTGAGCTACCCGGTCTGGTAGCGGTAACGGGAGGAATCAATGAACCGCAATGTCGCGGCTATCGCTGTAGCCGTGTTCGCACTTGGCCTCACAGTGACGGCGCCGGCCGCCGCGGACGTGGCTGCCAGGACTCCGATCCGCACCTATGCGGCTCAGATCAGCGTTTACACCAAGGGTGTCGGCTCGCAGCAGGGCTGGTTCACATCCCAGGCCTATACCGAGGGTGTCGTCCTGGCTCCGCACGTGGCGCTCACGGAGAAGACGGTTTTCGATTACGGCTGGAACGACCACCATAGATCCACGCAACTGTATTACATCGTCGGAACCCGCAGCTACACCAAGAATGGCAATGGCCCGTGGTCAGTGCAGCGGCTTTCGAGCTCCGCGCTCCGCGGCGCGGCGCAATCGCTGAATCCCTACCAGACTCAGAAAGAATTCCTCGCATTGCCAGGCGTAATGAGGGCTAGCGGTACCCGCTATCAGGTAACCGGAAACTACGCGCAGGTCGGCTCTTTTCTGCTATGGGCGTTCAGCTTGCCGCAGGTTTCGTTCGGCGGCACGAACCTCAAGGTCTTCACCATCAGCTTCTGGGACGGCTCCCACGGGCGGCCCGCGAAGATAGCCGTGTCAGCCAGATCCGCCACCTTCGCGTTCACCGCTACCGAGACCTTCACCAGCTACAACAAGCCGCTGACCATTACCGCCCCGTAGCGCCGACACCACACTGACCATCGACGGCGGTGGCGTGGTCATCTGACAGGCAGTGAACCACCTTCCGTTCGGTATAACGGTCTTTCAAACGAACGGACGGTGGTGCTTCGTCCCTCAGCCGCGCAGACCAGCCGAGCACGCGCTGCATTGCAAGGTAGCCGAATCGTATTGACACAAGAACTGGCGGCCGGCTGGGTGTGACGAGGGCCAACCGGGTGCTGGCCGCGGGCACTTGTCATGTCGGTGCCGGGAGGAGGACGAGTGGTTTGGTGGTGGGGTGGGTGGCGCCGCCGGCGTGTTCGATGGTGATGCCGAGGTGGTCGCCTGGTGATATGCCGGAGGCGAGGATGGGCGGGGTGGTGCTGGTGCCTGGGGCGGGTAGCAGGCCGGCGGAGCGTGCACCGGACGGGCTGATCACCCATAGCTGGTAGGTCTTGGACGCGGGCAGGGCCGGCATGCCTGTGGTGGTGATGACGGCCTGGTGGTCGCGGGGTGAGATGACGGCGGTGACGGTGCCGCCCACTGTGGTGGCGCTGGTCTGGATGCGGGCGTCAGGGGCGGCCAGGACCGCGGCGACCGCGCGGTTGCCGGCCTGGGCTTGCTGGAGCTGGTGCTGGGTGCTGATCTGCAAAACGAGCAGGGCGGCGATGGCGGCGGCCATGGCGGTGATGGCGACGGCGAGGGCGGGGCGGGGCAGTGTGTAACGCGGGCGGCGTCTCGGGCGCGGCTGGCTGAACGGCAGCAGCTTGCGGCCGGGCGGGGGGAGCTGGCGGGTGCGCATGGCGGCGGCCAGGACGCGTTCGCGCATCCGCGGCGGGGGTGCGATGGCGGTGGCCATGCCCAGCCGGGCCGCGGTCTCGCGCAAGCCGCGGGTTTCCTCCGCGCACGGGAGGCACTGGTCCAGGTGCCGTTCGAAGGCGGCGAGCTCGGCCGCGGGCAGGGCGCCGAGGGCGTAGCTTCCAGTCTGCAGGTGCAGCTCATGACGGGGAGCGTTCACCACGTCACCT
Organism: Streptosporangiaceae bacterium; assembly: GCA_019245115.1. GTDB lineage: Bacteria > Actinomycetota > Actinomycetes > Streptosporangiales > Streptosporangiaceae > JAFARZ01. The sequence goes on along the minus strand of JAFARZ010000167.1, from coordinate 22,697 downwards.
CCATGCAGTCGCGGAGGCGGATCAGGCCGTCGCGGATGCGGGTCTTGACGGTGCCTAGCGCGACCCCGAGCAGCTCGGCGACCTGCGGGTAGGTGTATCCGCCGTAATAGGCGAGCTTGACCGCTTCGCCTTGCAGCGCGGTCAAGGTTCCCAGGCACCGGCGGACCCGCTGCCGGTCCAGGGCGGCTTCGGCCAGCTCGGCCACGTCGTCGCCGGTAACCGGTCCGGCCGCTAGCTTATGCTCGCGGCGGGTGCAGGCGGTCTCGGAGCGGACTCGGTCGACGGCGCGGCTGTGGGCGATGGTCAGCACCCAGGTCACCGCGCTGCCCAGCGCGGGGTCGAACCGGGAGGCGGTCCGCCACACCTCCAGCAGCACCTCCTGGGCGACTTCCTCGGACTGGGCAGGATCCCGCAGCACCTTGCGGACCAGGCCGTAGACCGGGCCGGCGAGCTGGTCATAGACGGCCGTGTAGGCCTGATGATCGCCGCGGGCCACCTGGGCCAGCAGCCCGGCCAGATCCTGGCCGCCCCCCTCAGCGGGGCCAGGCTCGGGCGGCTGGCGAGTCGTTGGCGTGTTCATGCCCCTCTATTCGAGACCCTCTGCCTGCCGGATTGGTCTTAGAACTCGCCGGGAGAGCGGCGGCATAAACAAACCAATCCGCACTGTGCGGTACTCCGAATGCGGTGCGTGATGACGAGAAAGACGGCGGCCGCCGGGATACGCGTGCTGGCTGGGGCCGCCTGCGGACTGCTGGCCGCCGCGGTGGCGCTGGGCCTCGCTGAGCTGCTCGCGGGGATCACCGGGCCGGGCGGCAGCCCGGTGGTGGCGGTCGGCGGCGCGGTGATCGACCTGACGCCGGTGCCCGTCAAGGACTTCGCCATCGCCCATTTCGGCTCGCACGACAAGCAAGCCCTCCTGGTCGGGATCGTGGTCCTGCTGACGGTCGCGGCAATGACGGCGGGCGTCCTCACGCTGCGGCGCCGGCGGGCGGGGCTGGCCATCCTGGCCGTATTCGGCGCGGCCGGCGTAACAGCCGCCCTGACCCGGCCCGGGGCATCGGTCAGCGATGCGATCCCGGTCCTGGCCGGCGTGGCTGCCGCAGCCTTCACCTTGATGGTGCTGTGCCGGACCGCCATGGCCGCGTTTCCGGCCGCCCGGACGGGGAGTAGCGCGGCCCGGCCCGCTGCCGGCCCGGATCCTGGCATCCCGGCGGCTGACGGGCCGGGCCGCCGCCGGTTCCTGATCATGGGCACCGCCTCGGCCGCGGCCGCCGCGGCCAGCGGGGTAGCGGGTCAGGTGCTTGCGGGACGGTTCAGTGTCGCCGCCTCGCGGGCGCGGGTGCGGCTTCCGGCCCCTGCCGTCCCCGCGCCGGCTGTCCCTTCGGGCACCATGCTGCCGGTGCCCGGGCTGACCCCGTTCTTCACGGCCAATGACTCGTTCTACCGGGTCGACACCGACCTGGTACTACCGCAGGTGGCGCCGGAGTCGTGGACGCTGCGGATCGACGGCATGGTCGCCCGCCCAGCCGAGATCACCTTCGCCGAGCTGCTGCGGATGCCGCTGACCGAAGCCGACATCACCCTGGTCTGCGTCTCCGACGAGGTGGGCGGCCCGTACGCGGGCAACGCCCGGTGGCTCGGCGTGCCGCTGGCCGCTCTGCTGCGCCGCGCCGGGCCGCGAGGCGGCGCCGACCAGGTGCTGTCGGCCGGCGCTGACGGGATGACGATCTCCACCCCGCTGACCGCGATCCTGGACGGGCGCGACGCGCTGGTGGCGGTCGGCATGAACGGCCAGCCGCTGCCGGTCGCGCACGGGTTCCCAGCCCGCATGGTGATACCCGGCCTGTACGGATACGTGTCGGCGACCAAATGGGTCACCCGGCTGACCCTCACCACCTTCGCACGTCAGCGCGCCTACTGGACCCAGCGCGGCTACGCCGCCCACGCCCCGGTCAAAACCGAATCCCGCATCGACATTCCCCGCCCGCTGGCCCGGATCCCCGCCGGGCGCGTCACGGTGGCCGGGGTCGCCTGGGCACCAGCACGGGGCATCGCCGCGGTGGAGGTCCGCGCCGACAGCGGCCCATGGCACACCGCCCGGCTGGCCGCCGCCGACGGTACCGGTACCTGGCGGCAATGGATGTGGGCCTGGGACGCCACCCCCGGCCTGCACCAGCTGCAGGTCCGCGCCACCGACAGCACCGGCGCGACGCAGACCCCGCGTGAAGCGGGCGTATTCCCCGACGGCGCGAGCGGCTGGGACTCCGTCGTCGTCACCGTCACCTGAGCAGGCGGCGGCACACCCATCCCGCACACACGACAGTAAAAACCGATATCTGACAGGGAGAAACCGTGAACCATCGTCTACTCGCCGTCTCCGGCCTCGCCGCGACACTGGCCGTCGGTGCCGCCGCGTGCAGCTCCTCCGGGTCCTCCACCCCGGCAGGCTCCGCCCCCAGTTCGGCGTCCTCCTCCCCCGCGTCCTCGGCGCCGCCCGCCACCGCCTCGGCAGGCGGGTCCGCGGCGGCCATGACCGATTTCGGCCCCGCGTGCGCATCGGTGCCCAGGAGCGGGGCGGGCAGCTTCACCGGCATGGCCACCGCCCCGGTCGCGACCGCCGCCTCCGCCAACCCGGTCCTGTCCACCCTGGTCGCGGCGGTCAAGAAGGCAGGGCTGGCTGACACGCTCAACTCGGCGTCCGGGATCACCGTATTCGCTCCTGACAACGCCGCATTCGCCAAGATACCCTCGGCCACCCTGGGCAAGGTGCTCGCCGACAAGGCCGAGCTCACCAAGATCCTCACCTATCACGTCGCGGCAGGCCGCTACACCCCCTCCCAGCTGGCCTCCGGCACCGCCATCAAGACACTGGAAGGCGGCACCGTCAAGCCCGCCATGATGGGCAGCACCTACACCGTCAACGGCGCAAACGTGGTATGCGGCAACGTACAGACCGCCAACGCCACCGTCTACATCATCAGCTCCGTGCTGATGCCTCCATCCTCCTGACAACACCGCTGCCGGGCGGGTGGCCGCGATCGCGACGGTCAGCGCGAGCCCCGCGCGGCCCGCTGCGGTTACCTGCCGTGCCGCCCGCGCGCTTCCGGGCGGCCGGGTGGGAAGATGCCGTTATGACAGCTGCCCGGCCGGGGATGGCCGACGGGAGGGGTGCAGCGGCCCGGATCCTGCTCGCCGAGGATGACGCCGCGATCGCGGACGCGGTGGGGTACTCGCTGCGTGCCTGCGGCTATGACGTCGAGATGGTGGACAGCGGCGAGGCGGCACTGGAGTCCGGGCCGGGTAGTTATGACCTGCTGGTCCTGGATGTGCTGCTGCCGGGCCTGTCTGGGGTGGAGGTGTGCCGGCGGGTGCGGGAGCACAGTCCGGTGCCGGTGCTGATGCTGACCGCGCTGACCGGTGAGGCGGACCGGGTGGCCGGGCTGGAAGCGGGCGCGGATGACTATGTTCTCAAGCCGTTCGCGATGGCTGAGCTGGTCAGCCGGGTCCGGGCGATCTTGCGGCGCCGGGACCTGGACCGTGCCGCGGCGGCGACCGGGGTCCGCCAGGCCGGCGGGCTGCGCCTGGACCTGGCCGCGCAGGCCGTCCGGCTGGACGGGAGGACCGTCGAGCTGACGCCGTCGGAGTTCCGGCTGCTGGCCATGCTGACCGCCGAGCCGGGCCGGGTGTTCACCCGGCAGGAGATCACCCGCCGGCTGGCCCGCGGCACCGCTCCGGCGGGCGATGAGCGGGCGTGCGACGTGCACGTGAAGAACCTGCGCGGCAAGATCGAGCAGGACCCGGCCCGGCCGCGCCGCGTGGTGACCGTCCGCGGGGTCGGCTACCTGTTCCGTGAAGTGTGAAGATTCCTTCACAATCGGGGGGTTCTTTCCTGCGGTCAGCCTTCCCTATCGTGAGGAATGCAGGTGGCAGCGGTGACCCGGCCGCGGGTCGCCTACTGGGTGCCGCCGGCGGCGGGAAGGAGCCCCCTTAGGTGGTGGCAGCGAGCAGCGGCGGGGCATCGTACACGGCCCGGGCTGGTGAGCCGGTGACTCGCAGCGGCGGGGACCGTGACGTGGCGGGTCTGGCTGATGAGGTGACGGCGCGGTTCGGGGTGCTGCCGGCCTTCTTCCGCCCGCCCCCTGGCGCCGAATCCCTGGTCGTGGGTTTGTGGGCGTTCACGCAGTCGGCGTACCTGGACAACCCGCTCCCGGCCTTGTTCAAGGAACGCCTGTTCGTGCACTTGTCGCGGTTCTGCGAAGAGCGGTACTGCATCATCCGGCATGCCTGCTTCCTGGCCGGGCTCGGCCGCCCGGCCGGCGATGCCCAGACACAGCCGGAAACAGCCGCGGAGATCCTCGCCCTGCTGCGCCGCCCCATCCCGCAGACGCCGGGCCTGGAGGAGGCACTGCGCCGCCTCGAAGCCGTCCCCGGGCCGGTCCCCATCCCCGGTCCGGGGACGCAGCTGGAATCGGACCTGTTCGACCTGCTAGCGGTCGTCTTCCTCGATCCCCGCCAGGCGCCCCGCGCCCGCGCCGCGGTCACCACAACAGCCGGGAACCAGGCAGCTGAGCTGCTGCTCGGGCTGCTGGCCTTCATCCGCACCGCGCACTACTGGACCGAGGTGCACCCGGGCCTGGAACTGGAACCGGACGCGACCGCGTTCCTGGACCAGCACCCCGACCTGGCCCGGCTGCTGACCGACCCGGCAGACGCCCTCGCCGCCAGCCCCCGCGCCGCCTACCAGCGCGCCGCCGCTGACCTGCTCCAGGCCACCGAATCGCTGGCCGCCAGCGAGGAACGCTACCGGGCCCTGTTCGAGTCGATGGACGCCGGGTTCAGCCTCATCCAGCCCGTCCCCGGCGGCACCGGGCACGCCGCCTACCAGGTCGTGGAAAGCAACCCCGCCCAGGCCCGGCTGACCGGCCAGCCGAAAGCGGCCGGCAAGCCCGCCGCCGACCTGCTCCCCGAAGCCGCCGGTGAGCTGACCGCCCGGCTCGCCGAGGTCGACGCGACCGGGCAGCCAGCCCGCCTCGAGGTCCACCTGCCCGACGCCGGACGGTGGCTGGACATCTCGGTTCAGCGCGCCACGGCAAGCGGTGAGCAGATGCTGGCGGCGACCTTCCGCGACATCACCGACCGGATGCAGGCTGCCGCGGACCGGGAGGCCCACCAGCGCACCCAGCGGGACTTCGTCGCCAACGCCGCCCACGAACTGCGGACCCCGCTGACCGCCGTCATCGCCGCCATCGAAACCCTCGACCGCGGCGCGATCAACGACCCCGCCGCCAGAGACCGGTTCTTCGGCCACGTCCGCCGCGAAGCGGCCCGGCTGTCCCGGCTGTGCGACAGCCTGCTACTGCTCGCCGACGCCGAATCCGGCACCGATCTCCCCGCGGCCGCGGTCCGGCTGCGGACCGTCCTGGACGGCATCGCCGCCGACCTGCGCCCGGCGCCGGACGTCACCGTCACCGTCACCGTCGACGCGGCAGCGGACCTGACCGTCACCACCAACCGGGGCCTGCTCGAACGCATCCTGGCCAACCTCGCCCAGAACGCGGCGAAATACACCACCAGCGGCCAGATCACCCTACGGGCAGCCGCCACCGGATCAACGGTCACCGTCGAAGTCCGCGACACCGGCCCCGGACTCTGCCTGCCCGCCACGCAGGCCGTCGAGCGGTTCTCCCGCGGCGGCGTCCGCGCCGCCGACGGATTCGGCCTCGGCCTGTCCATCGCCCACCAGGCCGCCCGCGCCATCGGCGGCACCCTCCGCCTGCACGACAACCCCGGCGGCGGCACCATCGCCCGGCTCACGCTGCGGGCCGCACCGCCCGCAGCAGCCAGCGTGCTGGTCATCGAGGACGAGCACGCCATCCGCGACTCGATCGCCTACACCCTGGCCAACGCCGGCTACCAGGTCACCCAGGCTGCCACCGGGCACGACGGCATCACCAGCGCCCAGCACGAACTGTTCGACCTGATCATCATCGACCTGCTGCTGCCCGACATCACCGGCACCGACCTCACCCGCCAGATCCGCGCCGCCGCCAACGGCGACGGCACCCGCATCCTGGCCATCACCGCCCGCACCGACCCCGCCACCCGCGACCAGGCGCTCGCCGCCGGCGCCGACCGCTTCATGACCAAGCCGTTCTCCATGAACCAGCTACTGGACCAGGCACGATCACTGCTGAGGAACCAGCCATGACCACACTGACCACGGCGGTCACCGCAGGCGAGTCCGGGCCGGTCCTCGTGCTATCCGGCGAGGCCGACATCACCACCACCGCGGAACTCAGCCAGCTCCTGACCGCACACCTAGCAGAAGGAACCACCGACCTGACCATCGACATATCAGGCCTGCGCTTCGCCGACTCCGCCGCCATACACACCCTGCTCCGCGCCGCCCGGACCCTCAACGACCGCGGCGGAACCCTGACCCTGCTGCACCCCCAGCAGGCCGTAGCCAAAGTCCTCACCATCTTGGGCGTGGATCAGCTGATCACCCTCCGCGACATGCCCCACGCCCAGCCCTCACCCGGCAGCGCATCCGGCCCCAGCTAACCTCCGCCCGCCTCTGTGTGCCTCGGTCTGGGTAGCACAGAACCGATTGCGACCCGGGGATACTTATCCTGGCGTGCGGTAGCTGTCGAGGATGGATCATTCTGCTGCGCCCCTGCTGGAGGCCCTGGCCGATTACCATTCGCGTGACCGGTACGGATTCACGCCGCCGGGGCACCGTCAGGGCCGCGGCGCGGACCCGCGGACCGTTGCCGCGATCGGCCGGGACGCGTTCCGGTCGGATCTGCTCGCCACGGCCGGACTCGATGACCGCAAGTCCTCTCACGGCTACCTGGCCCGGGCCGAACAGCTGATGGCCGACGCCGTGGGCGCGGAGCAGGCATTCTTCTCCACCTGCGGCAGCTCTTTGTCGGTGAAGGCGGCCATGCTGGCGGTGGCCGGGGGTCACGGCAAGCTGCTGATCAGCAGGGACGCCCACAAATCAGTCGTGGCCGGGCTGGTCTTCGGCGGTGTTCAGCCATGGTGGATCAGGCCCCGTTACGACGAACGGCTGCACCTGGCCCACCCGCCCTCGCCGCATCAGGTGGAACAGGCCTGGCAAGACCACCCGGACGCGGCCGGCGCCTTGATCGTCAGCCCGACCCCGTACGGCACCTGCGCGGACATCGAGGAGATCGCCGGCATCTGCCACCGGCGGGACAAGCCGCTGATCGTCGATGAAGCCTGGGGCGCCCACCTGCCCTTCCACCAGGACCTGCCCTCCTGGGCCATGGACGCCGGAGCCGACGTGTGCGTGGTCAGCGTCCACAAGATGGGCACCGGGTTCGAGCAGGGATCGGTGTTCCACACCCAGGGCAGCCTGGTAGACCCGGACCAGCTGTCCGCCTGCGCCGACATGCTGATGACCACCAGCCCGAACGTGATGATCTACGCTGCTCTCGACGGCTGGCGCCGGCAGATGACCGAACACGGCCACGCCCTGCTCGGCGCCGCGCTCGCCCTGGCCAGCCGGATCCGGGACGAGATCGGGGCACTGCCCGGCCTGCATGTGCTGCGAGATGAGTTCCTCGGCGCCGAGGCCTCCCACGACCTGGATCCGCTGCACGTGGTCATCGACGTCTCCGAACTGGGCATCAGCGGCTACGACGCCGCCGACTGGCTGCGCCAGCACGAGCGGGTCGACATGGGGCTCAGCGACCACCGCCGCATCGAGGCCACCCTCTCGGTGGCCGACGACGACCGGACCGCCGCTCGGCTCATCGCGGCGCTGCGGGCGCTTACCGCCTCCGCCGCCGAGCTACCCGAGGCCAAGCCGGTCGCGCTGCCCAGCCCGGACACACTCGAACTCGAACCCGCGATGCTGCCTGGGGATGCGTTCTTCGCCGCCAAGGAAACCGTCACCGCCGGCAACGCGGCCGGGCGGATCTGCGCCGAGCAGATCACCCCGTATCCCCCTGGCATCCCGGTGATCATCCCCGGCGAGCGGATCACCAGCGAGCTCCTGGATTACCTGCGCAGCGGCCTGACCGCCGGGATGCAGCTCCCCGACCCCGCCGATCCCAGCCTCGACACCATCCGGGTGGTCAGCGGCAGCTAGTGCCGCGACCGATATGTTTGCCCCCGTCCGCCGCGTAGATCCGGTGCGGGGCCAGCCGGATACGTGCCGTTTCTTTGAAGCCAGTTTCCTGAGTCGAAAATATTTTCGGCTCAGGAAATCGTAGTCAGCCGGATGGCACCGGGCACGGGCGGCTCCTCGCGCACGTCCGGAAATCAGGTACCGCTCGCGGAGCCCATGACCTCATCATCGCCGCGCACGCCGCCGAGACCGGGCGCGTCGTGATGACCCGGGACTCCAAGGCACGCTTCGGCGACCTGCCCGGCATCCTGCCATCGACGCCTGACCGCCCGCCGGACTGCCGCTTAGGACCGGCGCGTCCGGGATCGTGCGGGTTCCTGCGGGGCGCGGCCAGGAAAGCGGCGGTTGAGCTCTGCCTCGACGAACGGGATCACATCTCAAGCGTTTAGCTCCCGCCATCGGGGAAAGTGGCGTCCGGAACGACCGGACACATGTGTACGGTTCACGAGACACATGTGACGCCAACGAAGGATGTGACAACATGGCGGACAATCAGCAGCCGGGAGGCAGCCAAGGCCGAACGTCCGAGGATTACGAGCCGGGCACGGTGGACGAGAACACTCATGGGTGGGCTCCGGATGCTCCGGGGACCGGCGAGACCAAGCAGCGCGTCGTCGAGGCGAACGAGAAGGCCTGGGAGGCTCGCGACACCCAGGACGCATCCACCGGACCCGCCCAGCAGGGCCCTGACATGACCGGCGGCCATGTGGGCGAGAGCACCACCAGGCGTGGCGAAGACGTCGTGACACAAGAAGGAAAGGAGCCGGGCCGCTACGAAGGTGCGCCGCAAGGCGAGTCCCAGCGCCCCACCGGCGGATCCACCGCTCGCAACTTCACCGGCGTCGACCCGCAGGACACGACCACCGACGACTCATCCCAGGACCAAGGCAGCTGACGAACCGCGCGCGCTTCGCGGCCGCACCAGGAAGCCGGCGGCAGAGCCAAAGCGATCCATGCGACCGGTTCGGCCCGGTGAGCCGATCCGTGCGGACGCCGTCGACGGTACGCTTCGGCCTGGGCATTTCAGACCTGAGGGCTGGGAGGAGCCGTGTGCCGCCTACTGGGGCTGACCGCTGGAACCGTTCGCGTCCGGGCCACGTTCTGGCTGCTCGATGCCCCGGATTCACTGGAAGTGCAGAGCCACCGTAACGCCGACGGGAGCGGAATCGGGTTTTTTGATGCCGTCGGCACCCCGGTACTCGACAAGGAGCCGGAACCAGCGTTCGGTGACGCCGAGTTCATCCACGAGGCCAAGCGGGCCGAGTCCACGACGTTCGTCTCACACGTCCGCTTGGCGACGGCCGGCGGCCGGACGGTGGCGAACACGCATCCGTTCGCCATGGACGGCCGCGTCATGGCGCACAACGGAGGGTTCGGTGAGCTCGCGCGGCTGGAGGCGCGGCTCGGTCCCTATGCCGGCCGGGTGCTCGGCGACACCGATTCCGAGCGGTATTTCGCGCTGATCACCCAGCAGGTCGCCGCGCACGACGGGGACGTCAGCGCGGCGATCACCGCGGCGGCCCGGTGGATAGCCGCCAATCTGCCGGTCACGTCACTAAATGCCCTGGTCGCGATGCCAGGCGAGCTGTGGGCGCTGCGTTACCCGGACCAGCACGCGCTGCACATCCTCGAGCGGCCGGCCGGCGCTGGTAGCGCCGCCGAGAACGGCCTGCGTGTCCGGAGTTCGATCTCATCCGTGCACGTACCGGCACTGGACTCAGCCGAGTCCGTCGTCGTTGCTTCCGAGCGGCTCGACGGCGAAAGCGGCTGGCGCATGCTGGCTCCGGGCGAACTCGTCCATGTCCGGCCCGACCTCAGCGTCGAGTCCGCGGTGGTGCTAGCCGAGCCGCCCGCCCGCCTGGTGCCCCTCCCTAGCCCGAATCCGAACATCGATACCTGAAACTCTCGGCTCAGGTGAGCGCGGCGGCCTCGGCCCACGCGTCGTATTCGTAGATCCACCGCCGGTCGACCAGCTGGCTGCCGGAGCTGTCGTAACCGGCGCCCTGCCGCCGTGAGCCCAGCTGGACGCGCGCCGTCCGGTCGCGTCGCAGCCCCTCGTACAACGCCAGCGTCCCCGGCACGCCAGCCGGACTCGCACACGCCCCCAGCAGCGTGGCCAGCGCCACCGCGTCCTCCAGTGCCTGATTGACGCCCTGGCCCAGGTGCGGCAGCATCGGGTGCGCCGCATCGCCCAGCAGCGTCAGCCGCCCGCTGCTCCACCGCGGCAGCGGCACCCGGTCATACATCCCCCACTGGAACCCGCTACCGCCCGGCCCGCTGATCGCGGCGATGACCTGCCCGATCAACGGGTCCCAGCCCGCGAAGTGCGCGGCCAGCGCCACCGGGTCGCCGGGCGCCGACCACGACTCGCGGACCGCGGTATCTGAGGAGACGAATCCCACGTAGTTCAGCAACCGCCCGGCACGCACTGGGAACACCAGGAAATGCCTGCCCTCACCCATCCACATCCGGATCGTGCCCGCCGGGTACTCCGCCACCCGCGGCACCAGACCCCGGTATGCCACCACCCCGGAAAACACCGGCTCCGCCGGAGCCACCACGAAACCCTGCAGGACCGAATGGATGCCATCCGCACCGATCACCACATCTGCCGTGGCCGTGCTCCCGTCCGCGAAACAGACCGTGGCGCTGCCGTCGTCCTGGCTGAAACCCGTGCACCGGTGCCCGGTCCGCACCGTACCGGGCGACAGCTGCCCGGCCAGCAACCCGAGCAGGTCAGCCCGGTGGATCCCGATGTTCTGTCCCGCCATGGCGAACTGATAAGGCTCGTGCCGCACCGCCCGCCCGTCGGGGAGCCGCAGCTGAGCCGAGGCATACCGCACGCCCGCCCGCCTGACCTCCTCCCCGGCCCCGAGGCGCTCCAGCATCCGCAGCCCGTTCGGCGCCAGCGACACCCCCGCGCCGACCTCGGTCAGCTGCTGCGCCTGCTCATACACCCGGGCGTCGATCCCGGCCCGCGCCAGCGCAACCGCCGCCGCGATCCCCCCGATCCCGCCGCCGACAACCACCGCCCGCAGCGCCACGCCATTCCTCTCTCCGAACGGCCCGCACCCGCCTCCACGCTAACTCGCGCCCGCCCGCCTGGCGGTCCGATTCGCCGGTGTGAATGGTGCGTAGCGGGTCGGCTTCCCAGGGCTGGGTTCTCGGCTCCCTGCCCAGGCTGCGTGCGCGCGGCGCATGCCGTAGCCGCGGAACTCTCATTAAATTTCGGCGACATTGTCCATGTTCGACACAAAGCGTGTGTTCGGTCTCAGTATGGTGGTGGCCGCGCCGGCAGACAATCGTGGGATGTCCGGCATAGCGGGAGGAACTGAATGAGGAACATACACAAGCGCTGGGGTTTGGGGGCGTCCCTGATCCTGGCAGCGGGGAGTCTGCTCGCGCTGACGACCGCGACGACGGCGAGCGCGGCGTCGTCGCCCAACGCCTGCGGGCTGCAGTCTCGCCATGGTCACATCGCCGGCATCGTGCCTGCGATAGGCAAGTGCACGAGCACGGCTTCGGGCGCCCTCTTCCGGGCCAATATCCCTGCCAGCGACCCGGCCAAGGGCACTCCGCCATTGCTCTTCAATGGCGGCTCGGTGATGATGGCGGGAGCGGACATCCCGCTGGTCGTCACCCCGATCTTCTGGAATCCGGCTGGTCATCCGATGTCGGAGGCCTACAAGGCAGTCCTCCAGAAGTACCTCACCGCGGTATCGCTGGCCAGCGGCACGTTCAACAACGTGTTCTCGGTTCTGAACGAGTACTACGGCACCAACGGGCAGATCCACTACAAGGTCAGCCGGGATGTCCCGATTAATGACACCGATCCGCTGCCCGCGAGTGGCTGCACGGTGGCCAGCAACGACACGACGAACATCTACGCTGACCACACCGGCTACGACGCCTGCCTCGATGACGCCCAGCTCCAGGCTGAGATCAATAACGTCACCGCGGCCCGCTTCCTGCCGCATGACCTCACTCACATTTACGTGCTGTACCTGCCCAAGGCCGTCGAGTCCTGCTTCAACCCCGGTTCGACGCTCACCGCGGCCAACGCCTGCACGATCAACCACCAGCCGAGCGCGGCCTACTGCGCGTACCACAGCGAGGCCACGAGCAGTGCGGTCTACGCGAACATGCCGTTCCCGATCTACGACTCGCCGGTTGGGTTCACCTGCGGTACCGAGAAGAACTTCGGCACGATCGAGTCGCCGAACGCTAACCCCGACGCCGACGTCGAGGTCAGCCCCACAAGCCACGAGATCAGTGAGGCGATCACCGACCCGGACACCATGACCGGCTGGTTCGACTCCAGTGGCAACGAGATTGGCGACGATTGCGCCTACATCTTCGGCCCGACGCAGGGTAACCCCGGACAGCTCTTCAACCAGACGATAGCCGGCTTCCACTTCCTGACTCAGGAGGAGTTCAGCAACAAGGACTTCGCCGTAACCGGAGGCGGGTGCGTGCAGGGCGCCAAGGACGAGGCACCCTGACACATTCGTTAGAGACTGACGAAGCACCACCGCCGTTCGTTTTAAAGATCCTTTTGAACGAACGGACGGTGGTGCTTCGTTTTGTAGTCAGCTCAATGCATATTCAATGGCGTGGGTTTATGTTGGGACTGGGGGGTATGGCATTGGCAGCTCCTCAAACGAGTATCGGTCCTCAGGGAGCGTCATGCCTGATTTCCACGCCGCATGTCCGGACTACTCCGCCACGTCCCGCCTTGACGAGCTCCGCGCTACCGAGTATTCGTACCTCGACTCGGGTGGTCACACATACCTCGACTACACAGGTGCCGGGCTGGTGGCCGACGCGCAGTTGCGCGCGCATACCGAGCGGCTGCGCGGCGGATGCTATGGCAACCCGCATTCGGACAACCCGACCTCAAGCGCATCCACGCGGCTGATAGAAGAGGCCAGGATCGCGGTCCTCCGGTACTTCAACGCATCCCCCGGCGAATACGCCGTCATCTTCACCCAGAACGCGACAGGCGCCTGCCGGCTGATCGGAGAGGCGTACCAGTTCTCGCCACTGTCACGCTTGGTACTGACCGCGGACAATCACAATTCGGTGCTCGGCCTGCGCGAGTTCGCGCACGCCCGGGGCGCCGCGACCCGGTACATAAAACTGCGCCCGGGCGACCTTCGGATCAGCGACTCCGACGTCGCCGCCGCGCTCGAACGCGGCGTCCGCCTGCGCCGCGGGAACAGGCGATGCGGCCTGTTCGCTTACCCCGCGCAGAGCAACTTCAGCGGCGTCCAGCACCCGCTGGCCTGGGTGGAACGCGCCCAGGCCAGCGGCTACGACGTCCTGCTCGACGCGGCGGCCTTTGTTCCAGCCAACCGGCTTGACCTCGGCGTCGTCAAGCCGGAATTCGTGGCGGTGAGCTGGTACAAGGTGTTCGGCTATCCGACCGGGATCGGATGCCTGCTGGCCAGGCGGGACGCGCTCGCGCGGCTGCGCCGCCCGTGGTTCTCCGGCGGCACGATCGTGGCCGCGAGCGTTCAGGGAGGCTGGCACCGGCTCGCCGGCGACGAGACCGCCTTCGAGGATGGCACGCTCAACTTCCTGGCCATCCCCGACGTCACGGTCGGGCTGGCCTGGATCAGCGGCATCGGCATCGATGTCATCCACCGGCGGGTCACCTACCTGACCAGCTGGCTGCTCGACGGCCTGGCCGGTCTCAAGCACGGCAACGGCGCGCCGATGGTGCGCTTGTACGGTCCCGAGACCAGTGAGTCGCGCGGCGGGACCATAGCGTTCAACTTCCTCAACCCGCACGGCGCCGTGGTGGACGAGCGCACGGTCGCGAGGGACACCACCGCGGCGGGTATCTCGGTGCGGACTGGCTGCTTTTGCAATCCGGGCGCGGGCGAGTGGGCGTTCCGCCTGACCCGCCGGGACGTGGGTGGCCCCTGGTGGCGCCCCGGATTCGCGCGTGACCTGCACACCGTGGAGGAATATCTGGAGCTGATCGGCCTGCCGAGCGGCGGCGCGATACGGGTGTCGCTCGGCCTGGTATCCAACCTCGCCGATGTCGAGCGCTTCCTCGACTTCGCCGAGCGGACTTACCGGGATACTGAGCCCGGGCAGGTCACGCTCGCGCGCCGCGTCCACTGCTGACCAACCGCTGGATGCGACTTGCGGCGTAGCCGGTACGCCCGAGGTCGCGCCGGTGCCGGCAGGAGAGGATCCTTCCGGCCGACGCGAAGGCGGTCCCCTGCTTCCTAGCGTGGGCTGTCATGAGAACACTCGCCATCACGTCGGCCGCCGCCATCGCCCTGGCGGCCGTCATCGCGCCGGCGGCCGTCATCGCGCCGGCGGCTGCTTCGGCCACGGCTGGACAACCAGCGGTTCCGGTCCTGCACTGGACTCCGTGCGACGGCTCCTTCCAGTGCGCCTCCGCCACGGTGCCGCTGGACTACCGGCAGCCACTGGGCAAGACGATCAGCATCGCGGTGATCAGGCACCTGGCGACCGACCCCGCGCAGCGGCTGGGCTCGCTGTTCTTCAACCAAGGAGGGCCCGCCGAGCAGATCGAGGGATTCGTTCAGGATTATCCGCAGATCCCCGCCGAACTACGGGCGCGTTTCGACGTGGTCTCCTTCGATCCGCGCGGTTTTGGCTTCAGCACCGAGCTCAATTGTTTCCCGTCGCCGGCGGCGGAGCAGAAGTTCCTGGCCGGCCTGCCGATCTTCCCCGTCGGGCACACGCAGGAGAAGGCATGGGAAATGACCGCTGCCGGGTTCGACGCGCAGTGCGCCAGCCACGGCGGCCCTCTGCTCGACCACGACAGCACCGCCGACGTGGCCCGCGACATGAACCTGCTGCGTCAGGCCGTGGGCGACCCGGCGCTCAACTATCTCGGCCAGTCCTATGGCACCCTGATCGGCACCATCTACGCCAACCTGTTCCCCAAGAGGGTCGGGCATATAGTCTTCGACGGCAACATCGACCCCAACGCGGAGGCCCACGGCGGCCCGCTGCCGACGGACCTGCGTGAGGGTCGCGACATCGGGGACGCGCAGACCATGCGGGCCTTCCTGAACCTGTGCGGCAAGGCGGCCGTCAGCGCCTGCGCGTTCTCGGCGGGCACGTCGGCGGCCACCACCGCCAAGTGGAACACGCTGCTGCAACGACTGCTCCGCCAGCCGGTCACCATCGGCAGCCCGGCGCAGACCTGGACCTATCAGGACGTCATCACCGCGTTCCCCGAGTACTCGTTCAGTGCGTGGCCAACCGATGCGGCGATCCTCCAGCAGCTATGGCTCGCTTCGACCGCTCCGCCCGTGCCCACCGGGCCCCCGCCGTTCTCGCAGGAGCCGTCGGACGGAAACCTGGAGCAGATCCTCGCGGTGGGCTGTGCCGACAGCCCGAATCCTCGCGATCCACGGGCCTATGAGGCGGCGGCCAAGCTGGCCTACGCACGGTCGGGCGCCTTCGGGCCGTCGTTCGCCTGGATGCACGAACCGTGTGCGATGTGGCCGCAGGCAGCGGCGCAGGACCGCTACACAGGGCCGTTTAACCGGCCGACCGCCAACCCGATCCTGCTGCTCGGCAACACCGTCGACCCGGCGACCCCGTACTCGAACTCGATCGCCCTGTCTGGTGACCTGGCCCGCGCCCGGCTGCTGACCATAGATGGCTACGGGCACACCGAGTTCACCAACCCGAGTACGTGTGCCGAGAACTACGAAGTGGGGTACCTGACCACGGGTGCCCTGCCGCCGGCCGGGACAGTCTGCCGGCCGGACGGCACCCCGTTCGGTGTGGCGGCCCGCTAGCACTACCGTTTCACTGTGATGGTCGACGAGGTGCTCCGGAGACTCCGGCGCACCTCGTGGCCGCGGGCCTGGATACGCCGGCACCCGTACATCACCGACGCGGCCCTGGCCGGGGTCGTGCTGTGGGTGTCGAGCCCCCTGATCAGCGCGATCTCCGGCCATAACCACGCCCTGTCGCTCGCGCTGATCATCGCGCTGGTATGCCCGCTGATCTGGCGGCGCCGCGCACCCTTTGCGGTGCTCGTCATGATGACCGGGCTGGCCCTCGCACAGTTCGTGATCAACAAGGAACTGAACGTCGACATAGCTCTGCTGGTCGCGTTTTACACGGTCGCCGCGTATGAGCCGCCGAAGCGTGTCCTCGCCGCCGCCGTCATGCTGGAGGCCGGCGCCGTGCTGGTCGCCTTGACCGTCCCCCCGACGCTGAAGCTGTGGGCACTCATGTCGGGCCTGGGCGCGGCCGCCGGTTTCCTCGGCTACTACGCACGCACCCGGCGCGCCTACCTCGCGGCCCTGGTGGACCGCGCCGAGCGGCTGGAGCGTGATCGGGACCAGCAGGCTCAGCTGGCCGCCGCCGCCGAGCGGACCCGGATCGCGCGGGAGGTGCACGACATCGTCGCGCACAATATCGCTGTGATGATCGCGCTCGCCGAAGGCGCCGCCTACACCGCGCAGACCAGCACCGGCCAGGCGGTGTCGCTGATGGGGCAGGTGTCGGCCACCGGGCGCTCGGCACTGACCGACATGCGCCGGCTGCTGGGCGTGCTGCGCGAGCCAGCCCGCGAGCCGGGCCAGCCCGAGCGAGCGCCGCGGCCGGAGGCCCAGGCCAATTCAGCACCGCGGCCGGAGGCCCAGGCCAATTCAGCACCGCGGCCGGAGGCCCAGGCCAATTCAGCACCGCGGCCGGAGGCCCAGGCCAATCCAGCACCGCAACCAACCCTGGACGATGTCGAGGACCTGCTGGCAACGGTCCGGGCGGCCGGACTGCCGGTCCGGCTGACCGTGACCGGGCAGCCGTTCCCGCTGCCGGCCGCCGCCCAGCTCGTGCTTTACCGCATGATCCAGGAAGCGCTGACGAACACTCTCAAGCACGCGCCGGGCGCGGCGGGCGCTCAGGTACGGCTGACCTATCTGCCCGGTGAAGTCACGCTCGAGATCGCCGACACCGGCAGCCCCGCGCCCGTGCCCGCCCCCAGCACTGCGGCAGGGCACGGCATCGGGGCAGGGCACGGCATCGCGGGCATGCGGGAACGCGCGGCGGTATTTGGCGGCCAGGTGGCCGCCGGGCCGCGGCCCGGCGGCGGATGGCGGGTACATACCGTGCTGCGGCTCAGCCCGGAACCCGCGAGGGAGGGCACGTGAGCATCTCGATCCTGCTCGCCGACGACCAGCCCATGCTCCGGCTGGGCTTCCGCCTGGTCCTCGACGCCCAGGATGACATGCATGTGGTCGGCGAGGCGGCCGACGGCGCCGCCGCGCTGAGCTTGGTGCGGGCCAAGCACCCGGATGTGGTGCTGATGGACGTGCGGATGCCCCGGATGGACGGCATCGAGGCCACCCGGCGCATCGTCAGCAGCGCCAGCACGACCAGGGTGCTCATCCTCACCACGTTCGACCTCGACGAGTACGCCTACGCCGGGCTGCGGGCCGGCGCGAGCGGTTTCCTGCTGAAGGACGTTCCGCCGCCCGACCTGCTGTCCGGCATCCGCGCGGTCGCCAGCGGCGACGCCGTCGTCGCCCCCGCCGTCACCCGGCGGCTGCTCGATAGTTTCCTCCCCTACCTGCCCGATCCGGACGGCGGCCTACCCCGGACGGCGTTGCCGCCCGGGATGAGCGAACTGACCGCGCGCGAACGCGAGATCCTCACCGAGGTCGCCGCCGGCCTTTCCAACGCCGAGATCGCCGAGCGGCTCGTGCTGGCCGAAGCCACCGTGAAAACCCACGTCGGCCGGATGCTCGGCAAACTCGGCCTGCGCGACCGGGTGCAGGCCGTGGTCTATGCCTACGAGCATGGCCTGGTCCGCCCGCGGTCCCGCCCGTGAGGCCGGAATGCTGGGCGTCATCACCCTGGGCGGCCCGGGATGTCGACCAGCGCCCAGCCTGCTTCCCACAGGGTGCTGACGGTCACGCGCAGCTGTGTAGCCTCCGGGGCCACCGGGGGCCAGAGGTGGAAGACGAAGTTGGCTTCGTGCGTGAATGACCAGGCTCCGCTGCCGCGCTGGCCCTCGTGCTGCACACCGGTATCGTCGATGGCGGTGACCAGAAAACACGGCGTTATCAGCGGCCAGAAATCGCCGCCGGTCCACGGATACCCGTACAGATGCACGGACACCAGGTCTTCGCGCGCGGTGATGGCCTCGATCACGGCGGTGGCCCGCTCGAACGGGAGCCGGACCGCCGGGCAGGCCACGCTCGCCCCCACGGGGCCGGCTCGCGTATCCACCAGGCGCGTTATACGGTCGTTCAACGCCATCTGCCAATTACTGTGCGCCCTACCCCGGATGCTCGTGAGCACGGGGCTGTCCGGCGGCAGTGCGCCGACGGCGAGCAGCGCGTCGGCGACGGCGGCCACGATCGCGGCGGTGTCGAGTTCCACCGAGTCGGCCTCAACGGAGCCGATCGACCAGGGAAGGGCCGGTGGCGGGAGCTCGGCCAGGTAGCACTCCGCCGGGGTCGGCCATGGGGTTTGCGTGATCCCCGTGGGCACCGGGCGGGGCGGCGAGATCTCGATGCGAACCGGCGGGCCGGATACGGCGGAGATCTCGAGCCGCCGGATGGCTTGGCGGTCGCCGCCGGAACTGGCCGCATCGGCGGGTACGGCGAGGAAATCCCCTTGCGGCACCCACAGCGTCTCGCCTGACGGGCCGGGCCGCCCGGATATAACGCCCTGCACGTTATCCGCGGGGACCTGATACGTGGCGCCGGTGTCGTCGGTGATCGACAGCTCGGTGATGTCCTCGTTGACTTCCTCGACGGCAGCCCGCATCTGGGGGCGGTCCAGTTGCCGGACGTCGCCGTGATAGCGCACCGAGATTCCTTCGGGTCTCAGCGTGGCCCACGTGATCATGATGTCGTGACGCCGCAGGCGGCAGCGCACCGGACCGGCGGCACCCGCCATCGGGGTCATCCGCAGGTTGTCCGGGCGGGCAGCCCGTGCCTCCTCGAATTCGCGCGTGCCGGGGCTGACGCCCAGTTCCCCGATCTCCCGGACCGCCCGGACGCCGACGGCTTCCAGTACCGGCCGCCGCGCGGCGAGGATCTCCTCGGCGCGTTGCGCGGGCAGCAACCCGAGGACCACGAACGCGTTGGCCACCGCTTCCAGGCTGAACCGCGCCACCGGGAGCGGATCTCCCTCCCGGGCCTGGGCCAGCCGAGCCGTCAGCGCACGGAGATAGGCCTCCGGATCCTCCATATACGGCAGTCTAGGCAAGCCTGGCGCTCGGCCCCACCCTCGGTGACGCGGTAGAAAAGAGCCCCGCGGAAAGAATGGCGGCGCTTTGGCAAGGTCTCCATAAGGCGTGCCGACGGCCTCGCCTGTACTAAGCTTCCCAGCTGGGCGGCACAAATCCCCCTATCGTCACATAGCGGGCACCGCAGGCCCCGCTTTCCGGAAGAAAAGAGCCTCCCGGAAGAAAAGGCGCCGGTTTCCGGCGCCCTAGTTTCCGCAAGGCTCTAGAGTTCCACGCAGTTGGACGGCGGACGACGGACGCAGCAGGGCACACCTGGACAAAACGTCCAGCCACCCGCGGCGCGCCGGGATCACGAGTTACCGATAGACGCCTGCGGCCGCCGCTTCTTGCTGTTATCAACCGTGTAAAGAAGTATCCATATCAGGGGCCGGGCTGGGCGGGAGGCGGGGCGGAGGCGGAACCGTTGGCGGGCGGAGGGCGTCCAAGGTTCTGTGTGAGCTGGAGAAGCGGCGCGAGGATGGCCAGATGCTTCGTATCACAGCCGGATTGGCGGTATTCCTGGTGGCCGTCGTGACCGTGGGGTGCGGGACGGCGAATCCGGGTTCCACGACGAACGCGACGGCCCGGTCGTCGTCAAGTTGCCAGAGCCCGGCGCCGGCCTCCAGATCCCTCGTTGTCACCGCCGCCGGAAACGCCAAGACCTATTGTCTCCGGGTCGGCTCCAGGCTTCGGGTGGAACTGGGGGGCGCCGATTCCAGCCCGTGGCTGCCGCTGGTGGTCAGCGGCACCGCGCTCGGGACCGTTCAAAGTGCCGTCACGGCTAACGGACTCACCAGCGCGTCGTTCGCCGCCGTCCAGCCCGGGCGGGCGATCTTGACATCCGTCCGTTCACCGTGCCAGATCGTGGTGCCGTCGAAGAAGCAGGAACTCGAGCCCGCGTTCCCCCTGCCCACGGTGTCCCCGCCCTCGTCATGCGCGCCGGGGCACCGATTCAGCGCGCTGGTCATCGTGCTCCGCTAGCGACACGACGCCGGCGGAGCACGATGACCGCGCTCAGGTCAGTGCTTCCTAATGCTGATTACCTCCCGCGGGGCAGGGATTGGGGAGCACCTGGCGGAAGTTGTTGATCAGCTGGGTTGTCTTGCCGCCGCCGCCGAAGACGAGATAGGTGCTGGCCAGCAGCGACCCGTACTGTGCGTTGCCGCCGAAGTCGTTCGCACCCGGCATGTGGTTGCCGAACGCCCACATACAGCCGCCATCACCTTGCTCGTCCTGGACGCCGTTCTGGAAGGCGCTGAAGAACGGGTAGAAGGCGGCGGGCGTGCCCTTGTCCGTGGTCGGGATCAGGGTGCAGCCCGCACCGGTCGACCGGTTGCAGGTGCTCTCGATCCTGGGCAGGTTGGCCTCGAAGGCGACCCGGGAATAGTTGATGGCGTCGAATGCCCCAGTGCGCGGGCTGGAGAGCAGGAACGGCTCGGGGTGCAGCGCCCGGTTACCGTCCGGCCAGACGGGCTGGTAGTCGAGGCTATCGAATCCGGTATTGGTATCGGTACAGCCATTGATCTTGATCAGCAGCGCTTCCGACGCCGGGAAGCAGAAGTTGTCATCTGCGTCGGTCGGAGACGCGTTGCTGCCGAAGCCCTCGGTGTTACCAGCCGGGCAGGAAATGGGGTTGCCGCTGGCGTCCACGCCGAACGGGGTGGCCGGGATGGGGTTCGGGCCATTGCAGTTCTCGAAGTGCCCGATCTCACTGGTGAAGGAGATGTTGTAGGTGTGCGCGGCCCAGATGACCCGGGTCTGCTCCGACGACGTCGAGTACATCGGGTGGAAGTTATACGGGATGTTGACGCAGCTGGTGCCGGTCGGATCGAACTGGACCTGGCCGAAGCCGTTGGCCGCGCTCGCGGTCATGGACCCGGTCTGGCCGCTGGTCACGTCCCGGATGACGGTCTGCAGCCCGTTCGGCGTGTCGCGCAGCGATACCTTCAGGTTGTCCCCGGAGTTCATGAACAGGTCGTTCTTGGGATCGGGCGTAAACGTGGCCGTGGTGGACTCCACCGGGTTCGCCGGGGCCTCCGTGCGGCCGTTCTTGCTGACGAACGCGAAGTTGACGTACTCGAGTCCGGTCCTGGCCGCACAGGTCGAGTTCAGGGTGGTGCCGGCCACCGGGTTCTCGGAGAGGCTGAAGATGTTCATCGCGGCGCACCACTTGGTCGGGTCGCAGCCGCTCGCTCCTGTCGCGACCTGCCAGGTCGGCCACGGTATCCATCCAGGCGGGTAGAACTGCAGCTCGAGGAACGCGGTACCCGCATGCTTGGGCGAGACGGCCGGGTCCAGGATGTTGCTGTCGCTGTCCGGGGTACAGGTGGACACCTGCTCCGGGTAGGACTGGGTGTCACACAACGCCATGCCCAGCCAGATCGATCCGTCCAGCTCGAACTCGTAGGACTTGCCGGGCGTGTTGGGATTGGCCGGCGAGGGGTCATGCGGAAGCCGTATCGAGTACGTCATGTGGTTTCCCGACCCCGGCACCTTGGAGTAGAAGACATCGGACGGCTCGTCGTGACCGACGTACTCCGAGCCGAAGACGTCGGCGGAATTCGCCACCTCGGCGCAGGCAGCACTGTATTCGCAGTTGATCGCGGCATGCTGAGCCGCAGGCTGGACCGGGCTCGCGGACGCGGATCCGGCGGCGATGAGGTTGGGAGTCGCCAGGGCGGCGCCGGCAAGCAACGCGCTCCCCGTAATGGCGACCAGTCGTCTTAGCTTCATTGCCACGCTCCCCAAGGGAGCCGGCCCGCGGCTGGGCAGGTCCCAGCACCACGGCGTGCCGAGCTCCGACTCGCGGAGCCTAACATCGGACTATCGCGCACGGAAGGGCCTAATTCGCACATGCCCACCTCGCTGGACAAATGAGCACTCAAACCATTAACGGTCCGGGGCGAACAGCCTTCTGGCGCCGCGAGCGTGTCCGTCCTTGACCGTGCCCCGCTCCCCCATCGCGGCCGATGTCCGGAATGTCCAAGGGCACCGGCCTATGCCGCCTTCGCCGAGACGCCCGGCCGACCTAGGAATTTGCGCATATCACCGTATAGCGGGCGCATGGGCCACCCATCCTATGGAAGATAGGAGCCCCCCGGAAGAAAAGGCGCCGGAAACCGGCGCCCTTTCTTCCGCAGAGCCCTTTTATTCCACGTCAACCAGCGAAATCGTCATCCACATAACCGCCATATCCTGATAAAACCGGCGGCCGGGCACGACGTACGTCTGCGGCGGAGACTCGGCTACTTGAAATGTCACCTAATCATTGACCGCTCGCGACAGCCCTCCTTC
>JAFARZ010000366.1 GCA_019245115.1 Streptosporangiaceae bacterium | reverse complement strand
GCCGTTGCCGTTGCCGTTGCCGTTGCCGTTGCCGTTGCCGTTGCCGTTGCCGGAGGCCCAGGCCGGTTCAGTGCTGCCGCGCTTCGACGGTCCGGCACCGCGCCGAGCCGAGCGAGCGCGCGCAGCACGCCCGCATCCGAAGGCAGGAATGCGTCCGGGTCGGACAGCGCGCGCATCCGGATGTAGGCAGCGGTCCATGGACCGATGCCGGGCAGCGCGAGCAGCTGGGCCTCGGCACGGTCGCGATCCGCGCCCGGGTCGAGGGACAGCTCGCCGGAGGCCAGCGCCGTGGCCAGCCCGACCAGCGCCGCGGCCCGGGCCCGCGGCATCGGCAGGGCGTCCGGATCGGCGGCCGCGAGTGCCTGTGCCGTGGGGAAGCAGTGTGTCAGCGTACCGTCGGGCTGCTCGAGCGGCTTGCCGTAGACAGTCACCAGGCGGGTGCCGAGCAGCCTGGCCGCGGCCACCGACACCTGCTGGCCCAGCACCGCACGGATGGCCAGCTCGTCGCCATCCACGTGACCCGGGACGCGGCGCCCGGGGTTAGCCTGAGCCAGTGACCCGAGGATCGGGTCCGCCGACAACGTCGTCGCGATCGGGGCTGGGTCGGCGTCCAGATCGAGCAGCCGCCGACAGCGCTGCACGGCGGCGGTCAGATCACGCAAGTCCGTAAGCCGTAGCTCGCAGTCAACGTAACCATGTACCTGACTTGCGGTTGAATCCGAACGTGTGCTCGGATGCAGAGAGATTATCCCCGTACCATTCGGCAATAGTATAGTCCGCCGGTACCCCTTCTCGTCAACAGTTTCGACTCCGGGAATCGCGCGAACGGCGAGAAAGGCCAGCATCCGGTCCAGGTCGATGGGTGGCCGGTACGCCAGGCGCAGCCGGATCACCCCAGGCGCACCGGAGGCCGCGGTGCTGAATTGGCCTGGGCCTTCGGCCACGGCGCCTTTACCCTTGCGTCGGGCGGTCCCGTTGCGGAGCTGGGTGGGCGTTACCGCGAAGACCTCGAGCATCGTGGAGTTGAACTGCCGGATGCTGGTGAAACCGGCGGCGAAGGCGATCTCGGACAGCGGCAGCCGGGTTGTCTCGGTCAGCACGCGCGCGGACTGGGCCCGCTGGGCGCGGGCGATGGCGAGCGGCCCCGCACCGAGTTCGGCCGTGACCAGGCGGCGGACCTGCCGCTGCTCGTAACCCAGCCGGGCGGCGAGACCCGACACGCCTTCCCGGTCGACGACGCCATCGGAGATCAGCCGCATGGCGCGGCCGACCACGTCGGCCCGGATGTTCCACTCCGGCGATCCGGGAGAAGCGTCCGGCCGGCACCGTTTGCACGCGCGGAAACCGGCCTCCTGGGCGGCGGCCGCGCTGCGGTAGTAGCGCATGTTCGCGCGCTTCGGCGTGATCGCCGGGCAGGACGGACGGCAGTAGATTCCGGTCGAAGTGACCGCTATGAAGAACACCCCGTCGAACCGCGCGTCCTTGCTGACCGCTGCCTGATATCGCTGCTCATCGTCCATCACGCCTTCCACGATGCCAGCTGGCGCACGGTGCTACTAGCGGAAATCGGACAGGCACGGCACAGCGGTAGCTTGGTTACGCAGCGTGCCGACCTTGCCTGTAGGGTGCGTGGAGCTGGCGGTGTCTTTCATGGCACCATGTGCGGACAGTAACCAAGGAACCTTGGCTACAGATAGTGGCTGGGCCGGACGCGGGATGGCCGCCTCGTCCGCTTCGTTCCGGTTGTCGCTTCTGACCTGCGGTTTTACCCGTCCGGAGAGGTATGCGAGGGGCCCTTACTCCAAAGATATGTAAGTATTACCCCGCAACTCATTGCAATGACTACCGTACTCTCAGTTACACTACTAAAGGTAGCGAAAGAACTTCGCTCCGTAAGAACCAGGCGGCGGCCCGCCGTCGACAACACGAGACGAGCCGCAGCTCAGCGAAGGTATTGAGGTGTACCGTGGCGATGAACCACCCCGATGACGGACTCCCGGCGAACGACGGCGACGAATACATCCCGCTTCCATCGCGGAGAGGGAGCCTGAGCCGTTCGGTCCGTCTGGAGGCGCGACCCGAACTCCGGGACCGTGCGACCTACTACGGGGAGCTACGGTACGCCGTTCACTGTCAGAGCCGGTCGGCGCCCGGAACATGGGCTCCGCACGTCCCTGACACGTGGACCTGACTCCATTCCGTAGCACTGACTGTACTGTCCCAGCCCCGATTCCCGTCCGTCCCGAGTCCACTCCATTCCGGTACGGGTCCTGATTTCTCCCACTCAGGCCCCTCCCGCGGGTAGGCACTTCGCTCGTCAGGCTCGCCGCCCGCACTCTTCCCCCTCTGCCCACGATCAAGGGTCGTTTCCGGCATGCGCCGGAACGACCCTTTGGTCATGTGCGGCGCCAGAAGTCGAACGGGTCACGGCCGGGACCGAAGCCGGCCGCCTCGGCGATGTCGGCCGCCTGCTTGAACTTGTCGCCGACCCGCCAGGGCTGGTGCGCGTCGCTGCCGAACGAGATCGCCATTCCACCGCAATCGCGCCACCACCCCAGCAGTTCCACCGAGGCCAGCGGGCTCTTGGTGTTCAGTTCGAGTGTCCGGCCGCTATCGGCGAGAGCCTTCAGTATCGCCCGGTACTCCGCCTCGAAAGCCTTCTCCTCGTAGGGCCCGGCCGATGGCGGCCACATCCGTCGCGGGAAATCCAGGTGCGCGAGCACCTCGAACAGATCGCTGCCGGCTATCAGGCGCAGCACCTCGGCGAAGTAGCGGCGCATGACTTCGGCGGCCGGCATGTGGCTGAACAGGTAATCCGCCGCGACCAGCTGCCCGTCCAGCGGTACCGCGTGCAGCGAACCCAGGATGCGGTCGTAACTCGCGCGGCCGGCCACGGCTTTCGCGCTCACGTTGAACAGGTGGGCTTCGCCGATCTCGGCGCCGGACAGTATCCGGAGGCCGGGGTAGCGCTGCCGGCAGTCGTCGATGGCCGCCAGGTAGCCCTCGACGTCCAGCGGCCGCATGCGGCGGTAGCGGTCGGCGCTGAGTCCCTCTTCCGCGATCCGGTCTCCGCCTATCCAGGCGGTGAAGTCCAGATGGTCGGTGAAGGACACCGCGGGCACGCCCAGGCCCAGCGCCTGCTCGCAACTGCGTGCCATCGATGCTTCCGCGGGAGTGTCCCATGACCATTCGCTATGGACGTGTGAATCCATTGGAAGACGGGCAATCTCGCTGATCAGCGGGTCAGGAGGCACGAAATGGACTCTATCAACCTCTACCCGGACACCCCCGTACTGGTGCGCTACCCGCGCAGCAAGCAAGAGGAACAAGGCGACCGTGCGGCGTGGTCGTGGCTGCCTGGCACGGTGGTAGAGCAGTGCGGGCCGGACGAGTGGCAGGTCTGCGTAGAGGATATGTCCGTGGCCGTGCGCGAGGATGGCAGCAAGCCAACCCCCCGCACGCCGCGAAACCGGCTGTACTACCCGCTGTGCTTCCGAGACAGTTCCGAGATCCGGCCGCGCAAGCAAGCGTAACCGCACGACAGAGACCCCCGGCACTTGGTGCCGGGGGTCTTCCTGTATCGCCGGATACCGCACGCCGCCTACCGCGCCTCCGCTTCGGCGGATATCAGCGATTCAGGCTAGGGCGCGCGCCTCCTTCACATCCTGTTCTGACGCTGCCGGTCTTCCTGAGCGGCGTGAACGTCCGCTACGAGCGTGGACAGCTTGACGGCCAACTCAGGGTCGAGAATCTCGTATCGCTGGTGCATAGCCAGAAGCAGATCAGCCGCTACTTCGGCGTGATCGAGATCCTCAGCCGGTACTCCCCCCAGATTCGGCATATCAGGCCGGCTCACGTGCTGGCTCGCAGGCAGCGAACCTGCCAGCCTCGCGCTTGCGCCGGACAGCGGCGTCTATGTCATCGAGCAGGGCAACCATGTGCTGAGTGACATGCCGGTTAAGCATGCCCTTCGACATGACTTTGACCACGTCGGCCCGTCCTTCGGTCAGTTCGTCGATTGTCAGTAGATCTAGCTCGTTCGTCGCCACGATCACGATTCCCTAGCATCCCGGTGGTCTGTGTGTCGGTCCCCGTAGCTGTTGCCTACCGTTGAGGTGGACCGCTACGTGAGTGCACTTGACGGGACGCCCACGACGGCCACGGGGACCTGATGTCAAGATGCCAGCTCAGGAGTGGCGCGATCTACGCCAACCGCGCTGACAACCTGACGTGTAGAATCTGGCGATCATGTGTAGAAAGTGGTGTGGCCGTGGCCTCCGACCCGTACTCCAGTCCGCTTGCGTTCTTCGCGGAGAAGCTAAAGCGGTTGCGTGAGAGTGCAGGAATGACGCAAGCCGAAGTAGCCGAACACACAAACTACGCACTATCTACTGTCTCTGCCTATGAGAAAAGCAGGCGGATACCGCCGCTAGATTTCGCGGTAGCAGTAGATGAACTATTCGGGACCGGGGAAGAACTAGCGGAACTGCAAAAGCTAGTGGAAAGCGTCTCGCTAGTCCCATGGTTCCGTGACCGCGTAGAAGTCGAGCGTAAAGCCAGGGAGATACAGGAATACGAGTCATACCAGGTTCCCGGCCTGCTGCAAACGGAAGATTACGCAAAGGCGATCATGAGTGTCACGCGTCCGAAGATATCGGCAGACGAACTATACCGTGCGCTAGTTCTTCGTATGACTCGTCAAGATATCTTGGGCGTGGATCACGAACTACCGGTAGATCAGGTGCAGACCCCGCGCTACTGGGCGGTTATCGATGAATCGGCGTTGCTTCGGACAGTGGGGAATCCGGAAATTATGCAGGCGCAACGGGATCATCTTGTGGAGATGGCGCAACAGCCGAATGTCACTATCCAGATCATCCCCAACCAGAAGGGTCCTACTTCGGCGTATGGTCGAGCGTTTACCATCCTCGTGTCGCACAACAATTCTTCGGTTGTCTATCTCGAAGACCCAAACAGCGCCCATTACGTTCGTGACAAAGACGACGTGAACAGGTACAGCCTGATCTTCGATCACCTGCGAGCGAGCGCGCTGGATGACGAGCAAACACTACGGATGCTGAGAGGCGAAGATATATGAAATGGCGTAAGTCAAGCTATTCCGGCCAGAGCGGCGGTAACTGCGTTGAAGTCGGACAGTCCGGCAAAGGTGCGATCTTGGTGCGAGACACCAAGGATAATGGGCGTGGCCCCACCCATCGATTCACGGCCGACGCGTGGCGCGCATTCGTCGCCAGGGTGAAGGGGTGATGTTTCATAAACCTGTCGTTAGTGAAAGGGGCTTCCTCGGTTGAGGGTGTCCCTTTCCCTTATTCCGCTTGTGTAGATGCTAGGCCGTCGCGTGCGTTGACTGGCACGCGCTCACGCCGCTATCAAAGCCACGGTCAGAAATCGCTGTCACGACTGACTGCGGTATACGCCATTTCACGCCGTCGTCGTCGGACACTAATACGCATTCATCAGGCCGCGCACGGATAAAATCGACCGTGTAGCCGGTTATCTCGTAATCCGTCCGTGGGCCGTTGCGCGCCTGCGGTGCGGACTCGTAGCGGGTATATCCGGCTTGCGCACTCGGGATAATCGCTGGCATCGTAATGTCTCCTATCATCGGCCACGGAATCCGTAGAGCATTTCCGCCGCGCGCTGCTGGCGTTCAGCATATTTCGCGCGTGCATCCTGCCCCATGTCATGCTGTAACGCCTGCGCGGCCTGGATATATTCGGCACCCGGTAATTGCGGCGGTAATTGCGCGTCCATTCGTCCGTGTCCCTGAATTTGGTCACTATCCAGGCCGCGGCCTGCAATTCCTAGCGATTCCCGCAATGCAGCGTAATCGGTCATTGTCACGTCCGGCTGGAATTCCGTGCGCTGCTGTGATGATTCTGCTGGCCTAGAATTTTCCGGCTGCGCGTAAAGTGTCCGTAACCAGAATGCGGGACGGTCGTCACCATTCAGCAATTCCTGCTGCCGTTGCTGCCAGACGTCCATTATTCGCCGTCTCCGGAATCGAGCGAATCTAACCATTCCAGGATGAGAAGCTGAGCGAGCGTCGATTTCCCCAGGTTGCGGGATTTTGCCGCTTTCTCAAGCCGGATGAAATCCGGCTCAGTGAATCGTAAGCCGACTTGCCGTTGCTGAACCGCACGCGGCGTCACGCTGATACCAGATGTGCCGAGCATGGTACCTCCTGTGGTGCCTCTCCTCCAAGCATAGGACACCGTTCAGAAAATCCATAGCGTCAGTGCTACGGTGGAGATGCGGCGGGGGAACCCTGGCAAGGGGGTTCCCCCACAAGCCATATTCAGGAGTAGCAGCTATGGCGACTCTACCAGACCATGCCCGCATTGCAACCTGCCCCCAGTTAGCGAGTAACTCCTGGCATGTTACTACGCGCGAGGTAACCGGCGCTGAGTTAGGTGGCCGCTAATGAACATCGGAAAAGAAATCATCGCGCGTACTCTCAAAGACGGCGATGCCGCACCATTCGTCAAATCCGGATTCGGCGCGGAATGGCTGAAGCGGGACGAGTCGGCCGCAGTATTCGAGGGACAGACGGCCCGCGCTTGGCAATTCATCCTACGTCACCTGGAAAATCACGGGCGCGTGCCTCCACGGGAATTGTTCGAGCGCGAGCATCCCCCGGTATCGTTTCGTCTGCCGACGGACCCCCTGAAGGTTTCAGAGCTTACAGAGCTGGCAGAAAACGAAACCCGGCGCGTTATCATTCAATCTGCCCAGGTAGCCATTCAAGACATCTGGACGCGGACGGATTTCCAACAGGGTGACCGTGAGTCCGTCAACCGGGCTGCGAGACTCATCCGTGATGCCCATGAGCAATTACAGCGCGGCGGCCGTGCGAGTAAGTACCGTACGGCAACGCTCGATGAATTATTAGTCCTCCCTGAGCCAGAATCGCTCATCGAGGGTGCACTCGATGCGGGTACCGTGTGCATGTTGTCCGGCCCCAGCGGCAAGGGGAAATCGTTCGTGGCGCTCGACTGGAGTCTGTGTGTCGCAAGTGGCCGGAAATGGCTTGGCAGGCCGACACGTCAGGGCAGCGTGATCTATGTAGCTGCGGAGGGATATAAGTCACTGGGGCACCGTGGCCGGGTATGGCAAGAGGAATTCGGGAAGGTGCCAGGAGACGAAATCACGTTCGTGACAGAGCCAGTCCAGATCGATGAGGCGGGTACCGCCTATCTTTCGGGACTTATCAGGGAGACCGACGCTGATCTCCTGGTGATAGACACGCTGGCGCGCTGCACCGTGGGCATGGAGGAAAACTCGGCGCGGGATATGGGATTCGTCATCGACCGTCTGTACCGTCTGCGCGATGCCATCGAGGAATGCGGGACAACCATCCTCGTTGTCCATCACTCGGGATACGACACCAAACGGGCACGCGGAAGCTCGGCGCTGGCCGCTGGCATGGATGCCGTCATCGATATCCAGGGAGATGACCCGCACCAGGCCGTAACGCTGAGGTGCTCCAAGCGGAAGGATGGCGAGGCATTCCGTGATATCACGGTGAGGCTGCGGGAAGCCGGCGGAAGCTGCGTGCTGGAGGAATGCCCGGAACCGGACGGCCCGGAGGCTGGCAAGGGTAAACCGAGCATGGCGAGCCTGCTCGATCCCGAGACGGGGCAGACGGTAGCGGAGATTGCCGGGAAGGCCGGCACAGAGCGCACGTGGGTTTCACGCCAGCTCAACGCGATGGAGAATGCCGGGAAGGCACGCAGGGAAGAACGCCGACGCGGAGGCCACCTGTGGTACCGCGTGGAATAACTATCAGTAGCCAGGAAAATACACCTGTGCTAGTGTGCGCACACCTATGCGTGAGACTCGCACACCTGTGTGTGCGTGTGCATCCCTATAGGATGCACGCACGCACACCTGTCTGCACGCTGTGCAAGACGGTGAGATATGACTGATGACAGCGGTCAGGAGACTGCCCGGCAAAGGGTGCTGGAAGTCCTCAGCGGAATTTTCCGGCATCCTGCCCAGCCCCCTGGTGACGACATGCCCGGCACCGTTTCAGCGTCTTCACGGCGATTCTGGCGCGATTCCAGCGGCAGATTCCGCCAGCGTCCCGAGCAACCGCCCGTGCCCGAGATAGACGACATACTAAGCCTGAGTGATGCCGTCGTAAGTATCGTCGCCAGCTCCCGGCCTATCGGCAGGGACGTGACCAGAGAACAGGCCATGATGCCCCGGAATCGTCCGCGATCAGCGGAAGCTGCCCCGTTCGTCAACGAGGTTAGTTTCGAGTGCCGCCCGGATTGCCGCTGTATCACCTGCCATCCGTATGAACCGCCATGGTGGAGGACTCGCCGGAATCGTCGGCGCTGAGATGCACTGAGTAACTTCTACACATCCGTAGACGATGGCATGGGTCCATCCCTCAGAAATCCGGCCGCCCGGAGCGGTATCCTCCCCAGTATGTTCGGAATAACGTCAGAGACAAAGAAATGCACCGCATGTCACGCTGAAATACCGTTACCAGCCGCGCGTTTTATTCTCACCTACGGCTGGTCCTGCATGGCATGCTTCCCGGTCATCCTGGCATCTCGGCGGTAAGTACCGTGCATCCGCAATAAGTCCGCTGTCCTGGACACTCGTGCCAGCGAGCGCGTACCCGGCTCGGAAAGTAGCGTGCATGTCCGGTTTATCCCGGTTAAATATCGTTAAATCCGCTATGAATTCTCTGTCCGTATGCTCGAAAATCCTGTTTAATCAGGAGAAATCCGCCCTTGACGCACGCTCACCCGTCCCGATACCTTGCCGACGTGAGCAGCACACGGCCTATGCCCATAACGGACCTGCGCGTGACCGGCGAGGATGGCCGGCGTGTCAAACTGACTGTCGCGCCGTGGACAGGCAGCGGCGGAAACGATCAGCGCAGTCTCTACGTCATGATCAAAGCCGATGGCCGTAGGCCGCTGGCGTTTTTCATAGATGAGGATGACATCGCGCTAGGGACAGATGAGACGCTATTCTGGCTCGTGGCGTGGCTCACGCACGCGCGCGTTTTCTGCCCTTCGTGCGAGGACGAGCAGGAACTACCCCGTCCGCTATGAACCCCCGATGATGGAGCGTTACCCCTACGGCGATTGTGTTCGTGTTGCCCAAACGATCGTTCGCCCGACACCCAGCAGACAAGCGCGAGCGCTCGCATTGCCGCAGGTCGCTCTGTAGGGAAATCACGTAGGGAAATCTTTGTAGTCCTATGGATTTCCGACACCGTTTACCCTACACTTGGAGGTATCCAGGCGGGCAATGGAGGGGAAGCGGGCAATGGCGAAGATCGGATACGCGAGGGTCAGCACGCGCGGGCAGAACGATGACTCGCAGATTGATGAGCTGAACGCCTACGGCGTGGACAAGCTGTTCGTGGATCACGGGGTGAGCGGAAAGAACGCCGCGCGCCCAGAGCTGGATAAGGCACTCGCGTACATGCGCGACGGGGACGTGCTGGTGATCACGCGCATGTCCCGCGCGATGCGCTCGCTCAAGCACATGATCAGCCTGGCTGATGAGCTGCAAAAGCGCGGTATCGGCCTGGTGGTGCTCAAGC
Source organism: Streptosporangiaceae bacterium (assembly GCA_019245115.1). Taxonomy (GTDB): domain Bacteria; phylum Actinomycetota; class Actinomycetes; order Streptosporangiales; family Streptosporangiaceae; genus JAFARZ01. The sequence goes on along the minus strand of JAFARZ010000366.1, from coordinate 29,910 downwards.
AGCAGATCGACACGACCTGTCCGCAGGGCCGTCTGGTGTTCCACATCCTTGCTGCGATCGATCAATTTCAGCGTGAATTGATCGTGGAGGGGACCAACGAGGGTCTAGCCGCTGCTCGTGCACGCGGCCGGAATGGCGGGCGCAAGCCGAAGCTTTCCGCCACTCAGCAGGCCACAGTGCGCAAGATGTATGACGCGAAGGGAGCGGACGGCAAGCGGGCGCATACGGTGCAGGAGATTGCCGACGTCGTAGGGGTGCACCGCACCACCGTCTATGACTACTTGCGCGCGAGCTAACCTCGCTGCTGCTGCGAGCAGACCCCCGTCAATTCGGCGGGGGTTTTGCATTTCCGGTACCAATTTCGACCCCACCACCCTTCAGTCACTTTGTGTAATCACGGGACTCCGCCAGAGCGGCCGAGCGTGACTAGCACGCTGACCGGAAGCAGTGGCCGGACTCTCAGAAGAAACCGTAGGCTAACGGACTATCCTGGATGTATGAGCGATGTAATCGGCTCCGATGCCAGTGACCAGGAACTGTCACGCAACTTAGGATCTCGCCAGCAGGAAAGCCGATCGGCATCGTTCGGTGCCGGCGTTCTGGCTAGCCATCCTGGATCTCTGGCTGAATCCCAGCAGCGTTACAACGACTCGCTGAACCATCACTACGTTCAGCAGGGTGTCGGCCAGCTCACCGAAAATCAGCACTCAGCGCTGAGCCTAGGGTTATCGCCGGCTGACGAGCGTACCGGCATTTTCGCCGGTCAGCGCTGGCTCATGGCGAGCAGCAACGCGCGCAGCGCCGGCACGAATCAGGCCGCGCCGATACTCGCGGACGCAGGTGAGTACAGGTAATGGCCGTGAACACGATCACACACACCGTGCCAATGCTGCGGGAACGACTCTTATCCCGGGTACTTGGTGGCTAATTCTCGCAGCTTCGCCATGTCGCCCAGATCGATTACCAAGGTGATCTCACCGTACTGGCGTGTTACGGTCTGCCAGCGGTGCTCATAGCTGCGCTCTAGCATCTCGGCTGTAATCGGCGGTATGGTCTTGCACAGCTCCGCAGTTTCGGCCGAAAGCCTCTTGATACCTTCACATTCATCCGCTTCGTTCTCCTGCGTGCTTTCGGACGTGTTTCGTGAGACCTTGGCCTTGACGCGCATGTAGCGGAGGTAATCCCATCGGTCATCTGGTGCAAGGGATTCCCAGTATTCGCGCACCGTCGTGTTGGTTGGCTCCCACTTTGTTTCTGCTGGCTTCGACGGCTTGTCTTTCAGTTCTGCTATGCGCGCTTCCAGGATGTCCAGACGCTGCCTGAACTGGTCGGCCTTATCCTTAAACATGCCGGATTCCGCCAGTTCCCACAGGTTGTCTTTCGCTTTCTTCGCCTGGTCAAGTGGCGCGGAGTATTCCTCGGCCGGCTTAACATGGCGAATCATGTGCGACCAAGTCCCGGCAACATTAAGCACAGTCTCGGTTATGACTTGCTCTAGCCAGGCAGCATTGAATGTTCTTGAAGGGCAGTCATTATCGTTACCTCTGTGGTTTGCCTTCCGACACAGGTAATAACGGAATGCCCTGTTTCCATTGCGGTCATGGGCCGTCGTGATGTACATGGGGTGGTCGGAAATGCCGCAGTAGGCGACGCGCAGCAGGGGAGATGCTTTGACGTGCGGTTTGCCTAGCTGCGGTTCCTGGCTGAGGCGTGCCTGTACTTGCGCCCATTTTTCGTAGCTGACAATGGGTTTGGCCCTAGTGATCAAGTCTCCGTTCTCGTCTCGCAGCGGATTACGGGCACTCCGTTTGACCGGCCGTCCCGTCTCGTCATCTCGCTCCAGGACTTCCGTTACTTCCATCGCCCCAAGCATCGCATGAGATGAGAGGATGTTTCGGACAGACTGAAACGCCCATCTGGAACCTTTGGCAGGCTTGCCGAATCTCATTCGCTGAATGTCCGCTGAGGTAGGAATCCCCGACCCATTGAGCCATCGGACGATCTGACCTAGGGATTGCTTGGCGATGTATCTGTCTACCATTTCAACGAGGATCGGAGCATAGGTGGGGTCAGGTTCTAGCTTGTATCCCTTCTTAACGGAAGTATGACAAGCGCACGCCTCATAGTTCTCCGAGCAGACAATGCAGTAGGGACGGTAACCGAATGGAATTCCCATGCCTCGCCAGCGTTTAGCTACCTGGGTTAGATAAATGTGTCCGTCTTTGGCGCGGGACTTGATCTGGTCTAGTTCCATCTCTGCGACTACAGCCATGAACTTAGCCATGGTCTTACCCGCTTCGGTGGTTGTGTCGATTCCATCCTTGATCGAGATGAGAACCTTATCCCTGTTCTCTGCCCATCGGATAAGCCTGAGCATCTGTTCAGCGTTGCGTGCTACACGATTGATTGCCCTGCATATGATGCCGTCGTATTCGTCCTGCCTGTCCGTGAGCCAGGGACCTGTTGAGCGCTTGGGGTGGAACGGCCCATAGTCGCCGGACACGTCGGGGTCCTCGACAAAGGTGACGGTATGACCGTGCGAGTCGGCGTACTCGTTCATGATCGCCTTCTGCTGGTCCGGCGATACCGATGTCTCGCGGAAGTCGCTCAGTCGCACGATGCCGAGTAGTCGCATGATGTCCCGCCCTAGCCTCAGACGTTTTCCCAGGTCTAAGCACTAGGATAGTCTGTCTTGGTATAGTTACCTAGGTCTGGACATGGTGGTCGGCAGGCAGCACCAGGCTGTGATCCAATCCATGATCCAATCCGCGCGGGCGTGCGGGGGATTGTCCCCCGTGCACAGCATTGTGCCAGTACCTCCCGGAACGCCCGCTACCAGCCCTCCAGACCCGGGTACGCGCCAACCCGAAGCCCCACCCCACCCCACCCCACCCCACCGCGTCGCGTCTCCCGCGGTCTTCCTCGCCACCCCGCCCTCCCATGTCGGATATTTCAGCATTTCGGCAATGGCAGCGATGGTCGCGGGCGGTTTCCCTCCGGTTGTAACGCTTTCAAATCTCGGCGTGTCATGAGTGGCCGTCGGGTTTGCTGGGATATGGCCGTTTCGTGGAGGCGGTTGCGATGGACGACGTGGAAGAAGAGAGCCTCGCGGAATAAAGGGGCCGGTTTCCGGCGCCCTTTATTCCGCAGGGCTCCTAATTTCCGCAAGGTGGCTGGGTCGCGTGTTTGATATGGGGTGATATGCGTAAGTTCCCCCAGGCCGACGCGGCATTCTCAGCGAAGACGGCATGGTCGGTATGCCGCAAACGCGCGTTATTCCGGAATGCTGGCAATCGGGAGGCACGCGAGCCAGCCGCGGATCCACCTCGGGACCCGTCCGGTCTGACCTGAATGCGGTACTTCAGCGGCGCGGCATTCCGTTCCGGACGCGTTTCACCAGCTTCTGAGGTGTTCGTTCCCCTGCGGGTCGGCCGAACGCGGTTTGGCCGAAGTGATGACGTACACCTCGTCATGCCCGGTGGGCTGGCCTGGTTGCTGTGGTTCCGGCGGCTGTGACAGGCCTGGCGCCGATTGGGCCTCGGACGCCTCGGCTGGCTCGGGAGGCTCCTCGCTGTCGCCCTGCTTCTTGACCGCCTCGGCGGTGATCTTCTCGGCCAGCTTGTGCCAGCGGTCTTCCCATTCGGCCACGTCGCCGCCACAGGCCCGCACATAAGCGACCGCGACCGGCAGCGTGGGCAAGCGCAGGCCTCCGGCCGCGGAAGCGAGGGTCTTCATCGTGTAGTGCGACTTCTCGGCCATATCCGGGAGATCGAGTTCCGCCTTCGCGCGCAGCGCGCGCAGATCCCGGGCAAACGAATCGAGCCCGTCCGGCGCGATCGCGGCTATCGGCTGCGAGGCGCTGATCTGGTCGGGTTCGGGTAGGGCGTTGTCACGCTGCCGGATCACCTGCCCGTTGACCGCCGGCTCGTGTTGCTCCTCTGCTGGTGTCTGCTCTCCATATCGGGGCCGCGGTGGAGGAGCGCTGGACCGGCGATGTCCCGCCCCGGGCCGGGCCCCGCCCGGCGGGTATCCGGCCGCGGTGCCGAACTGGCCTGGGCCTCCGGCCGCGGTGCTGAAATGGCCTGGGCCTCCCGGCCCCGGCATGTCGGCTCCGGGGCCGCCACGTCCTGGCATTCCAGGCCCAGGTACGCCGGTCTGGGGCATGCCGGTTCCAGGTGCTCCGGAGCCTGGTGCGCCGCGGCCTGGCGGCGGCTGGTAGGCATTCGGCGGAGTGGGGGTGCGGAACAGGCGGTCGGCGCGTGGCGGGACGCGGCGGCCGTTCGATGCCAGGTACTGGCGGCCCGGCGCGGGGGGCACCCGGCCGGCGCTGGGCTGGTTGCGAGAACCACCGGCTGGATAGCGGGGGCCGAAACCAGGCGGTCGGCCGTCGGCTCGACGTCCATCGCCCGCACCTGGCGACCACCCTGTCCAGGGGCCGCCGTTGGCGGCCATCTCGTCCGGCGGCCCATCGTATCCGGGGCCGCCGTTTACCGGGCGGCCGTTCGGACGTCGACCGCCCATCGGCGCACCGCCCGGTGGGCCGCCGTTCGGACGTCGGCCGTCCGGTGACGCGCCGCTCGGCGGCGTGCCGTTGGCGAACCGGTCGCGCGGGTAGCCGCCGTTCCTGAGTTCGCTGTTCCCCGGTCGATCGTTCAGCAGGCTGCTGTCGCCGAGGACTCCGCTGCCGGGACCGCCGTTCGCGGACTGGCGGTTCGGCTGCCGCGCACCCGGCTGGCGAAGCCGTCCCCGGCCCGGCCGGAATCTCGACGGACGTGGCGGCGGCTCCGGTGGCCGACGTGGCAACTGGCTGTAATCGCCGTCCGCGCCGTCCTGCTCGCCGCGGCGCGGCGGCCTGAAGGCATTGAAATTCTCATCGCGTGGCTGGCGGCCGTCCCCGAAGTACCCGCGCCCGCCATCCCCGTCCCGGTCATAGTCGCTGGTCCCCGGCCTGCTACGCGGGTTCCCGCGGCGCCTGGCTTGGCCGTACGCGTCGCGGCCAGCACCGGACTCGCCACGTTCCACCAGGTACCTCCTGGCCCCTGCTCGTTCAGACCGCACACGGCCCTTACCTCATGAGTGTAGGTCGGGTGAAATCCCGAACAGGGCCGAGATGGGCAATTGTCACCGTTTGAATAGATCCATGTGCCGGTGGTCTCCGGCCGAGCACCCCGTCAGTTACAGTATGTAATTGAAGCCTACTTGTTCAGTACGCGCCAGTGTCGTGATGCGAACGATACGCGGGCGGAGTTACAGTCAGATAAGCAGAATCCCGCGGAGCGGCCATGGTGTCCTGGATCGTATGGCTGATCGTGGCAGCCGTACTCGGCGTTGCCGAACTCCTGACCACGACGTTGGCTTTCGGCCTTATAGCGGTCGCGGCGGTGGTCGCGGCCGTGGTCGGGACGTTCCACATCGGTGTTCCGTTCCAGTTGGCCGCGTTCGTAGCCGCGGCCGTCGCCGGGCTAGGCTTCGTCCGCCCGATCGCGATCAAGCACGTCAAACAGCCGCCTCAACTCCGCACCGGAGTTGCCGCCCTCGTCGGCCGGTCCGCGGTCGTCACCCAAGAAGTCAGTGAGCACAGTGGACGCGTTCGCATCGACGGCGAGGAGTGGTCCTCGCGCCCCTACGACGAGTCGCTGGTGATCCCGGTTGGCACCAAGGTCGACGTCATGCAGATCAAGGGTGCCACCGCGCTCGTCTATCCCCGGGAGTAGCCATGGAGTTGGCGTCAGCCATCATCGCCGCGGTCGTCGCCCTGCTCGTCGTGATCACGGTCATCCGTTCGGTACGCATCGTGCCGCAGGCCCGTGCGCGCAATGTCGAGCGGTTCGGCCGGTATTCGAAGACGCTGGAGCCGGGGATGAACTTCATCGTCCCCTTCATCGATCGGGTGAAAAAGGAGATCGACCTCCGCGAGCAGGTGGTCTCGTTCGATGGCCAGCCGGTGATCACCGAGGATAACCTCGTAGTGCTGATCAACACCGTGCTGTTCTTCCAGGTCACCGACCCGCGCGCGGCCGACTACGAGATCACCAACTACATCTTGGCCATCGAGCAGCTCACCGCCACCGTGCTCCGCAGCGTGATCGGCACCATGGACCTGGAGCAGACGCTCACCTCCCGCGACAAGATCAACAACGCGCTGCGTACCGTGCTCGACGACGCGTCCGGCAAATGGGGCATCCGGGTCACCCGGGTGGAGATCAAGGCCATCGACCCGCCGAAGTCCGTCAAGGATGCGATGGAGAAGCAGATGCGCGCCGAGCGGGAGAAGCGCGCCGCGATCCTCACCGCCGAGGGTGTACGGCAGTCCAAGATCCTGACCGCCGAGGGCGAGAAGCAAAGCGCCATCCTCACCGCCGAAGGTGCCAAGCAGGCCGCCATCCTGCGTGCCGAGGGGCAGGCGCAGGCGATCGAGCAGGTCTTCCAGGCCGTGCACGACAACGACCCCGACCCCAAGCTGCTCGCCTACCAGTATCTCCAGACGCTGCCGCAGCTGGCCCAGGGTGCGGGCAACACGTTCTGGGTCATCCCCAGCGAGGTCACGACCGCGCTCAAGATGGTGACGAATGCCTTCAGCCCGGACCAGGCGTCCGAGGAATCCGGCCGGCCCAGGGACCGGCGCGATCGACCCAAGGACAAGCGCGAACCCGCCCATGAGCCGAGCGCGGCCGTGACGTCGGCCGAAGGCCTGAACATCAGCGCGGTCCTCGATGCCGCCGGTGTCTCTCCGGTGCTCGATGCCGGACTTTCCCCGGCCATCGACGCACCGGTTCCCGACAACCCCGCCCAGGCCAATGGCGCCGCCTCCGCCGACACCACTATCCCCCCCGACCCCGAATAACGGGCCGAGGGCCTGGTCGAGCGGGACCAGGTGCTGTTTGAGGGCGAAGATGGCCGCCTGAGTACGGTCGGCGAGGCCCGTCTTGGCCAGGATGCTGGACACGTGGCTTTTCACGGTCTCTTCGGTGACCGACAGCGTCTCTGGCGTGGCGCAGGCCGCCCCAACGGCGATACTGGTCAGCGCCCGGGTGTACCGGACCGGCAAGGTCCCCGTCGTCGACACCGGCGGCCTGGCCGCCCGGGCGGCCGACCCCTCGCTGCTGACCGTCCTCGGTGCGACGCTCCGCCAGGGCAGCTTCCTCAACGCCGCCACCAGCCGTTACCCGGTCACCGTCCTCGGATACCAGGCGGCGCGACGTAGCGGTTAGCCAGCCGTCGGCCGCGCTTACCGCCCGGGTAGCGGTCGCCGCCGCGTCCACCACTTTGTTTCTCGGCCTGGGCGCCGTCGCCCTGCTCGTCGGCGGCATCGGGATCGCCAACGTCATGGTGATCGCGGTACTCGAGCGCCGCACCGAGATCGGCCTGCGCAGGGCACTGGGCGCCGCGAGGATCCATATCGCCGCGCAGTTCCTGACCGAGGCGGTGATCCTCGCAGGCCTCGGCGGCGCGGCCGGGCTGGCCGCCGGAGCGGGTATCACCGCCGCCGTGGCCGCAAGCCGGCACTGGACGCTGTTCATACCGTCGATCGGCCTGTGGGGCGGACTGGCCGTCGCCGTTGTCATCGGGGGGATCGCCGGTCTCTATCCGGCCACCCGGGCCGCCCGCCTGTCGCCCACCGAAGCGCTGCGTACCGTCTTACCTCCGCGCCGCCCGAAGACCCAGCCAAGGTCCGCGACGACAAGTTCGCCTACGGTCTCGACGTGGTTCTCGACGGTCTGGCCACGCGCATTTTAAAGACCCTTTTCGACGAACGGCGGTGGTTCAACGTCCCCAGTCGTCGAGCCACCGCCGTTTGTTATAAATCCAGGGTCTTGAGGTTGGCGTAGTGTTCTTCCTGTGTCGTTCAGCGTTCAGTCCGAGGTGGGACAGCTTCGGCAGGTTATCGTGCACCGGCCGGGGCTGGAACTGTCCCGGCTGACCCCGCGAAACGTCGATGAGCTGCTGTTCGACGACGTGCTGTGGGCCAGGCGGGCCAAGGAGGAACACGACGCGTTCGCGCAGGTGCTGCGGGACAAGGGCGTGCGCGTGCATTACTTCGCGCAGCTACTGGCCGAGACCCTCCAGATGCCCGAGGGTCGCGCCTTCATCCTGGACCGCGTCTGCACTCCCCAGATTCTGGGACCGAGCATGGCCGCGCCGGTACGCGCGCTGTTCGAGGACCTGGACGGCGTGGCGCTGGCCGAGTTCCTGATCGGTGGCGTGCTGAAGGCCGACCTGCATCCGGCCCGGCCACACAGCCTGACCTGGGACGTGCTGCACGCGGATGACTTCGTGCTGCCGCCGCTGCCCAACCATCTCTATCAGCGGGACGCCTCCTGCTGGGTGTACGGCGGCGTGTCGGTGAATCCGATGGCCAAGCCGGCCCGCCAGCGCGAGACGCTGCACAGCCGGGCGATCTACCGGTACCACCCGATGTTCGCGACCGAGCGGTTCGTTTTCTATACCCGCGACGAGTACGACAGCCACCAGCCCGCCAGCATCGAAGGCGGTGACGTGCATGTGCTGGGCAACGGCGCGGTGATGATCGGTATGGGGGAGCGGACCACCCCGATGGCGGTCGAACTGCTCGCCCGGGAGCTGTTCCGCGGGCATGTGAGCGTGGTGATCGCGATCGAGCTGCCGGCCACCCGCGCCATGATGCACCTGGACACCGTGCTGACCATGATCGACGTCGGCACCTTCGTGCTGTATCCCTATCTGGACCCGGGACTGCGATCATGGACGCTCACCCCAGGGGACGGCGATGGCGAGCTCACGGTGCGCGGCAACGACAGCTTGTGGGACAAGGTGGCGGAGGTCCTTGACGTCGGCAAGGTGACCCTGCTCAGCACGAACGAGGACGTCAGGGCGGCCGAGCGCGAGCAATGGGACGACGGCAACAACTACCTGGCGGTCGCTCCCGGTGTCATCGTCGGTTACGAGCGCAATGTGGCCACGAACACCATGCTGCGCAGTCACGGCATCGAGGTGGTCACGATCGCGGGCAGCGAGCTGGGCCGCGGCCGCGGCGGCCCGCGGTGCATGACCTGCCCCATAGAGCGCGACCCGGCTTGATCTTCTGGGGGGTATAAACCAACCCCCCAGACCCCCCGCCTGCGACGCTTCCGTCCGCAGTATCGCCCAGCCGGAAGGCCCCTCGGGCCTTCGCGGGCCTGACGATCGGCGAAGCTCGCTTCGCTCGCCGCCGCGCCCCCGTTCCCGCCCGCGTCCGCCCCGCGCGCCCGCGCTCCCGCTCCCGCCCCGCGCGCCCGCGCCCGCTCGCTTCCGCCTCCTAGGCGTATCGATGGCGCCATTCATGTCGGTGGGTGTTCGCAGGGCTGGCCCGGGGGGACGACCCCGGAACCCCGCGGGTCCGGCCCAGCGAACTCGATGGCGCCATCGTCGCCGCTGCCGGTCAGTCCGTGATAGTCGACAGTGAGGCCGATCGCGCAGAGCCGCACCTTAGTGCCGTTCGAATCTGTTCTTTAATGTGAAATATCGCCATAATTCGTTTCTTCAATGGTTGACTTCGCTCGGATTCCGAGTTGACATCGTTGTCATAGCGCAAAGCCCAACGAAAGGCTACGTAGCGTTTCACGCGCTGGTTCCCATGCGCAGTGTTAGGAGGACTCCACATGCGCACCAGGCAGCACGCTGGCATCACCCGTAGAACCGGCTGGATGATCCTGGCCATCGCCGCGATCCTCGTCGCCGTGATCCCCTCAGTCGGGGGCGCCGCGGCTCGGGCCGCGACACCAAGCCCCAGTCCGAGTCCGACAGCAAGCCCCCCGCCGGGCTCCGCCGGTGCGGCGGAGCCGGGCTCCGCCGGTGCGACGGTCAAACTCGCCGGGGCGAAATCACCCCCGGTGAGCTGCGCAAAGGGCGCGAACGGCCGGGTGGCCTCGTGTCCGCCCGCGCTCAGCTCGCCCCGGCTTCCGGCCGGCGCGAACAACAAGTCCACGTTGTCGACGGTCAGCAACCCCGCGACGCTGGTGGACACCCGCACGTGGACAAGCAGCGGCGGTAACACGTTCCCGGGCGCGGACGTGCCGTTCGGCATGGTCCAGTGGAGTCCCGACACCATGCCGACCTACAACGCCGGCGGCGGCTACCAGTACGGCGACGAATCGCTGTGGGGCTACAGCCTGACCCACATATCCGGCCCCGGCTGCGGCGCCGCGGGCGACGTGCCGATCCTGCCGATGACCGGATCGCTGCCGAGCGGCGACCCGAGCCAGGCCACCACCTCGTTCACCAACACCGGTGAGGTGGCGCAGGCCGGCTACTACTCCGCACAGAGCAACCTGCCCGACACGATCACCTCGCAGTTCGCCGAGACGCCGCACAGCGCCATGGGCGACTTCACGTTCCCGAAGACCACCGCCGCTGACTTCCTGATCAAGCTGATGGGCAGCCAGAACGGTGACACCGCGTCCACCGCCACGGTGGTCGGCAACAACGAGGTCATGGGCTCGGACACCAGCGGTCAGTTCTGCGGTGAGAAGGTCAACGACGGCCAGACCCAGCTCTACACCGTCTACTTCGACATCACGTTCAGCCAGCCGTTCACCGCGTCCCAGGTCATCACCCAGTCCGGCCAGACCAACCCGGACGCCGTGTTCCTGACCTTCGACACCAGTTCCACCCAGACGATCCAGGCCAAGGTCGGCATCTCCTACGTGTCCGCCGCCAACGCCAAGCAGAACTGGCAGACCGAGAACCCCGGCTGGAACTTCAACACCGTCAAGACCGCCGCGCAGAACAGCTGGAATCGCCTGCTCGGCGAGATCAAGGTCTCCGGCGGGTCGTATGCGCAGACCCAGCAGTTCTACAGCCTGCTGTACAAGGACTTCATGCAGCCCAACATCACCAGCGACGTGAACGGCCAGTTCACCGGCGCCGACGGTAAAACCCACACGCTCAGCCCGGGCCAGAAGAACCAGTACGGGATCTACTCCGGCTGGGACACGTATCACTCGCTGGCTCAGCTCCAGGCCATGCTGGCGCCAGCACAAGCCAGCGACCAGGCACAATCGCAGCTGAACTACTACGCCGAGGACGGCCTGCTGCAGCAGTGGGGCTACCTGAACCTGAACAACTACGTCATGGTCGGAGACCCGTCACAGTCGATCATCGCCGACTCCTACGCGTTCGGCGCGCGGAGCTTCAACCTCAGCGAAGCGCTGACCGACATGATCAAACAGGCCACCACCGTCAACGACGTGCGGCCCGGTGAGGCGCTCGAGCAGAAGTACGGCTACCTGCCCGAGGACGGCAGCTACGGCTGCTGCAACCCGCACGGCTATGTACCGACCCTGCTGGAGTACGACTCCGAGGACCTTGCCCTGTCCCAGTTCGCGAAGGCGCTCGGTGACACCGCCGACGCCACCATGCTCCAGAACCGGGCCAACAACTGGGTGAACGTGTTCAACGGGGCCAACGGCCTGCTCAACCCGCGGAACTCCAGCGGGGCGTTCGTGGCCGGCATCAGCCCGACCACCACCGCCCACTACGTCGAGGGCGACGCTTACGAGTACCTGTGGAACGTGCCCAACGATTACCCGGGCCTGTTCTCGCTGCTCGGCGGCAACGCCAAGGTGGTGCCGGCGCTCCAGAAGTACCTGTCCGAGCCGAACGGCTTCGGCATGTTCGCCCAGCTCACCAACGAGTTCGACTTCGGTGAGCAGAACGCGCTGGACTACGCCGGCGACCCGGCGGGCACCCAGCAGGCGGTGAACAACATCCGCAATGGCATGTACCTGCCCGGCCCGTCCGGCCTGAACAACAATGACGACCTCGGCGCTAACAGCTCCACGTTCATCTGGGAGATGCTCGGCATGTACCCGGAGAACTCCGGTACGGACACGCTCGTGTTCAGCAGTCCCGGGTTCCCGCACGCTGTGATCACTTTGCCGAGCGGGAAGACGATCACGATCAACGCTCCCGGCGCGTCGCCCACCACGTACTACGTGGACTCGCTGAAGATCAACGGTGCGGCGGACAGCAAGCTTTACGTCCCGTTCTCCACGCTGAGCAAGGGCGCCACGCTTGACTGGACGCTGGGTACGTCTCCCACCTCGTGGGGGAGTGCCGCCGCGGACGCGCCGCCGTCCTACGGCCCGACCTTCGCCGCATCGGCGTCACTTAGCTCCGGGACGGTCTACCTCACACCCGGTGCGTCGGCCACCGTGAACCTGAACCTCCAGTCCCTGGCGAACGCCCAGACAGTGGGCTGGACGGCCAGTCCGCCGGCCGGCGTGACGGTGACGCCATCCTCCGGCACGCTGTCCGTCCCAGCCAGCGGTTCGGCCAGCGTCAGCCTCAGTGTCACGGCCGGCAGCACCGACGGGGACTACTCGGTTCCCATAACATTCACCAGCCCGTCGGGCAGCGTGATCCCGGTCCAGCTGAGCGTCGTGATCGCCAAGCCAGGCGATCTGGCGCCCTACTACAACGTGACCGGTATCAGCGATGACGGCGCCCCGACGACCGCCAACTACGACGGCGACGGGTTCAGTTATTCGGAGCAGGCGCTGACCGCGGCTGGGCTCGGACCAGGTGCTACCGTCACCTCCGGCGGAATCACCTATACGATGCCCAGTGCCACGGCCAGCCAGCCGGACGCGGTCGAGGCGTCGGGCCAGACGATCGCCATCACGGCGCCAAGCGGCGCCAAGAACATCGGGTTGCTTGGCAGCGCCGTCAACGCCGGCACCACCGGCGCGTCGGGCACGGTAACGGTGACCTACACCGACGGCACGACAGCCACGGCCACCCTCGGCATGACCGACTGGACGCTGGGCGGGGGCAGCGGCTCGCCCCAGTTCGGCAACGTTACCGTCGCCACCCTCCCGTACCGCAACGCCACCGATGGCACGAAGCAGACGATCAACACCTATCTGTTCACCGCGACGATCCCGATCGATAGCTCCAAGACGGTGGCCAGCATTACACTGCCTGCCACTGTCAACAACGGCTCTATCGGTATCTTCGCGATATCAGCCGCTTGATCCTTTAGCGGGGTTAGATGACATGACCACCCACGGGACACGGCCTACCATGCGAGACGTGGCTCAGCACGCCCGTGTCGCTGTGAAGACCGTGTCCCGGGTGGTCAACGGTGAGCCGGGCGTCCGCCCGCAGATGGCCGAGCGGGTCCAGCAGTCGATCACGGAACTGGGCTACCGGCGCAATGATGGCGCCCGGGTGCTGCGCCGGGGTCAGACCGCCTCGATAGGCCTGATCCTGGAGAACATCGGCGATCCGTTCTATGCCACACTGTCCCGGGCCGTCGAGGATGTGGCGGCGCGCCATCACGCCCTGCTGATCACCGGCTCCAGTGACGAGGATCCTGACCGCGAGCGGACTCTCGCCCTGGCCTTCTGCGCGCGCCGGGTGGATGGCCTGATCATCATCCCGGCCTCGCGGGATCACACCTACCTCGAGCCGGAGATCGCCCACGGCTGCGCGGTGGTGTTCGTGGATCGGCCGCCGCGCCTGATCGAGGCGGACACCGTGCTGACCGGCAACCGGGACGGCGCCGCGTCCGGGGTGGCTCACCTGATTGGCAACGGGCACCGCCGGATCGGCTTCATCGGTGACGACTCGCGCATCTACACCGCCGCGCAGCGGCACCAGGGTTACCGCGACGCCATGGCCGCGGCCGGCCTTGCGGTCGCCGACTCCTGGATAACCATGGCCAGCCCCAGCCCTTCCGGCGTTGGTGCCGCGCTGGACCGTATGCTGACCGGCGCCGCGGCCGGAGGCCCAGGCCAATTGGGCGCCGCGGCCGGAGGCCCAGGCCAATTGGGCGCCGCGGCCGGAGGCCCAGGCCAATTCGGCGCCGCGGCCGGAGGCCCAGGCCAATTCGGCGCCGCGGCCGGCGGCCCAGGCCAATTGGGCACCGCGCCGGTGACCGCCGTATTCTGCGGCAACAACCGGGTAACCGCCCTGGCCCTGCGCGAACTCCGTTCCGCTCGCGCATCGGTCGCCCTGGTCGGCTTCGACGACCTGGAACTGGCCGACCTGCTGGAACCCGGCGTCACGGTCGTGGCCCAGAACACCGGCGAACTAGGCCGCATCGCCGCCGAAATGCTGTTCCGCCGCCTGAACGGCTACCACGGCCCCCCTGAGACCATAGAGCTCCCCACCACCCTGATCCCTCGCGGCTCCGGCGAACTCCCCCCATCCGGTCTAACCCACCTAACCACCCTGATCTCCCGCGGCTCCCCCGAACTCCCCCCACCCATCTAACCCACCCCATCACCCTGATCTCCCGCGGCTCCCCCCGAACTCCCCCCACCGGTCTAACTCACCCCACAACCCTGCGCCGTGGTCCCGCGAAGCGCCCCGTACGTCGTGCCCGATATTTCATGACTTATAACGACGCGCTCTCGCGGCGAGAATGAACGGAACAAATCACTCGCCGAACCGCCGAATACGCAAATGGGTCATTCCGCCTTCGCTGGAATGCCGCGCCCCACCTGAGGAATTTGCGCGTATCGCCGCATAGCGGGCACATCGGCTAGTCATTTCGTGGAAGATAGGGGTCTTCTGGAAGAAAAGGCGCCGGAAACCGGCGCACTTTCCTCCGCGGAGCCCTTTTCTTCCGCGTTGCCCAGCGCGACTACCTCCGCATATCGGGCCATATCCCCGCGAAACCGGCAGGCGTTCCCCGCAAAACCGGCGGGCGTTCGCGTGCTCGTTCACGTTCACGTTCACGTTCACGTTCACGTTCACGCCGGAAACTCGGCTTAATACTGGAAGGCCCACTAAATCCCGCGGCGCCCGCCCCGCGAACACCCCGCGGACGCCGCCCCGCCCCGTTCTCCCCAAAACGCTCGGTAAAACGTTAGATATCGGTTTTGCTACCCCTCGTCTGCGACCACCATCGCGAGAAACGCTCGCCATGCTTCCGCGGAAACGACGAGCGCTCCGCCATCTCGGTTCTTGCTGTCGCGAACACCCACGACCCGCCGGGCTGGGGTGATCCCGACCTCGACGCACTGACCGCCGTTGGGACCGCTGGCCTTTGCTTTGCGCCACGTGGCACCGGCTAGTTCTTCCCTCATTCCTCAGTCGCCTCCAGCATCCTTTCCCTCAGCCGCTCCGCCACCACCATAGCGGACATATCGGCGATTTCCGGATGTTGCGAGACTGGGAGTCCGCTGCGAGTAGGGCTCCCCAGGCTCCAAGGCTAGACAGGCCCGTTCATCGACCCCGCCGCCGTTCATCGAGCCCTTTCATCGAGGCGGCAGGCCGGCCTCCCGGTAGACGCTGTCGATGAGTCGCATGGTGGTAACCGCGTGCGCGGCCGAGGTCTCCACCGATGCCCCGGCCTTCACCGCATGAACGAAGGCACGCAGTTGCCACGTGTAGCTGCTGTCCCCGCTCCCACCCGTGACGGCCCCGTCTATGCCCGGTGACTCGCCGACCGCATCGCCGTGAGCGCCTTCGCCGGCCGCATCGCCGGGAACCGCCCCGTCTCCGCGGACGGCCAGATGTCCCGCGTGCGCCATGATGAAGTTGCGCACCCAGGCGGTCCCGTGCTCGCACGTGACATGTACGTCGGCGCGGAACTCGCCGTCCCGGGTGTAGGCCGACTCGAACCAGCCGGTGGCGCCGCCGGGAAACGCCAGCCGTGCCGCCATGCTCCGGTCGACGAGCCCGTCTGGCAGCGGATCGGCGAGCGCCGCGGTCACCGACGGCTCCTCGCCGCCGGAGCCGCCCCCGCCCCCGCCCGCGGAGCCGCCGGAGCCGCCGGAGCCGCCCCCGCCCCCGGAGTCAGTCAGCAGCCGCATACAGTCAAGCGCGTAACAGCCGCCGTCCATGAGCGCCCCGCCGCCGAGCGCGTAGTCGTACCGGATGTCTCGTGGATCCTCGATAACGAAATTCGTCCAGCACTGGATGTGCTGTATGGCTCCGAGCGTCCGCACCACCTCGCGCAGCCGGCGGATCAGCGGGTGGTACCGGTAGTGCATGGCCTCCATGACCACCAGGCCCGAGGTGCCTGCCGCCTCCGCCACCAGCGCCGCCTCCGCCTCGTTCGACGTGAACGGCTTCTCGCACAATACGTGCTTTCCGGCGGTGATGGCTTGCAGCGTCCACGGACCGTGCAGTGAATTGGGCAGCGGGTTGTATATCGCGTCAATGCTCGGGTCGGCCACAAGTTCGTCGTAGGAACCGTAAGCCAGCGGAATCCCATGCCGCAGCGCGAACGCCTCGGCTCGGGTCCCGTCCCGCGCGGCCACGGCGGCCACTGTCACCTCGGGAACGTTCCCCGCCGCTCGGATCAGCGCCTTCTCAATGATCCGCGCCGTCCCGAGTATGCCGATCCGCACCACGTCCATGCCCAGAGCTTAGGGCTCCCTTGGTGCCGCCAGGACACTACCCGCGCCACCGGAAGTACGCGGTGGCGAGCATGTAGGCGAGGCCGCCGATGCCGCCCAGCCAGTCATACGGACTTCCGCTGTGGCCGCGCGCGACCTCGGTCAGCCACGCCACGATCAAGGTGACGATCAGCGCGAGCCCGGCCACCGCTGTGGCCCGCAGGTCGATCTGGGCGAACCGCTCGTCCCGGCCGTCGCCCCGCAGCCCCCGGATGGTTTCGCTGCGCCCGGCGAACAGGACGAACGCCCCGAAGCCGGTCATGACCACAAGCCCGTAGACTCCCTCGCCCGGGTGGCCGCCCAGCCAGAACGCTGCCAGCGCGACCACGCCGAGGGTGACGCTGGTGGCCGGCAGGAACCACTTCGAGCGCATGACCGCCTGGCTACAAACCTTCATCGTCGAACATCTCCTCGACCGTGACGCCGAAGTACCGGGCCAGTGCGATGGCCAGCGGAAGCGAAGGGGTGTACCGATCGTTCTCGATCGAGTTGATCGTCTGCCGGGACACCCCCATCGCCTGGGCCAGCTGCCCCTGGGCCAGCCCCCGCTGCGTCCGCAGTTCGCGCACGATGTTCTTCATCCGGCCCGGCAGCTCACCGGACCGGCGCACGCCGACGGGAAAAGCGCGGGCACAGGGACACGCACCGCCGTGACGAGCCTGGCCGCACCCCCGCGAACACCGCCGGAAGCCATGCCACGGAGACCACCGGCCCCCAGCTGCCCTGCCTGATCGCCAGCGCGATCGCGCTGCCCGCGACGAACGCCGCGACGAGCCCGGTGACCAGATACCACCACTTCATGATGATCCGCCCTCTGTCAGGCACCCTTGTCACTGACAAGCATGCTTGACACCCACCCAAAAGTCAAACGAGCTTTACAATGAACGGCGGTGGTACCACGGCCTCCTGGCCGTGTAACCCCCGGGATCGCCGCGGGCCGGCTTATCCCGCCTGCATCAGGGCGCGCCCGGACCGCGACTAGATGGATGTGGCAGCCACCCGGTTATAACCGGGTGGCTGCCACATCCATCCGAACAAGGATCCGAATCGGATCGCTGACGCCAACGTTGAACAGTTGCGCGGGTGACGCGCGACGTCAGATCAACGTCGGCGGCCGCCTGGCGGCTGGATGCGGTCGAGGTGCTTGCCAGCCGCCCACGCCGCGACCTGGGATCGTGAGCTGAACCCGAGCTTGGCGAGGATGTTGGCCACGTGCCGCGCGGCGGTGGCCGGGCTGATCACGAGTTCCGCGGCGATGGCCTTGTTGCTGCGTCCGCTGGCGATCAGTGCGACGATCTCCCGCTCCCGCGGCGTCAGCGACCCCGCGATCGCGGGCACGACCGCATCGGTCGTCTCATCCTCGCTTCTGGAGCTGGATTCCACCGATGCGATCGGGGTCTCCAGGGCTAGCTTGACCGCCTGATCGGCGCTCATCGCCCGGCCCTGCGCCCACAGCCGGGCGACGACAGGTTCGCCGAGGTGACGGGCCGCGGCCAGGTACCGCTCGGTCTGGGCGCCCGGCAGCGCGCGCAGGCCGGCCACCTCCCGCAGCGCGCTCGCCGCGGCGATCAGCCGCACCGCCAGTTCCGGCCGCCCCTCCGCCAGCGCGAGACCGGCGAAGGACGCCAGTCCGCGCGCCACGCCGATCCTCGCGCCGGTGCGATCACACAGCCGCAGGCTGTCGCTGAGGTGCTCGCGGGCCAGGTCGAACGAGCCGAGGTCGATGGCCACCCGGCCGAGGCCCGCCAGGCAGCGCGCGGTTTCCGGGCGCGCGTCGACTTCCCGCAGGATGGGCAGTGCCTGGAGGTAGTGGCGGCTGGCGTTGTCGGGGTCGCCGCGCAGACGGGCCAGATCGCCGAGGCCCAGCAGGGTCCGGGCGACGCCCCACTGCTGGTCGATGTCTCGCATGATGCCGATCGCGGCGTCGGCGAGTTGCTGTGCTTCACGCAGCTTGCCGCGCACCCCGGCGACCGCCGCCTCGGTGCCCAGCGCGTATCCCTCGTTCCAGGCGTCGCCGGCCATGCGCGCTATCGAGAGCGCTTCGCCAGCCAGGGCCGCTGCTTCGTCGGGGCGTCCGGTGTGCAGGGCGATCTCGCTGAGCAGGTTCAGCGCGGCGGCCGTCCAGAACTGGTCGCCCGCGGTCCGGCACAGCACCAGCCCGGCGACCGCGTCCGGCTCGGCCGAGGCCGGATCCCGCGACATGCACAGCTGCGCCTTGCCGATCAGCGCGGCGCCGCGGACGGCCGGTGGTATCCCGGGCGCGTCCATCCGCAGGAAGGCGTCTATCCAGCCAGCGCCTTCGGCGTAGCTGCCTCGTACCAGCCAGCATGGCCTGGCCGCGGTGCACAGCCGCAGCCCTGATTCCGCGTCGCCGTCGGCCAGGCAGCCGTTCAGGACCTGCGCGACGTTGCCGTAGTCCACGTCGAACCTGCGGAACACGTCCACCCGGGCCGACCATGGCGCCGGGGTCTGGGCCATCCCGACCGCATGGCTCAGCTCAGCCACCCGGACGCTGTAGTCGCGCAGCCGCCGCCGGACCAGCGGCGCCTCACCGGCCTCGGCCAGCCGGGCGGCGGCGTACTCGCGGATCGTGTCGAGCATCCGGTAGCGCGCCTGGCCGAGCACCTCGGCCTCGCGTACCACCAGCGACTTGTCCACCAGCGCGGCCATCAGGTCGAGGATCTCCCCGGCCGTGATCACCTCGTCGGCGCACACCTCCTCGGCCATTTCCAGCGACCACCCGGCGAACACCGACAGCCGTCGCAGCAGTACCTGCTCGGGAACGGTGAGCAGCTCGTGGCTCCACTCGATGGCGGCGCGCAGGGTCCGCTGCCGTTCCGGCGCTGTCCGGTTGCCGCTGGTGAGCAGGCCGAACCGGTCCGCCAGCCGATCGCGGATCTCCTCCACCGACAGCGCGCGCACCCGGGCCGCCGCCAGTTCGATGGCCAGCGGCATCCCGTCCAGCGCGAGGCACAACGCCGCGACCGCGGTGGCATTGGCCGGCCCCACCGCGAACCCCGGAACGGACGCGGCGGCCCGGTCGGCGAACAGCCGGACCGCCTCATAGGAGAACACATCATCGGCCCCCGCGGTGGGCGCCACCGACAGCGGCCGCACCTGCCAGACCGTCTCGGCCGCGACATGCAGCGGCTCACGGCTGGTCGTCAGCATCCTCAGCCGGGGCGCGCGGGCGAGCAGATAGTGGCAGACGTGCGCGCACGCCTCGATCAGGTGCTCGCAGTTGTCGATCGCCAGCAGCATCCTGCGCGCGCGCAGCGCGTCGGCCAGGGTGTCCAGCAGCGGGCGGCCCGGTTCCTCGGTGACACCGACGGCGGTCGCGATGCGTGACACCACCAGATCCGGCTGGCGGAGGTCGGCCAGCTCGACGAACGACACACCGTCCGGGAAATCGGCGGCGGCCGCGTTGAGGATGCGCAAGGCCAGCCGTGTCTTGCCTATACCGCCCGGACCGCACAGAGTCAGCACACGCGTACCACGCAACAACCGGTGCAGCTCGCCGAGCTCGTACTCGCGGCCGACGAAGCTGTTCGGCTCGTGGGGCAAAGTCGCTAGGATTTCGTTCCCCCCAGGGAGCTGACCTGCGTACTAAATGATCCTTTTTTGTAACACTTAGGCACACAATAGCGCTATCCCCCAGCTCGGGGACGGTCAGTGCGCGGGCGACTTACATATAGGTCTACATAATCCTGAGGATGTCAAGTGCCCCATGCGCCGTCTACTGTCAGTGACATCAGCCGGGCGGCCCGGCCGGCAGGGTGGGGAACGGCCGGACCGGCCGGCTGGCGGCATCCGGCCCTCCACGGATGCCGCTCAGCTCGGGGCCACAACCGTGAAGAAGTCCCGGCTCCAGCCGTACAGGTACTGATCCGCAGGGCGGTGCTGCTCGTAGACCTCGGCGTGCAGGGTACCGCCGGGTGTCCTGGCCACATCTAGCTGGACCCACGCGGGGTTGATGTCGAGTTCCATCGCCGTCCGGGCGCCCTCGCGAGCCAGCGCCTGGGCCAGGTCGGACGGCGTGGTGGACATGCTTCCCACGTAGATGAGGTTCCCGGCGGCATCCTCGCCCACCGCGCTGCGCGCCACGTACTCGCCGCCGCCCAGCGTCGCGCCCCACAGCCCCCAGTCGTAGGCCGCCCCGGTGGGCTTGCCGTTCAGGACCAGCGGCTGGAGGTTCTGCCGGACGCTGTAGACGTCCTCGCCGGGCACCGGCAGGCCGTGCCCCCACACGCCGATCCTGGCCTGACCCGACCGGTCGATGACCAGGCTGGCCAGACCGGCGTGCAGCGAGTAGAAGACGTGGCCCTCCTGCTCGTACCCGCCCGCGCCGGCGCTCATCTTGAACCCGCCGTTGAACGCGGCCACCAGGCGCTGCCGTTCCGCTCCCACGACGGCGGATCTGGCCCGCACCATTCCCGGGGGCACATACGGGTCCCCGCTGCCGTCGTGCAAGACGTATCGCACCGTCCCACGGAAAACAGCGACGGTCACCAGCGATCCATCCGATGCCCGCACCTGCGTCAGGTCGACCCGTGGCCTGGCCGCGGCCGCGGCGGCGGCACGAGCCGCGGCTTCCCGGGCCACGGCCAGCTTGTGAGCCGCGGCCTGGCTGGCGGCCGCCTTCGCCGCGGCCGATGCCTGGGCCCGATCGGTCACCACGTCCGCCGCCCGTCGCGCCGCCGGTGACGGCGACGTGCATGCCGCCAGCACCAGACCAGCGGCCAGGCACCCGCAGACCAATACCGCGGCGCCGGGGAGGCTCACCTTCATGGTTGCAGAGGTTACCGCCTCATTACATACCCCTCACGACCAGTCTGAAAGCGGCAAACATGCGTAGTAGTGAGCAGGACGTTGATTACGGCTTGACCCGGCGAAGGGAGAACCACGATGCGAAGCCCGCGATGGAGTGCGGCCGGCGCGGTCGCAGTACCGATGATCGCCGCGGTCCTGGCCGTCTCGGCGTGCGGCGGCGGCTCGAACGGGGCGGGCGGCGCCTACGGTACCGGCGGCAGCACGTCCGCCAGCGCGTCGGGCGGTGATGGTTATGGCAGCAGCGGCGATGGCAATGGCGGCTACGGCAACAGCGGATCCGGCGCCACCGCACAAGGCGGGGCGCTGAAGACCGAGACCACCAGCGCGGGCACGATCCTGGCCAGCAGTCAGGGGATGACGCTGTACTACTACACCGGAGACAAGCCGCACAGCGGCATGTCCTCATGCAACGGCAGTTGCGCGTCCACCTGGCCTCCGCTCACCGGCACGGTCCAGGCGCCCAGCGGAGTCACGCTGCCCGGCAACATAGGGGCCATCACCCGGCAGGGCGGCGTGCATCAGGTCACCATCAACGGGTACCCGATGTACACATACGTCGGCGACAAGCGGCCCGGCCAGGTGACCGGCAACGGTATGGCCGGCGAGTGGCATGTCATCAAGATGGCGGCCGCCACGGCCGCCGGCGGGCTGATGAAGTCCGAGACCACCACGGCCGGAAAGGTGCTGGCCAACCCGCACGGGATGACCGTGTACTACTACTCCGTGGACAAGCCGGGCAGCGGAGCTTCGGCGTGTACGGGAAGCTGCGCCGCACAGTGGCCGCCGGTGGTCGCGCCGGTCCGGATTCCGGACGCGATGATGATGATGCTGCCCGGCAAGATCGGGACCATCATCAGGCCCGGTGGGGTCCGGCAGGTCACTCTCAACGGCTATCCGCTCTACCGCTACGCCGATGACAAGATGCCCGGCCAGGCGAAGGGCAACGACGAAGGCGGAGTGTGGCACGTTATAAAGCTCTAAACCCTCATGATCTAGCGCATAGCCGCTAGTCTGGCCGGATGATTGCGGTGGAGCGGCTCGTCAAGCGCTTCGGCCGCCTCACCGCGGTGGACGACCTGAGCTTCATGGTCCGTCCAGGACACGTGACGGGTTTCCTGGGGCCTAACGGCGCGGGCAAGACCACCACCATGCGGGTCATTCTCGGGCTCGACGCGCCCAGCTCCGGCTCGGCGCTCGTCGGCGGGCGGCGATATCAGGGGATAGTCCGCCCGCTGCGCGAGGTCGGGTCGCTGCTGGACGCGAACGCCATGCATCCCGGGCGGACCGGCTGGTTCCACCTGCTGTCGATCGCGCACAGCAACGGGATCGCCAAGCAGCGCGTCGCCGAAGTACTGCGGCTCACCGGCCTTGAGACCGTGGCCCGCAAGCGGGTCAAAGGGTATTCGCTCGGCATGAAGCAGCGGCTCGGTATCGCCGGCGCGCTGCTCGGTGATCCGCCCGTGCTCATCTTCGACGAGCCGGTCAACGGACTGGATCCCGAGGGCGTGCACTGGCTCCGCGAGCTGTTCAAGGCGCTGGCCCGTGAGGGCCGCACGGTGTTCGTCTCCAGCCACCTGATGAGCGAGATGGCGCTGACCGCCGACCGGCTGATCATCATCGGGCGCGGCAAGCTGCTCGCCGACACCACCCTGACCGAGCTGACGGAGTCCAGTACTCGCAAGGACGTCCTGGTCAGGTCGCCCCGCGCCGATGAGCTCGCCGGACTGCTCATCGCCCGAGGCGCCGGTGTGGCCCGCGACAATGATGGCGGTCTCGCGGTGACCGGCATGGACGCCCCCGCCATCGGGGATCTCGCACTGGAACATCGCATCGCCGTGCACGAGCTGACGCCGCGCCGCGCCTCGCTCGAGGAGGCCTACATGGACATCACCCGGGACAGCGTGGAGTACCGGGCCGGCCTGGAGCCAGGACCGTGACCGCGCCGTCGATCGCGGTCCGCACCCGGGATGTGCTCCTGTTCGAGTGGACCAAGTTCCGCTCGGTCCGTTCGACCTACTGGACGCTGCTGATCGCGGCCGTCACGGCGCTCGGCGGTAGCGTCATCACCGCCATCGCCAACTCGAATGTCGGCGGCGGCGGATTGTCGCTCGATCCGGTCGCGTCGATATTCCTCGCCTGGCTGGAATACCCGGTGCTGGCGCTCGGCATCCTGGGGCTGCTCACCTTCACCGCCGAGTGCGGCAGCGGCCAGATCCGCACCACGTTCACCGCGGTGCCGCAGCGGCTGGCGGTGCTCGCCGCCAAGGCCGGCGTCGCGGGCGCGGTCACGCTCATCGTCGGTGAGCTGCTGGCTTTCGTCGCGTTCTTCATGACCCAGACGATCCTGTCCGGCGGTACCAACGCCATATCCCTGTCGCAGCCTGGGGTGCTGAGGGCGGTGCTGGCGGGCGGCTTCTGCCTGAGTGCCGTCACCCTGCTGGGCCTCGGGCTGGGCGCGATCATCAGGCACACGGCGGGCTCGGTGGCGGCGTTGCCGGCGGTGATCTATCTCCCGCTGCTGTTCGCCACCCTGCCCTCGCCGTGGAACCACCGGATCGGCCGGTTCACCCCGGTGCTCGCCGCCAGCCAGCTGGTGAACCCGCACCCGTCCGTCAACTTCTTCTCCCCGGCTCTGTCCTTCGTGGTCCTGATCGCGTGGCCGGCCGTGGCGCTGATCGTCGCCGGGCTGCTGATCAAGCGCCGGGACGCGTAGCGGTGGCGGCCGCTGCCGCCGCGGCCTGCTCCACCTCGATCACCGACTCGCCGCGCAGCTGCGCCTCGTAGGCCTTGCCGCCCCCGCGCGCGCCGAACAGCCGGCGGCTCCACACCAGGTACACGACCAGCAGCAGGTTCACCACCAGCGCGCCGACCCGCAGCCAGGTGACCTTCACCGTCAGGTCGTAGATCTCATACGGCAGGAACACCGAGGTGGCCACGACCGCGAAGTACTCGCCCCAGCGCTTCTCCAGCCATAGCCCGATGCCTTCGACCAGTTCGATCAGGGCGTACCCGGCCAGCGCGAGGGCCAGCCAGGTGATCGTCCGCGAGTTGAGCGTGAACGAGTGCTGGATCAGCCCGAGCAGTTTGGAGTGGTTCACGTTGAAGCCGAAGTCCCGGTACAGCGCGCGGATGGCCGGCAGGTCGTTGTTGAACGCGCGCTGGATGCCGGCCTTGTCGTATTTGAACCGCCAGACCCCGTACGCCGCCGCGCCGAACACCAGGAAACGCAGGAACCGCTCTACCGCGAACACCCGCAGGATCAGCGCGCTGCGCAGTTCCTTGCCCCGCTTGACCAGCGGCGCCTCGGCGGCGGGTCCGCGGCCGTGCGGCGGGCCGGCCACGAACGTCGCGCAACGCAGGCACCGCCAGGCCGGACCGCCCGCCGTCTGCGCCGTCAGCCGCTCGCGCAGCTCGCGTTCGGTCGGCTCATAGGTGACGTGCCCCTTCCGGGCACACCCGAACAGACTCCAGTCCACGACCCACAATAGGCCACCGTGGCAACACCGTATCTCAGTTCGCTGAACCACCGCCGTTCTGCCAATAAGACCTATCAAGCGCTTGATACGCTAACCTGGGCCCATGAGTGAACAGCCGGATCGCCGCGGTCTGATCCTGGCCAGCGCCGCCGAGATGTTCGCCCGCAAGGGCTTCGGCGCCACCACCGTGCGCGAGATCGCCGACGCGGTCGGCGTGCTGTCCGGCAGCCTGTACCACCATTTTGAGTCCAAGGATGCCATCGTCGAGGAGATCCTCACCGGTTATCTGGACGCGATCCAGGCCCAGTACGCCGAGGTCCTCGACCACGGCACCACCCCCGCGCAGACCCTGCACGACCTGGTGCTGGCCTCGCTGCGCGTCGCGAACGAGCAGCCGAACGCGACCGCGATCTACCAGAACGAGCTCCAGTACCTGCGCGAGCAGCCGCGGTTCGGCGACGTGCTGGCCGCCGCGGCCAACGTCCAGCAAACCTGGCTGAAGGTCATCGAGCGCGGGGTCGCCGACGGTGCGTTCCGCGACGACATCGACCCGCGCGTGTTCTACCGGCTGATCCGCGACGCGGTGTGGCTGTCGGTGCGCTGGCACCACCCGGACCCGCCCGCGAAGCTCGCCGGCGAGATCACGTCGGTCTTCCTGGACGGCTTCGCAGCTGGTACTTGAGCACTTTGCCGGACGCGTTCCTCGGCAGCTCCCGCACCACGCGTACCGCCCGCGGCACCTTGAAGTTGGCCATCCGCTCCCGGCAGAACCCGATGATCTCGGTTTCGGTCGCGGTCTGCCCCGGCCGGAGGATGACGTAGGCGAGGCCCACCTCGCCCAGCCGCTCGTCCGGATCCGGAACGCCGACGACCGCCGCCTCGGACACCGCCGGATGCCGGGCGATGGTCTGTTCCACTTCGGCGGGGTAGACGTTGAATCCGCCGGTTATGTACATGTCCTTGAGGCGGTCGGTGATCCGCAGGTTCCCGTCCGCGTCCAGGCTCCCGACGTCCCCGGTGTGCAGCCAGCCGTCTTCGTCGATCGCCGCTGCGGTGGCCTCCGGGTCCTCGAAGTAGCCGCGCATCACGTTGTAGCCGCGCACCAGGACCTCGCCGGTTCCGGCGGTCCGCACCTCGGTGCCTTCGATGGCCACCCCGACGGTGCGCGACATCAGCTCGGGGTTGGTGCGCGGGTCTCCGACCGTGACGGTGCCGCAGCTTTCGGTCAGCCCGTAGGCGATGACCACCTGCTTGAACAGCTCGGTCTGCATCCGCTCGATGAGCCGTACCGGGACGACCGCCGCGCCGGTGACGGCCAGCCGCAGGCTTTCCAGGTTGGCGTCCCGGGCCGCCGGGTGGTCGAGGATCGACGCGTACAGCGTCGGCGGGCCGGGCAGCACCGATATCTTCTCCGCCTCGATCAGCTCCAGCGTCCGCGTCACGTCGAACACCGGCTGCGACACCATCGTGGCGCCGCGCAGCAGGCAGGCCAGCACGCCTGCCTTGTAGCCGAACGTGTGGAACATGGGGTTCACGATCAGGTACCGGTCCCCGCTTTGCAGGCCGACCCCGTCCGCCCACGCCTCGAAGACGCGGATGTTCTGCCCGTGCGCGGCCAGCACCCCTTTCGGCCGCCCCGTCGTCCCGGAGGTGAAGAACATGTCCGCGATGTCGTCTTCGGATACCCGTCCGGCCCGCGCCCGCGCATCCGCGCCGACCCCGGTCGCGAGGAATCCCTCCCAGTCCTCGCCCGGCATGATGACTGTCGCCGGCGGCTCCGGTGCCGCCTGGCCCCATCCCGCTTGGCGCAGCATCGCCACGTAGTCGTTGCCGAGGAAGCCGTTCTCCACCAGCAGCAGCCGGGCCCGGCTCTTGCCCAGGATCCAGGCGGCCTCGTCTCCCTTGAACCGGGTGTTGACCGGCACCAGGATCGCGCCCGCCGTGACCGCGCCCAGCGCCGCGACCACGAACCGGTGGCCGTTCGGCGCCCACACCGCCACCCGGTCGCCAGGTTCGATACCGGCAGCCAGCATCGCGCCGGCGCACCGGTATACCTGCGCGCCCAGCTCGCTGAACGTCCACCGCAGATCACCGTCGACCAGCGCCTCCCGGTCGCCGAACTCGGCGGCCGCCCGCTCCACCAGCGCCGGGATCGTCCGCGGCGAGCGGAGCGAGCTTCGCGGATCACGCATGGAGCCCACTCTAGCGCTAAGAAGCAAGCGCTTGGTAGGCTAACCGACTGTGGCAAGCTCTGTCGTGCCCGAAGCGTACATCGTGGGCGCGGTCCGCACTCCCGTGGGCAAGCGTGGCGGCGGCCTGGCCGAGGTGCATCCCGCCGACCTCGGCGCCGCGGCGCTGACCGCGCTGATGAACCGCACCGGCCTGGACCCGGCCGCGGTCGAGGACGTGATCTTCGGCTGTGTCGACACCGTCGGCCCGCAGGCCGGTGACATCGCCCGCACCGCCTGGCTCGCGGCCGGCCTGCCCGAACACGTTCCTGGCACCACCGTGGACCGTCAGTGCGGCTCGTCGCAGCAGGCCGTGCATTTCGCCGCCCAGGCCGTGCTCAGCGGGACCGCCGACGTGGTGGTCGCCGGCGGCGTGCAGAGCATGAGCATGATCCCGATCGCCTACGCGATGACCGCCGCCGGACCGCTGGGCCACGCGGACCCGTTCAGCGGCTCGAAGGGCTGGCGGGCCCGCTACGGCGACGCGCCGGTGTCCCAGTTCCACGCGGCCGAGACGATCGCGGAGAAATGGTCGATTACACGCGAGGTCATGGAGGAGTTCGCGGTCGGCTCGCATGACAAGGCCCTGCGAGCGCAGGCCGAGGGCCGGTTCATCCGCGAGATCGAGCCGGTCGAGGGCGTCACGAACGACGAAGGCCCGCGCCACCCCGACTGGGACAAGATCCGCTCGCTGCCGGCCCTTCTCCCCGAGGGTCGTGTCACCGCCGCCACCTCCAGCCAGCTTTCCGACGCCGCCGCCGCACTGCTGATCGTCAGCGAGACCGGTCTGCGCGCGCACGGCCTGACCCCGCGGGCCCGCATTCATCATGTGTCCGCGTGGGGCGCGGACCCGCTGCTCATGCTGACCGCGCCGATCCCGGCGACCTCGTTCGGCCTGGCCCGGGCGGGTCTGGGGCTGGACGACATCGATCTGATCGAGATCAACGAGGCGTTCGCGCCGGTCGTGCTGGCCTGGCTCGCCGAGACCGGCGCCGACCCCGCCCGGGTCAACGTGAACGGCGGCGCGATCGCCCTCGGCCACCCGCTCGGCGCCACCGGCGCGCGCCTGATGACCACGCTGCTGCACGAACTCGAACGCACCCGCGGCCGGTACGGCTTGCAGACAATGTGCGAGGGCGGCGGCCAGGCTAATGTCACAATCATCGAAAGACTTTTAGAACGAACGTACTGACTGGCTTCCCCACACTTTCCGATTCCCTCCATGCGGGGGGACCCTCCCCCCGCGCCCCCCTTGGGAAGGCTCCCGGACTTGCCGCCTTTCGACTTCAGCCACCGCGTCGTCCTGGTTACCGGTGGCACGCGCGGCATCGGCCGGGTCATCGCGGAATCGTTCCTGTCCGCCGGCGCTCGCGTGGTGGTCTGCGCGCGGGGGGAGCCGGAGTCGTTGCCGTCGGGGATGCTGTTCGTCGCCGCGGACCTGCGTGACCCGGACCAGGCGGCCGGGGTGGTCGCTCGCGCGGTCGAGTCGTACGGCCGGCTGGATGTGCTGGTCAACAACGCCGGAGGGTCGCCGGCCGCCGACGCGGCCACTGTCTCGCCGCGTTTCGTCGAGAAGATCGTGGCGCTGAACCTGCTGGCCCCCTTCTACGTGGCGCAGCCGGCGAACGCCGTCATGCAGGGCCAGGGCTCGGGCGGCGTGATCGTCAACATCGGCAGCGTGGCGGCGCACCAGGCCGAGCCGCAGTCCGCGCCTTACGCGGCGGCCAAGGCGGGACTGCTGCAGCTGACCCGCGCGCTGGCCCTGGAGTGGGCCCCCAAGGTCCGGGTCAACCACATCACGGCCGGGTTGATCATGACCGAGCGGTCGGCCGGGTTCTACGGTCCGGACGGTGGCGCCTCGGTCGCCCAGGTCATCCCGATGGGCCGGATGGCGCTGCCGTCCGATGTCGCCGGTGCCTGCCTGTATCTCGCGTCGCCGCTGGCCGCCTACCTGACCGGCGTCGACCTGCCGGTCCACGGCGGCGGCGAGATCCCCGCCCGCTACCTGGCCGCGCACAAGGCGGAGACGGCCGCGGATCCGGTGCGGATCCGCGGGCCGCGGCTGCTGTTGCGGCCGCTGCGGCCGGCGGAGATCGATGCGGAGTGGCACGCCATGCTGACCGCCGACCCGATGACGGTCGGCGGCCCGCCTGCCGACGAGGCGGCCTTCCGCGCCCGGCTGGCCCGGTCCGGGCACATGCGGGATGGCTGGCTCGATCTGGCTATCGACGTAGACGGAAGGCACATCGGGCGCATCCAGACATTCGTCCCGCCCGGCCGTGAGCTGCCGCCCGGCACCTTTGACATCGGGATCGGCCTGGTTCCCGAGGCCCGCGGGCGGGGTTACGGCACCGAGGCGCTGGCGTTGCTGACCGGATGGCTGTTCGAGCACGCGGCGGCCGAAGTCGTCGAAGCCGGGACGGATCCCGCGAACGCCCCGATGCGCGCGGTGTTCCAGCGATCCGGCTGGACGCAAGCCGGCCAGCTGACCGAAATCGGCCGCGAATGGCTGATGTACCAGATCACCCGCTCCGACTGGCAGTCCCGCGACCGCTAACCTCGCCCGTGCTCCGCCTGCCCGTGTGCTCCGCCTGCCCGTGTGCTCCGCCTGCCCGCATGACCTCTGCCCTCACGCCCCCGCATATCCTCCGCCTGCCGGCCGCAGCCCTCGCACACCCCGCTTCGGGACGCCCGCCCGCCACCGACTGCCCTGGCTTTCCGGTAATTTGCGGATTTGCCGTGCATGGATTCCCAGATTTGTGCGGTAGTTTTCCGGCTCGTGGAAACTTTTCCGTATCATAGGCAACACTTCAAACAAATCGAGTTTGCGGCGTCTCATGGGCGGGCACCGGTTTTGCCGGGATATGACCGTTATGTGGCGGTGGCTGCGGTGCGCAACGCGGAAAGAAAGGGGTTTCGTGGAAGATTGGGCGCCGGTTTCCGGTACCTTTTCTTCCAGAGGACCCTTTCCTTCCGCATAATAGCCGGTCCATGTGCCCGCTATGT
>JAFARZ010000101.1 GCA_019245115.1 Streptosporangiaceae bacterium | reverse complement strand
CCAGCTCCAAGCCCTCGGCCTGACCGTCACCCTCACCCCCGCGGAGACCACCGCCGCCTAACCACCCGCTAACCCCAAGCCGACGGCACAACCCGCCGCCGGCTGCTGCCGCCTGCCCGCAAAACCCCCTAATTTCCGGTCAGCATGGATATTCCACCTTAATCCGCGCCGCGTTCGAGGCATAACGAACATTCTTGGCAATCCGGCAGCGGCGGGAAGCCGCGACTTAGTGGGGCGCTCCGGAAGTTCGTCGGGGCCTGGGTGATCGGTCCGGCGCTCTGATCGTGTTACCCGGGAGCTGCAAGGGACCACTGGGACTTGTGCTGTGATCCCCAGTGCCGCTGCGAACCCCTTGAATGTCACATGGGTGCGGCTCCTCCAGAGTGAGCAGCATGCCGATGGTGCCATCGGTGCCGCTCAAACCGAACAGTAGCGCTATAGAGCGTGCCCAATGGTGCCATCGGTGCCGCTGGCCAGGGAGCAGCACCTGGCTGTCACTTTAAGGGAGCCGCACCCTTGTGACAATGACGGGGTTGGGCGAGCGCAGCCCCTGGACGAACTTACGATCCATCCCACTTAGATCCCAGGCTCGATTTACCCCTTCCGCCCGATGATTGGCCGTCGACGCATTCCTGGCCGCTACCGCCTATGTGTCACCTACCAAGTTTGCCAAGGCAGCCCTGGTCCGGTTCGAGTAATTGGCAACATGTTGCCGCCTTTGACACGCATTTTTCGGACAAATCTTCCCTTGCCTGAGAATGTCGTTGGGTCCCGATAGAGTGCCTGACATGGATCTCGAATCCCGAGTCACGGCGGTTGAGGAAGGCCTGGCAGCCGTGCGAGAGAAAGAACTGCCTGCCCTACGGGCGGAGACCCGCGGGTGGGCAGAGATCGCGGTCAAGGCGGCCAGCAGGGCCGACGCCGCCGCCGAGATCATCAACCTGATCTACCAAGATGTCCGCGAGACCAAGTCAGATGCCGCGGACATCAAGACAGTGCAGGAGGAACATGGGAGGCGGCTCGACGGGATAGACGTCCGTCTGGACGGGATAGATGGTCGGCTGGACACGCAGGGGGAGCAGCTTGCCGAGCACGGCGAGATGCTCCAGAAGATCCTGGCCAAGTTGTCATAAGGGGCTCATCGGCAGGGCCCACCGACGCGACCGCGAGCGGCCGGGCCGGCCCGTCCAGGGACCGGCCCGGCCGGCTCTTACCGCGCTGTGCCATTAATGAGGAGCAAACCTGGGCTCGGCGCAGGCTAGCGTGGCCAGCGCCCCTTTGTCGGCCCCCCTCGCCAGCGCCCCTCGCCGGCCGCCCTCGTCAGCCGCCGACCCGGGTGCCGCACGCCGCGCAGAAGTGGGCGCCTGCGGGCAGTTCGGTCCCGCACTCGGTGCAGTGCTGAACCCGCGGCGCCAGCTGCTGACCGCAGCCCATACAGAACCTGGCGTTCCCCGGATTGGGCGTCTGGCAGGCCGCGCACACCGCTCCGACCGGGGCCGGCGTCGGCGCGGATCCAGCCCCAGCCGACGCAGCGGCCCCCTGCTGCTGCGCACCAGCCTGCTGCTGAGCGACGGCCTGCTGCTGAGCAGCCGCCTGCTGGGCTCCGAAGGCACCGGCCATGCCGAACCCGGCAGCCAGGAACGCCCCCTCGGTCCCGGCGCCGCCCTGGGCCATGCCCTGCCCGGCACCGAGCGCCATCTCACCAGCCGCGTAGTTCTGGAACCCGCCAGCGAGCTGGGAGTACGACGTGTCCTTGGCGAGCTGCTTGAGCTGCTGCTCGTCTTCGGGCTTGAGGTTGATGTCGAAGTTGCCCATCCGGGTGAGCTCGATCCCGTACGCGGCGAGCTGGCCGTTGCCCATCTCGATAGCCGACTGCTCGATCTCGGCCGAGTAGGCCATCAGGCCCAGGATCGGCCACCCGTTCCGGATGATCTGGGTGGTGACGTTGGTCCTGAGCACCTTCAGCAGCTGGTCGCTGACCCAGGCGGCGATCTGCTCGTTGTCGGCCACGTTCACCGTCGCGGTCAGGTTGGTGATCAGCCGTGCCGGATCGGCCACGCGCAGCGCGTAGTCTCCGAACACGCGCAGCGTCACGACCAGCCCGGTCCGCGGGTCCTGGACGTCGTCCACCCGGCCGCCGAAGCGGAACCCGGTGTACTCGCGCGTGCCGACGAAGTACAGCTCAGCCCGGTACGCGTTGCCGCCGGAGACGTGGTCGATGATCATCCCGAGGCCGGGAAGTTCATCGGCGTCGATCTGATGCCGCCCAGGTCCCAGGGTCTGCACCACGTGCCCGGTGCTCACGAACAGTGCCATCTGGTCGGCGTTGACGATCGCGCGCGTGTAGCGGCGGATGCTCACATCCGGCCATTTGAAGACGATCTGGTTCTTGCGGTCGTCCGGTACCGCGATGAATTCCCGCCCAAGCAGTGCCATGCGCAAACCATACCCGTTCGCATCTTTGCCGCATAAGACGTTCCAAAAGGTACCCGGCCGGCTATCTTCCGAGCGTGGAAGCCATCCAGTGCCGTTGGTGCCGCGCGCAAAACCAGCCCGGCACCACCAGTTGCATGACATGCGGCGCCCCGCTCGACGAGCGGGACAAGGTCAGTGACTCCGGCTGGCGGGAAGCCCCCCGGCTGCGGGACATGACCGAATTCCGGTTCTCCGCCAGCACCTGCCAGGTCGAGGGCGAGCTCGTGCCGGTAGCGGAGGTCAACCTGCATCCGCAGGACGGGGTCTACTTCGAGCACCACGTCCTGCTATGGAAGGACGAATCTGTCCCGCTCCAGTCGATGAACACCGGCGGCGGGATGAAGCGCAGCATCGGGGGCATGCCGCACATCGTGACGGTCGCCACCGGACCAGGACGGGTGGCGTTCTCCCGGGACGCGCCCGGCGAGCTGGTCGTCCTGCCGCTGCATCCAGGCATGGAGCTGGACGTCCGGGAGCATGCCTTCCTGGTCGCGTCGCACAGCATCCAGTACTCGTTCGTGCGGATCAAGGGCCTCGTCAACCTGCTGCACGGCGGCAACGGGATGTACATGGACCGGTTCGTGACGGCTGGCCACCCAGGCCTGCTGATGCTGCATGGCAACGGCAACGTGCTCGAGCGCACGCTGAACCCGAACGAGAAGATCCTGGTCGAGCCGGGCGGTTTCCTGTACAAGGATTCCACGGTCCGCATGGACGCGGTGCAGATGCCGCTGAAGACAGGGTTCCTCCGCCACGGCATGTACCTGGCCGAGATGACCGGGCCGGGCCGGGTCGGCATCCAGTCCATGTACGTGCACCACCACGCGGAGTAAGCGCGGGACATGAACACTTATATCTGCCGCTACTGCCGCCAGCCCAGCGACCCGGACCAGCCCACCTGCCCGCTGTGCGGCGCCCCGGTTGACATCAAGGCGGTGGTCAGTGACACCGGCTGGGTGGAGCAGCCGCCCATCCGCGACATGGCACGGCTGCAGTTCGGCCGCTCGCATTGCCAGATCGCCGGAACCACGGTCCCGGTCGCCGAATTCACCCTGAGCCCGGATGACTGGATCTACTTCTCCCATCACGTGCTGCTGTGGGCCGACCCGGCCGCCCGGCTCGGCAACATGCCGATGCGCGGCGGCTGGAAACGCGTCATGGCCGGGCTGCCGCTGATCATGGTGGAGGCCCGCGGTCCCGGGCACCTCGCGCTGTCCGACAACCACGCCGGAGAGGTCGTGGCGCTGCCGCTCCAGCACGGCCAGCAGATCTGGGTGCGCGAGCACCGGTTCCTGTGCGCGACCGGCAACATCGCCTATGACTGGCGCTCGAACGACGTCTGGTACGTCACCGGCAGTGGCGACGACCAGGAGACGCACTATCCGATGGGCCAGTTCGGCGATGTCTTCACCGCGCGGGACGCGCCGGGCCTGCTGCTGCTCCACTCGCCCGGCAACACGTTCATCCGGGACATGCAACCCGGGCAGAGCCTGCTCGTGCAGCCGAGCGCGCTGCTGTACCGCGACGTGTCGGTGCGGGTGAACCTGCATCTGGAGTACCCGCGGAACAGGGGCTTCGCGTTCTGGAACAACCGCTGGAGCTACCGCAACATCTGGATCCGGCTGCACGG
>JAFARZ010000046.1 GCA_019245115.1 Streptosporangiaceae bacterium | reverse complement strand
GTGGTGGCGGGCAGCGCGGTGAACCAGGACGGGGCGTCGAACGGGCTGACCGCGCCGAACGGGCCGTCGCAGCAGCGGGTGATCCGGGCCGCGCTGGCGTCGGCCGGGCTTTCGGCGGCGGACGTGGACGCGGTCGAGGCGCACGGGTCGGGGACGGTGCTGGGTGACCCGATCGAGGCGCAGGCGCTGATCGCGGCGTACGGGCCGGGGCGGGACCCGGAGCGGCCGCTGTGGCTGGGGTCGGTGAAGTCGAACATCGGGCATGCCCAGGCGGCGGCGGGCGCCGCCGGTGTGATCAAGATGGTGCTGGCCCTGCGGCATGGCATGCTGCCGCGCACACTGCACGCCGAGGTGCCATCACCCCATGTGGACTGGTCGTCCGGGGCGGTCCGGCTGCTCACCGAGGCGGTGCCCTGGCCGATCGCCGAGGGGCGGGCGCGGCGGACCGGGGTGTCCGCGTTCGGCATGAGCGGCACCAACGTTCACCTGATCCTGGCGGAGTCCCCTGCGGACGCGGCCGGGGCAGAGCCCGAGGCGGAAGAGCCGGCGCCCCTGGTGGATGGTGTGGTTACATGGCCGGTCTCAGGGCGGTCGGCCGCCGGGCTGGCGGCGCAGGCGGAACGGCTGGCGGCGTGGCTGGCGGCCCGCCCGGGCCTGGACCCGGCCGATGTCGGATGGTCGCTGGCGACCACCCGGTCGGTGTTCGAGCATCGCGCGGTGATCACCGGCGCGGACCGCGCCGAACTGACCGCCGGGCTGGCCGCCGTGGCGGCCGGGGTGGCTGGGACCGCCAACGTGGTGACCGGGGTGGCCGGCCGGCGCGGCAAGGTGGTGTTCGTCTTCCCGGGTCAGGGTGCGCAGTGGCCGGGGATGGGCCGTGAGCTGGCCAGGTGCTGCCCGGTGTTCGCCGCGCGGCTGGCCGAGTGCGGGCGGGCGCTGGCCCCGTGGGTGGACTGGGACCTGGACCAGGTGCTGACGGGTGCTCCTGGCGCACCCGGGCTTGAGCGGGCTGAGATCATACAGCCGGTGCTGTGGGCGGTGATGGTCTCGCTGGCCGCGGTATGGCAGGCGGCCGGCGTGGTGCCGGACGCGGTCGTGGGGCATTCGCAGGGAGAGATCGCGGCGGCCACCGTGGCCGGGATACTGACCCTGGAGGACGCCGCCCGGGTGGTG
The DNA here is from genome assembly GCA_019245115.1 of Streptosporangiaceae bacterium. GTDB lineage: Bacteria > Actinomycetota > Actinomycetes > Streptosporangiales > Streptosporangiaceae > JAFARZ01. The sequence continues at coordinate 28,653 of JAFARZ010000046.1, read as the reverse complement.
GCCGTGCGCAGCCGGGCGCTGTCCGAGCTGGGGACGTCCGGAGGCATGGTCTCGGTGGTCATGCCGGCCGCCGAGGTCGAGGAACTGCTGCCCCGGTGGGGGGACCGGCTGGCGGTCGCCGCGGTGAACAGCCCGGCGGCCACGGTGGTTTCCGGAGACGCCGAGGCGCTCGCCGAGTTCGAGGCGGAGCTGGCGGCCCGGCACGTGCTGCGGTGGCGCATCCCGGCTACCGACTTCGTGGCGCATTCACCCCGGGTCGCGGAGCTGGCCACGGTGGTGGCTCAGGACCTGGCGCGGGTGGTCCCCGTGGCGGGCCGGGTACGGCTGTTCTCCACGGTGCATTGCGAGTGGGCCCAGGGACCCGAGCTGTACGCCGGGTACTGGTTCGCGAACATGCGGCAGCGAGTCCGCTTCGACGAAGCGATCCGCGCGCTGGCGCAGGCCGGCTACGGCGCCTTCATCGAGGTCTCGCCGCACCCCGTGCTCACCATGGCGATGGCCGAGACACTGGAAGAAGCCAGCGCGGTGCCGCCGCTGATCAGCGGGACACTGGACCGGGAAGACGCCGGAGCGCGGCGGTTGCTGTCGGTGCTGGCCGGGGTGCACGTGGCCGGCGTAACGGCGGACTGGCGGGCGATCCTGGGCGGGGGACAGCCGGTGGAGCTGCCCACGTCCGCGTTCCAGCGGCAGCGGTACTGGCCGTCGCCGGTAGACATGGCGGCCCTGATCGCGGCGGGCGGAGATGGCGCCGGGATGGTGGCCGAGGCGCGGTTCTGGGCAGCGGTGGAGGGCGGGGACGTGGCCGGGCTGGCGGGCGCGCTCGCGCTGGATCAGCGGACGCCCCTCGGGGAGGTGGTGCCCGTGCTGGCGGCGTGGCGGCGGCGGGAGCGAGAGCAGTCGGCGACCGCCGGCCTGCGGTACCGGGTGATCTGGGCACCGGTACCTGACCCGGAGCCGGCCGCGCTGTCCGGTAAGTGGCTGATGGTGGTCCCGGCCCGGCTGGCCGGCGACGAGCTGGTCCACGGGTGCGTGCGGGCACTGACGGCGGCGGGTGCCCGCGTGGTGACCGTGGAGGCAGACCTGGAATGGCCGGATCGTGCCGTCCTGGCCGATCTGATCACGCGGGCCATGCCCGATGCTCGCGAGCTGGCGGGGGTGGTGTCGCTCCTGAGCGTGGATGAGGAGCCGGTGGCGGGCTTGCCGGTAGCGGCGGGCGTGGCCGGGACGCTCGTGCTGGTGCAGGCACTGGGTGACGCGGACGTGCGGGCGCCGTTGTGGGCGCTGACCCGCGGCGCGGTGGCCACGTCGGCGGACGAACTGGTGACCAGCCCGGTGCAGGCCGGGATGTGGGGGCTGGGCCGGGTCGCGGGCCTGGAGCACCCGGACCGCTGGGGCGGGCTGGTCGATTTGCCGCCGGTATGGGATGAGCTGGCGGAGCGACGGCTGTGCGGGGTGCTCGCCGGGAGCGGCGAGGACCAGCTCGCGGTGCGGGCTGGCGGTGTGTTCGCCCGTCGGCTGATGCGAGCGCCGCTGCCCGGTGGCGGCGCGGGCTGGGTGCCGCGCGGCAGCGTGCTGATCACCGGGGGAACCGGGGCGATCGGCGCGCATGTGGCGCGGTGGGCGGCCGGGCGGGGGGCGGCCCGTGCGGTGCTTGCCAGCCGGTCAGGACCGGATGCCGAGGGTGTGGCGGCCCTGGCCGCGGAGCTGGCCGGGACGGGGACCGCGGTGGCCGTGGTGGCCTGCGACGTTGCGTGGCGCGCGCATGCGGCCGGCATCGTCTCCTGGATCGGGGCCTCAGGACCGCGGCTGTCGGCGGTCATTCACACGGCGGGAAAGGGGCAGGCGACCGCGCTGAACGACACGAGCGTGACGGAGTTCGCGGAAGTGTGGGCGGCCAAGGCAGCGGGCGTGGCGCACCTGGATGAGCTGACCGCCGAACTGGACCTGGAAGCGTTCGTGCTGTTCTCCTCGATCTCGGCGACGTGGGGTGCCGGGCTGCAGCCCGCGTACGCCGCGGCCAACATGTTCCTTGACGCCATTGCCGAGCGGCGGCACGGGCGGGGACTGGCCGCGATGTCCGTGGCGTTCGGCCCGTGGGGTGGCGGCGGAATGCGCGGGGAAGACGGCGAGCAGCTGGCCAGGCGGGGGCTGCGGCTGTTGTATCCGGATCTGGTGATCAACGCACTCGGGCAGGCAATCGACGCTGGGGAGCACCTGGTAACGGTCGCGGACGTGGACTGGGCCAAGTTCGCGCCCGCGTTCACGGTCCGGCGGCCCAGCCCGCTGATCTCGGACCTGCCCGAGGTGACGCGGGCGCTGGCGGTGGCCGAAGCCGCGGCCGAAGCCGCGGCGGACACGGGGAGGGCGCTGACCCAGCAGCTGGCAGGGCTGGCCGAGGCCGAGCAGGTACGGGTGCTGACCGGGGTGGTCAGGTCAGAAGCGGCGGCCGTGCTCGGTCATCCCTCGGCGGATGCGGTAGAGGAGGGCAGGGCGTTCAGCGAGATGGGTTTCGACTCGCTGACCGCGGTGGAGCTGCGGAACCGGCTGAACGCGGTGTCCGGGCTCCGGCTGCCCGCCACGCTGCTGTTCGATTACCCGACTCCGGTGGCGGCGGCCCAGTTCGTCCGGTCTCAGCTGGCCGGAGCGCCGGCCGCGCCTTCCGCGGCCCCGGTGGTGACCGGGGTGACGGCCAGTGAGCCCATCGCGATAGTGGGGATGGGCTGCAGGTACCCCGGCGGCGCCACCGATCCGGACGCGCTGTGGGCGCTACTGGCAGACGGCGCCGACGCGGTGACGGAGTTCCCCGCCGACCGGGGCTGGGACCTGGCGGCCCTGTTTGACCCGGATCCGGATCGCCCGGGGACCACTTATGTGCGGGCAGCCGGGTTCATGACCGGCGCGGCGGAGTTCGACCCCGGGTTCTTCGGCATCTCCCCGCGGGAAGCGCTGGCCATGGACCCCCAGCAGCGGCTGCTGCTCGAGACCTGCTGGGAGGCGCTGGAGCGGGCCGGGATCGACCCGGGATCGCTGCGTGGCTCGCGGACCGGGGTGTTCACGGGAGCCTCGCCATCGGGATACGGCGCCGGTCTGGAGGCGGAGCTCGCCGGGCACCTCATGACCGGGACCGCCATCAGCGTGATCTCCGGCCGGGTGTCCTATGTACTGGGCCTGGAAGGCCCTGCCGTCTCGGTGGATACGGCGTGCTCCTCGTCGCTGGTGGCGGTCCACCTGGCATGCCAGGCGCTGCGTGCGGGGGAATGCGATCTGGCGCTGGCGGGCGGGACCGCGGTGCTGTCGCAGCCCGGGATCTTCGCGGGATTCTCCCAGCTGCAAGGGCTAGCCGCGGACGGGCGGTGCAAGTCGTTCGGGGCGTCGGCGGACGGGATGGGGGTCGGCGAGGGCGCCGGCTCAGTGGTGCTGGAGCGCCTGTCAGACGCGCGGCGGAACGGGCACCGGGTGCTGGCGGTGGTGCGCGGCAGCGCGGTCAATCAGGACGGTGCGTCGAACGGGCTGACCGCGCCGAACGGGCCGTCGCAGCAGCGGGTCATCAGGGCCGCGCTGGCCTCGGCGGGGGTGTCGCCGGCCGATGTGGATGTGGTCGAGGCGCACGGAACCGGGACGGTGCTCGGAGACCCGATCGAGGCGCAGGCGGTGATCGCCACCTACGGGCAGGACCGGGACACCGGCCGGCCGCTGTGGCTCGGGTCGGTCAAGTCGAACCTCGGTCACACCCAGGAAGCCGCGGGAGTGGCCGGGCTGATCAAGATGGTGCTGGCCCTCCGGCATGACCTGCTCCCAGCCACCCTGCACGCCGACGAGCCGTCCCCCCATGTCGACTGGTCGGCCGGAACGGTCAAGCTGCTCACCGAGGCGGTGCCCTGGCCGGCCGATGGCGAACGGCCGCGACGGGCCGGGGTGTCGGCGTTCGGGATGAGCGGCACGAACGTCCACCTGATCCTGGAAGAAGCCGCCGCGGCTGAGCCGGCCGCCGGAGTGGCGGGGTCGGGGGTGCTGGGGTCTGGCGTGGCGGCGTGGCTGGTGTCCGGGCGGAGTGCGGAGGCGTTGCGGGCTCAGGCGGCGCGGCTGGCGGAGCATGTGGCGGCGCGTCCCGATCTCGACCCGGCCGACGTGGGCTGGTCGCTGGTGACCACCCGGTCGCGGTTCGAGCACCGCGCGGTGGTGACCGGCGCAGGCGCCACGGAGCTGGCGGCAGGGCTGGCCGCTGTCGCGGCGGGCGAGCCCAGACCCGGAGTGATCACCGGAGTGGCATCGTCCGGCGGGCGCGGCCGGGTGGGTTTCTTGTTCTCCGGGCAGGGGGCGCAGCGGGCCGGGATGGCCGCTGAACTGCACGCGGCGTCGCCGGTGTTCGCCGAGGTGTTTGACCGGGTGTGCGGGCTGCTGGAGGCGGAGCTGAGGGTTCCGGTCGGTGAGGTGGTGCTGGGCCGCGATCCGGAGGCCCAGGCCAATCAGACGCCGCGGCCGGAGGCCCAGGCCAATCAGACACTGTACGCGCAGACCGGGTTGTTCGCGCTGCAGGCCGGGCTGATAGCGGTGCTGGCGGCGTGCGGGATCACCCCGGATGCGGTGGCGGGTCATTCGGTAGGGGAGATCGCGGCGGCGTATGCGGCGGGGGTCCTGTCGCTGGAGGATGCGTGCACCCTCGTGGCGGCGCGAGCCAGGCTGATGCAGGCACTCCCCGAAGGCGGGGCGATGTGCGCGATCGCGGCCAGCGAAGCCGAGGTGGCGGCGGTAACGGCCGGGCTGGGTGAGCAGGCGGTGATCGCCGCGGTCAACGGGCCGGCCGCTGTCGTGGTTTCAGGTGCCGCCGCGGCGGTTGAGCAGGTGGCGGGCAGCTTCGCCGGCCGCGGCATACGGACCCGGTCGCTGAGGGTGTCCCACGCGTTCCATTCACCCCGGATGGACCCGGTGCTGACCGGACTGGGCAGGGTCGCGGGGCGGCTGCGGTTCACGCCGCCGCGGGTGCCATGGGCGTGCGCGCTGACCGGGGAACTGCTGGATGAGTGCGATGCCGGGTACTGGGTGCGGCAGGCGCGGGAGCCGGTCCGGTTCGCGGATGCGGTTGGCACGCTGGCCGAGCAGGAGATCTCGGTGTTCGTGGAGATCGGCCCGGACGGAACCCTGTCCGCACTTGGCCCGGCCATTCCGGACGCGGCTCAGGCGGTGTTCATCCCGGCGCAGCGCCCGGATCAGGCCGGCCCGGACGGCGTGCTCGCCGCGCTGGCCCGGATCCACGCGGCCGGCCCGGCGGTGGACTGGGCGGCCGTCCTCGGCCGTGGCCGGCAGGTGGAACTGCCCACCTATGCGTTCGCCCGCGAGCGGTACTGGGCCATGCCCGCGGCGGCAGGAGACGCCAGTTCGGCCGGGCTGGTTCCGGTGCGGCACCCGCTGCTGACCGTAGCGGTGGAGCTGGCCTCGGGCGACGGATATCTGCTCACCGGGCAGGTGTCCGCGCAGACGCTGCCATGGCTGGCCGAGCACGTTGTGGCCGGTGAGACGCTGGTGCCCGCCGCGGCTGCGGTGGAGCTGGCCGTGCGGGCGGGCGACGCGGCCGGGTGCGGGCGGATCGACGAGCTGGAGCTGGACGCACCGCTGGTGCTGGACGCCGACGGCGCGGTGCAGATCCAGGTGAGGGTCGGCACGGCGGCAGAAGACGGCCGGCGGGCGGTAGAGATATATGCGCGGGCCGGCGAGGCAAACTGGACGCGGCACGCGAGGGGACTGCTGGCTCCGGCCGCGCCGCCCGCTCCCGGGCTGGCGGAAGAGCTGGCCGAATGGCCGCCGGCTGGCGCATTGCCCGTTCCGGCGGAAGACCTGTATGCGGGACTGGCCGCGGCCGGGTACGAGTACGGGCCCGCGTTCCGCGGGCTCCGGGCGGCCTGGCGGCGCGGTCCGGATGTGTTCGCTGAGGTGGCCCTGCCGGAGCAACTCGCCCCGCCGGAAGAGGCCGGGCTGGCTGCTCCGGCAGCGGACGGGTTCGGGCTGCATCCGGCCCTGCTTGAGGCAGTGCTGCACGCATCGTGGCTCACCGGAGAGGGCGCGGGCGGCGAGGCGGAGACGGACGGGAAGGTGCGGCTGCCGGTCGCCTGGACGGGAGTCTCGGTACACGCCGCGGGCGCGGCCTTGCTGCGGGCCCGGCTACGGCCCGCGGATGGCGGAGGTCTTTCGGTGGTGGCGGCCGACGGCGCGGGAGGGCCGGTGGTATCGGTCGACTCGCTGGTCACCCGGCCGGTGCCGGTGGGGCGGCCGACGGCGCCGGGCGCGTCAAGGGACGGGCTGCTCGCGGTGGAGTGGGTGCCGCTGGTCACGCCAGGGGAGAGCGACCACAAGCCGGCCGGGGGCCGCTGGGCGGTGATAGGCGCCGACCTGGCGGAACTGACCGAAGAACTCGCCGCGGTCGGCGTGCGGGCGCTGGCGTACCCGGATCTGGCCAGCCTGGCCGGGGGTGACGGGCCGGCGCCGGACGTGGTGCTGGTCCGCGCCGGCGCCAGGGCAGGGGACTACGCCGGGGACGATGCCGCCGCGAGCGTCGCGCAGGCACTGGGGCTGCTCCAGCAGTGGGTGAACCTGGAGCGCCTCGCGGCGGCGCGGCTCGTCATCATCACGCACGGGGCGGTGGCGGCGGTCACGCGGGAAGGCGTGGCGGACCTGGCGGGTGCGGCGGTATGGGGGCTGGTGCGGGCGGCGCAGTCGGAGAATCCGGGGCGGCTTATGCTGGCCGACCTGCCCGCGGGCGATGCCGTCGGCATGGCTGCCGGGGACCGTGCCGGCGTGCTGGCGGCGGCGGTGGAATGCGGGGAGCCGGAGGTGGCGATCCGCGACCGGACGGTGTACGGACGACGGCTGGCGCGCCCGGACTCGGGAGGGCTGCCGGTGCCCGATGACCCGGCGCCCTGGCGACTTGAAGTCACCGGGCGGGGGACGCTGGAGGACATCGGCCTGGTGGGCTGCCCGCAGGCGGACGGACAGCTCGCCGCCGGGCAGGTCCGGGTTGCGGTCCGGGCGGCCGGGGTGAACTTCCGCGACGTGGTGATCGGGCTCGGCATCCATCCCGGAGACGCGGAGCTGGGCAGCGAGATAGCCGGAGTCGTGGTGGAGACCGGGCCGCGAGTCGCCGGACTCGCGGCGGGAGACCGGGTGCTGGGCCTGGCCAGCGGGGGATTCGGGCCGATGGCGGTGATCGACGCACGACTGCTCGTACCCATCCCGGCCGGATGGTCGTTCGCCCAGGCGGCAGCGGTGCCCATGGCGTTCGCGACGGCATGGCACGCGCTGGTCGACCTGGCCAAGGCACGGGCCGGCCAGAGGATCCTGGTGCATGCGGCCACCGGAGGGGTGGGCATGGCCGCGGTGACCATCGCCAGGCACCTCGGCCTTGACGTCTACGCCACCGCCAGCCCGGGCAAGCATCATGTGCTGACCCGGATGGGCCTGGATGAGACCCACGTCGCCTCCTCGCGCACCGAGCAGTTCGAGCAGCGGTTCCTGGCCGCCACCGAAGGCCAGGGGATGGACATCGTGCTGAACTCGCTGGCCGGGAAGCTGACCGACGCGGGGCTGCGGCTGCTGCGGTCCGCGGGAACGTTCATCGAGCTGGGCAAGAGCGACCTGCGCGACGCGGCGGCGATCGCCAGGGACTACCCCGGGGTGACGTACCGCGCCTTCGACCTGACCTGGGCGAGCCCCGATCGCCTCGGGCAGATCCTGACCGAGACCACAAACCTGCTGGCGAACGGGACGCTGGCGATGCCGCCGGTGCGCGCCTGGGACATCCGGCGGGCGGACGAGGCGCTCCGGTTCATGAGCCAGGCCCGCCACGCCGGCAAGCTGGTACTCGTCATCCCGCCCGGTCCAGCCACCCCCCGCCAGCCAGGGACAGCGCTGGTCACCGGCGGGACCGGGATGCTGGGCAGTCTGGTAGCCGGTCACCTGGCGGCCACGAACCGGGCCAGGCAACTGGTGCTGACCAGCCGGTCCGGCCCGGCCGCGACGGGGGCGCCGAAGCTGGCCGCGGACCTGGCCGGGTCCGGGGTCGGGGTGCGGATCGCGGCGTGCGACGTGGCCGACAGGGACGCGCTGGCCGCCACGCTCGCGGGCATCCCGGCGGCTCATCCGCTGACAATGGTGGTGCACACGGCGGGTGTGGTCGATGACGGAACCATCGGGACGCTGACCCCCGAGCAGGTCGACGCCGTCATGCGGCCCAAGGCCAGCGCGGCCTGGCACCTTCATCAGCTCACCCAGGACGCCGACCTCGAAGGCTTCGTGCTGTTCTCGTCGACCTCGGCCGAAATGGGCGGGAGTGGCCAGGGTAACTACGCCGCGGCGAACGCGCTGCTTGACGGGCTCGCCAGCCACCGCCGTTCTCACGGTCTGACCGCGACCTCGATCGCGTGGGGAATGTGGGGCGGCGACGGAGGCATGGCCGGGCGCCTGGGCGAGGGTTACCGAGCCAAGGTCGCCAGAGGCGGAATGGCCGCGCTGACCGCGGAGAAAGGCATGGCGCTGCTGGACGCCGCGCTGGACCGGGATGATGCGCTGCTGGTGGCGGCCCTGCTGGACGTGCCCGGGATGCGCGCCCAGGCCGCCGCGGGTATGGAGGTGCCGGCGTTGTGGCGCGGCCTGGCCGGCGGCCCGGCGCGCCCGATGGCCTCGGTCGCGCGCTCGGCGGAGTCGCTGCGGCAGCGGCTCGAGGCCATGCCGCAGGCCGGGCAGGCCGCCCTTGTCCTGGAGCTGGTGGTCGCCCAGGCGGCGGCGGTGCTGGGATTCGGCTCACCCGCCCAGGTCCAGGCCGACAGGGAATTCCGCGACCTGGGGTTCGACTCGCTTACCGCGATCGAATTGCGCAACGGGCTGGCGTCGGCAACCGGCCTCCGGCTCCCGGCCACCCTCGTCTTCGACTACCCGACCCCGGGCGCGCTGGCCCGCTACCTGCGCTCGGAAATCGTCCAGGACGACGGCGGGATGGCGCTTCCGGTGCTGGCGGAGCTGGACAAGCTGGAGTCGCTGATCGCGGCGGTAACCGCCGGGCAGCGCGCCCAGGTCACCGCTCGCCTGGAAACCCTCCTGGCAAAGTCAAAGGCGGCCCAGCACCAGGCGGCCGGTCCCGAACTGGGCGAGGCGACGGCAGAGGAACTCTTCGAGCTGATCGACACCGAGTTCGGCAGAGGCTAAGGGTTGCCGGCCGGGCCAGTCGGCTCACCTTTGTGCTTCAGCTCAACGCAGCCCGTGCCCTTCAGCTCAATGCAGCCCCGTGCGCTTCAGTTCCATAGAGCCCGTGCGCTTCAGGTCAATGGAACCCGTGTCCTTTACGCTCAATGGAGCCTGTGTCCTTTACGCTCCATGGAGCCCGTGCGCTTCAGCTTCATGCAGCCCGTGTCCTTCGGTTCAATGGAGCCTGTGTCCTTCGGTTCAATGGAGCCCCGTGCGCTTCGACTTCATTCAGCCCGTGTCCTTTACGCTCCATGCAGCCCGTGCGCTCCAGCTCCATGCAGCCCGTGTCCTTCACCTCCAACAGCGCGGAAATTTCGTGCTGCGTGGAAGTTTGGCCGCCGTATTCGTACACTTTGTTTCCGTCCAGCATGGATGTTCCGTCATCCCGTTTGAGGCTTACCGGACGTTCAGGGCGATCCCGCAACAGCGCGAAGCCGCGACTTCGATCTGCGAATTGGGCACGCGCTTACCCGCGGGTGACATACCCCAGCATTCAAGCTCAGTCTGTGAACGGTGGCCGACCTGGACGACGCGGAATAAAAGGGCCCTACGGAAAAAGGGGCGCCGGTTTCCGGCGCCTTTTCTTCCAGAGGGCTCCTATCTTCCGCGCGATGGCTGAGCCATGCGCCCGCTATGCGGGGATATGTGTGCAATCAGGCCTGGTTCACATTTAGCCAAGGCGGCATAACCGACATTCCGCAAACGTACGTTATTTCGGGAAAATGCACCATATGCGGAGGCTGAAGTGCAGCATCCGTCACGGTAGGAAGCGACGCTTAGGTACGCATTAGCTACGGACAGTATGCAAGGATTCCGCGGTAACCCAAGGTTCCGGCGTGCCACTCTGTGCCTGGCCTGGCGGAGGGGGCGTTACAGGGGGATGTTGCCGTGGAGGCCGCGGCCGGCCGGGGCCATGGCGAATGCCTCGGCGAGGCGGCGGCGGGTCTGGCGCGGCGAAATGACCTCGTCGAGTACACCGATCGCCATCGCGCGGCCGGTGCCTCCGGCGATCCTGGTGTGCTCGGCGACCAGGCGGCTCTCCAGCGCCTCACGCTCGTGGTCGGCGACGGCGGCGATTTTCTTCCGGTGCAGGATCCGCACGGCGGCCTCGGCGCCCATGACCGCGATTTCGGCGTCAGGCCACGCGTAGACCGCCGTCGCGCCCAGCGCGCGGGAGTTCATGGCGATGTAGGCGCCGCCGTAGGATTTGCGAGTCACCAGCGTTACCCGTGGTACGACCGCCTCGGCGAAGGCGTGCAGCAGCTTGGCGCCCCTGCGCACCACACCGTCCCACTCCTGACCGACGCCCGGCAGGTAGCCGGGAACATCGACGATCACCAGCAGGCAGATGCCAAGCGCATCACACATCCGCACGAAACGCGACGCCTTCTCCGCGCTCAGCGAGTCCAGGCAACCGCCCTTGCGAATCGGATTGCTCGCGATCACGCCGATCGTGCGGCCGGCGAGCCGGCCTAGGCCCACTACGACATTGCGTGCCCACATCGCCTGCAGCTCATCGAATCCGGCATCGCCGTCCGAGTCGAGGATGGCCCGGATCAGCGGCCGCACGTCGTAGGCCCGACGGGACGACGCCGGGAGCATTTCCCGCAGATCCTCTCCTTCGCCGATGCCATTCAGGTCAAACAGCCCGGGCCGGGTGAAGTACGTGACCATGCGGCGGGCTCGCTCGTAGGCGTCATTTTCCGAGGAGGCGATGACGTGGGCCACGCCGGAGCGGCGCGAATGCGGCTCAGGACCGCCCAGGCCCGCCATGTCGATCTGCTCACCGGTCACGCTCTTCACCACGTCGGGACCCGTGATGAAGACACGGCCCGTCGGCGCCATGATGATCATGTCCGTGAGCGCCGGCCCGTAGGCGGCGGCGCCCGCTGCCGGGCCCACCACGACCGAGATCTGCGGCACTCGCCCGGAGGCACGTGTCATGGCCGCGAACATCTGGCCCACCGCGTCCATGGATTCGACGCCGTCGGCGAGCTTCGCGCCACCGGAATGCCATACCCCGATTACCGGGACACGCTCGCGAACCGCGACCTCGATCGTCTCGACGATGCGGCGAGAGCCCTCGATACCGAGCGCTCCGCCCATCCGCGTCGCGTCGGTACAGTAGGCGACCACCCGGGAGCCGTTGATGCGCCCCGCCGCCGCCCGGACCTCTTCACCGTCCGGGGAGCTCAGCGGCTCGCAATCATTGCCGTCGAATAGCTGCGCTAGCCGCACCAGCGGATCACGCGGGTCAGGTGCCGCGTCGAGAGCGGGCAGGTCAGCTATCGTTATCGACATCGATGTCCCTCGCACTTTTAGTACGGTCTCTTACTGGTCGCAGACCACGGTCTATAAGAACTCAAGCAGCTCGAGGACCTTCTTTGCGACAGAATCTGAGCGCAACAGGTCGGTATGCGAAACGTCGAAGGGGATACTATGACCGACCATTCCGCGAGCATCGTCGACCGGCAATGGACCGTCCTGGTAATCGAATGACACTATGGCGGTGGAACGTTTCCACGCCTTGCTGGAGTCAATCTGGCCGGCGGCGGATAGCAATGACATATAAGATTCAAAAGGAGCGAACGATTTGCGCCAGTAAGTGCCACCGATGCCGACACGGTCGTACGCTACCGAGCTGATTTCCCAGTAGATTCCGGCGGCCGCGGCAGCGGCATCCACGACATCTCCCGACACTGACTCGGCAATCTCTGCCGCCAGTTTCCCGGCACGTGCGATCTCGTCGTCGGAGAGAAGGGAGCTGATGGCCTTGATCTCACTGTGGAGCTCATGGCCGAGGAGTCTGACGCTGGCGAACTGGGGGTTGAAAAGTATCACTCGCGGGGCCTGCTGCCACTGCGAGATCCCTTCAGCGAGCGCTGTCGCGTAGACGCTGCCGACGCGGTGCCCGAGCACCGCGGCGATCGGCCGGTCCCGGATCTCGTCGATCAGGTGGCGCACATAGGCGATGCCGGAGACCCATGATCCAGGTGATGAACTCAGCAGCTTTGCCTGCAGGAACCGGTATTTCGTGGTTCCGATCTTCGCGGCAAGTTCTGCGAAACCCGCTTCGCGGCGGCCCACGAGCGGGAAACCCACACTGAGGATAAGCGGGTCGGACTCCGCGCCAAATACGACGTCCCACGAACCGGAGTCTGGCATCGATTATTCCGCTACTTCAGTCCGCATCCGCCAGCGGAATACTATGTGCGTGTTCTCTTGGAGTTCGCTGGTCCGCACGAAGTGCTCGTACCCGCCATAGTGCGGTATCTTTATCTTCTCGGCGGACGCGCTGACCGTCTGCGTGCGCGAAAGTTCCGACAGGGTCGTCGGCCCTCCCTCAAGAACCGCCAGTACAGTCCTAGTGGCCGAGACTTCCTCGTCAATACGCATAGGGAGGCTCCTTCGGGTAATCTCGTGGCCCATCCTGGTACTATCGTATTCCTTTCCTCCGACAATAGAACCCCTATTATGGGTCATAAATACAGGGGTTTACTAGGGGTGCTATCGGCTTAGTCGCCTAGTTAGGCTAATGAATATTCTTGCCTTCGACGCGTTCCCGCACGGCATCTTGAAGGAGAAGCCATGAGCGAGCTCCGCCAGGTGATCCAGTTCGCCTCCGCGCTCTACCGGAAGCGCCTCGACACGGCTTATGCCGCCTATGTCAAACGTGACCCGGTGTCACTGCTCTGGCTGCGGATAGGGCGGGGCAATCCGTACCCGATCTATGAACGGCTCCGGGCCCGCGGCACGCTTACCCCTACCCGGAACGGCCACTGGGTCACCACCAGTCACCGCGTGTGTGATTCGGTGCTGCGTGACCGCCGGTTCGGCGTGCACCCCGCGGGCGGCAGTCCGGACGGCGGGGGCGCCTTGTCATTTCTCAGCATGAACCCGCCGGACCATACCCGGCTGCGCCGGGTCGCCACGCCGACATTCGCCCCTAAGGCGGTGGCGACATATCGACCCCGGATCGAGCGCACGGTCAGCGACCTGCTGGACCGAGCCGCGGAAACCGGCGAGTTCGATCTGCTATCCGGCTTCGCGAAGCCATTGCCGGTCGCCGTGATCACCGACCTGTTCGGCATCCCGGATTCAGATCTGCCGGACTTTATCCGGCTTGGCGAGGTTATCCCCGGTGCACTTCAGGGCATCAGGTCGCTGCGCCACGCGCGAGAACTCCAGGCCAGCAACATTGAGCTGCGGCAGCTCTTCGAGAATCTCATCGAGCTGCGTCGGCGTGAGCCGGGCGACGATATCGTCAGCCACCTGATCGCGGCCGAAGGCGAGCAGCTCAAGCCCATCGAGATGCTGTCGATGTGCGTGCTCCTGCTCGTCGCTGGCTTCGCGGCCACGGTCGACTTGATCGGCAACACGGTGCTGGCGCTGACCGATCATCCTGAACAATGGGAGGCTCTTTGTGCCGACCCGGAGTCGATGGCGCCGAGGGCGGTCGAGGAGACACTGCGGTTCGATCCTCCGGTGCAGTTGATCATCCGGCATGCGCTGCAGCCGCTCGAACTCGAAGGCAAAGCCGTGCGTAAGGACCAGATGGTAATCACGCTGCTCGGGGCAGCCAACCGGGATCCGGAGATTTACCGGAACCCGAACACCTTCGACATAAATCGCGAGGGAGCGGCCCCGCACCTTGCCTTCTCCGGCGGCATTCACTACTGCCTCGGCCAGCCGCTGGCCCGCCTTGAGGCCACGATCGCGGTGCAGATGCTGGCCGAACGGATGACTAGCCTGTCGGTAAAGGGATCGGACAAGCGTCATATTGGCAGCTCGGTCAGGGCCCGCACCGGCAGGATGCCGGTAACAGCGACGCTCAAGCGGGTAGACCCCCGGGTCTCGCTCCGTTAATCAAGGTGTGCTATCGGCCTATCCACTAGCGCTCTGGCGCCGCAGGGCGATCCGGCAGGCATTCCGGCCCGGAGTTGAGGGCTGCCTGGGCCCTGGCGCCGGTCGCGTTGAGCCGCCACGACATCATCCGGTCGCTCACCCCGTATTCCGCGGCCGCGCTTTGGATCGGCGTGCCAGACATAGCCACGGCCAGGGCTGCGTCCCGCGGGACCAGCAGGCATCCGCTGAGCCATGCGGCCTCGTCCTCTTCGGCCTTGGAGTAGTCCCGGCATCCCGCGACGATGGCATGCCGGGGTTCGTGCATGCGAAGGCCGTGGGAGAGCTCGTGAGCGAGATCCGAGGCCTGCCGCTGGGCGGTGTTCGCGTCGTTGAAGATGATGACCCGGTGTCGCAGTGGCCAGTCGGGAAAGATCGTCATCGCGGACATGACCGACGGGTCGACGGTCCTCACGTGGTCGATGGCAGCGGCTGTCGCGCTGTTCCCGGCGAGCGACGACAGCGGGTGCACCGCAATGCCCAGGTCCGCGGCCAGCGCCCGCGGGTCGAGACGCTCAAGGGTGCCGAGCCCCATTTCTGCCCGGACGGCGGCGGCCAGGGCCTCGCACTCGCTCTTGAAGCCGCGCTTGAATACGGTCCTTGCCATGGCCGGCCCTCACCCCTGCCGGCGGAACTGGTCGTATGCGGCACGGATGATGGTTTCCAGCGCCTGCACCCCCTGCTCGTCAAGGTTGGGGTCGCTGCGCAGGTAGGCGGGCAGGTTCGTCATGAACCCGCCCTCCTGGACGTGCTTGGGCGGGTGCACGAACTGGTCTGCCGTGAAACCGCCCCAGGCCACGAGCCGCGCGAAGGAGTCGACGTCCGGGCGGCGCCCCTGCCCTAGCCGGGTGAGCGTCGAGGCACTCACGCCCGCCTGGACAGCGACGTCCTTCCAGGTGAGCCCCCGCTGCGAGCGCTCGGCGTCGAGCACGTGGTAGAAGGCGTCGGCATCGAACGCCGCTCGGTCACCGCCGGGCCTCAGCAACGGGTCAGGCAACGTGCACCCACCTCTCCTTCGATTTCACTTGCGCAATCACACGTCACTTACGGTACGGTTGCGGACGTGACGGCCAGTTCGAGTATAGGGACCGGCCTGCCTGGCAACCCAGATTCGCCGGCCGACAGGAGGATGAGAGATGACGGCTTCAGCCGCAACCGAGGCGACCCGGTCCTGGGAGCAGTACCTCCGGGAGAGCGCTGTACCGCCTAGCACTATCGATGACTTTATCCAGCGGCCGAACTGGGCCACGTTCGATCCGGAGCTCGGCTATACCCTGCACGACTGCCTCGTTCCGTGGGGAGCCGGGGACAGCCGGACCATCGAGACGTTCCGGCCGGACGGCGCGCGCTCGCGCTTCCTCTATGCCAGCCGCAAGCCGCGGATCAACTCCTATGGCAACAGCTTCACCGAGTGCACCCAGGTCAGCGACGGCGAGACGTGGCAGGAGTACCTCGCCGGCCATCTCGGCGAGCCAATCGGGAACTTCGGCGTCGGGGGCCACGGCGTGTACCAGGCCTACCGCCGGATGCGGCGGGTGGAGCAGACGGCCGATGGCGCGCCGTACGTGATCCTCTATGTGTGGGGCGAGGATCCGGTGCGCAGCATCATGCGCTGCCGGTGGGCCGTGTTCTACCCCCGGGTCACGCCAGCTGATCACGAGATGCGCCTGTTCAGCAGCAATCCCTGGGCGCACGTCGAGATCGACCTGGAGACCGGCTCGTTTACCGAGATCGGCAACCCGCTGCCCACTCCTGAGTCGGTCTATGCGATGTGCGACCCGCAGTGGATGCTGGACCACCTGCGCGACGACCTGGCCATGCAGCTCGCCGTCTACGCGGGCGACCCCGGCTACGGGCAACCCGGGAGGATCGGTGAGCTCGACCGCCCGAAGATCGAGCGCCTCGCCGAGCTGCTCGACTTCCCCCTCGACTGGGGCCCGGGCACAGACCAGCGGCAGCAGGCCGCGGAACTGCTCCACCGCTACGGGCAGCGCGCGACGACCTGGATCCTCGACAAGGCCAGCGCCTTCACCCGAGGCGTCGGCAAGACACTCCTGGTCGCCCTGAACTACACCGCTCGCACAGACCACTTCCTCGACCCAGTTGCCCCCTGGGACGGCACCCGCCGCGACCAGGAAATCCTCGACCACCTTTCCGCCAGCGGCATTCCCCTCTTCGACATGAACGACGTCCACCAGCGCGAATACGAGCAGGCCGGCGGCACCTACCACGAGTACCTGAGCCAGTACGTGAGCGGCGGCCACTACAACCCGCGCGGGAACCACCTCTTCGCGTACGCCATCAAGGACACGCTGGTGGAGCTGCTCGACCCGAAGCCGCTGCCCTACCAGGACCAGGGCCCGGACACGATTGACTTCAGCACGTGCCGGCCATCAGCGTGACCGGCAACGGAGGCTAGGGCCGGGCTAGTGCCGTAGCGGGTCACGTGCCCTGACCGCAGTCCTGGCCTGGTACATCATATGGCGCAACAACCATGCCTATGACGAACGGCTACGGCAGGTCGTCAACCGGGCAAACGTTGCCACTTTATGGAGGTTAGGAGCCCTCCGGAAGAAAAGGCGCCGGAAACCGGCGCCCTTTCTTCCGTGAGGCCTTTTTATTCCACGCTGTCCACCGCGATCACCCCGCATATAACGGTCATATCCGGCAAAAATGGGCGGTCCGGGAAGCTAGTCTGGCAGGGGCTGTGGCCCACCTCCCCTGTTCTTTCGGGGCAAGGGGCCACAGGCCCCAGATATGCGCGGTCGATGTGATTCCGGGATGAGGGCCTCGTCCGGCAGCCTCAGCCATTTGATAACAGCAAGAAGTAAGCCTCCTCGCCCGGGTCCAGGTCCAGGCCCGCTTAGCCAGCCGCGGCCAGATCAGGGCGTGAGCGTCTCGGCGAACTGGCTGCTGTAAAGCCGGTGATAGAAGCCCTGGTTACGCAGCAGTTCATCATGCTTGCCCTGCTCGACGATCCGGCCGGCGTCCATGACGACGATCGTGTCGGCGGCGCGGATCGTGGACAGCCGGTGGGCGATCACGAAGCTCGTCCGGCCGGACCGGAGCCTGGCCATCGCGTTCTGGATGAGTATCTCCGTGCGGGTGTCGACGTTGCTTGTCGCCTCGTCCAGGATCAGGATGTCGGGGTTGGCCAGGAAGGCCCGGGCGACGGTCAGCAACTGCTTCTGGCCGGTGGAGAGGCTGGACGCCTCGCTGTCGAGGACGGTGGCATACCCGTCGGGCAGGGTTCTGACGAAGTGATCGACGTAAGCGGCCCGAGAAGCGGCGAGGATTTCCTCGTCGCTGGCATCGTGCCTGCCGTAGCCGATGTTGTCCCAGATCGTGCCCGCGAACAGCCAGGTGTCCTGTAGGACCATGCCATAGCAGCGGCGCACCTCGTCACGGCTGAGGTCGCTGTAGTCGACTCCGTCAAGGAGGATCCGACCGCCGTTTATCTCGTAGAACCGCATGAGCAAGTTGACGAGGGTGGTCTTGCCGGCGCCGGTGGGTCCCACGATCGCCACCGTCTGGCCGGGCGCTGCTTCGAGCGTCAGGTCCTCGATGAGCGGCCGATGCGGATCGTAGCGGAAGGAAACGCGCTGTAGCTGCACCCGCCGCGCGGCATGAGGCAGCGCTACGGCGGTCGCCATCGTGGCCGCGGCCGACAGGACGAGATCCGGTCTGTCTTCCGGCACGTCCAGGAAGTCGAACACCCGCCTCGCCGAGGCGAGGCCGGACTGCAGCGCGGCCATCTCGGCGGCGATGTCCTGGACCGGGCTGGAGAACCTCCGGCTGTACGTGATGAGCGCCTGCACGCTGCCGAGCGTGATCGCGCCGGTGGCCACCTGGAAGCCGCCGATCACCGCGAGCAGCACGTAGTTGAGGTTGCCGATGACCGACATGACGGGCTTGACCAGCCCGGACAGGAATCCGGTACGGAAGCTCGCCTCCCGCAGCCGCTCGTTCCGGCTGTTGAACTCATCGATCACCGGCTGCCGCTGACCGTACACCGCGATCAGGTCATGGCCGGTGTGGGTCTGCTCCACCAGGCCGTTCAGTTCGCCGGTCTGGTTCCATTGAGCCTCGGCATGAGCCCGGATGCGGCGCACGATGGGTCTCGTCGTCACGACCGACAGCGGAACGGTCACGATCGTCAGCGCGGCCAGCAGTGGCGAGATCCAGAACATCACGCCGAGGATCGCGAGCACCATCAGCGCGGACGTGAGGAGCTTGCTGAGCCCGGTCTCGATGGCGCTCGCGAGGTTGTCGATGTCGTTGGTGAACAGGCTGAGAATCTCACCGTGCGGGCGGCTGTCGAAGTAACGGAGCGGAAGCCTCGCCAGTTTCTCCGCGGCCTCCTGCCGCAGCCGGAACAGCGTGCGCTGGGAGACGCCCGCCATCAGGTAGGCCTGAGCCCAGTCGGTCACGGCGGTCAGCAGGTAGATCAGGGCCGTCAGGCCGAGCAACTCGCCGAGCCGGGTGACGTTCACGCCGGTGCCGGGGTTGATGTTCATGGCGGCGATCATGTCGGCGATGTGGCCCGCGCCGCTGGCCCGCAGCTCGTCTATGAGCTGGATTTTCGTCACGCCGGCCGGCAGGCTCCTGCTGATTATCCCGTCGAACAGCACGTTGATGGCGTCGCCGAGGAGCAGGGGGCCGATGATAGAGAAGCCGATCGACAAGACAATGAGCGGGAAGATGATCGCCAGCCGCGGCCGCTCTGGCCTCAGCCGGGCGATGAGCCGGGTAAGGGTGTTGTCCTTCATGCGGCTAGGTCCTCACCGAGCTGGGACATCGCCATCTCGCGGTAGGCGGAGCAGCCGGCGAGCAGCTCGTCGTGGGTGCCGATACCGGTGATGCTCCCGGCGTCGAGCACGATGATCTGGTCGGCATTCTTGATCGTGACTATCCGCTGCGCGACGATGATCACCGTGGCGCCCTCGGTCTCCGCGCGCAGCGCGGCGCGCAGCCGGGCATCGGTCGCGGCGTCCAGCGCCGAGAAGCAGTCGTCGAACAGGTACAGCCGCGGCCGTCTGACCAGTGCCCTGGCGGCACAGAGCCGCTGACGCTGGCCGGTGGAGATGTTGGTGCCGCCCTGGTCCATAGCGGCGTCGAGCTGCCCGGGCATGCTGGCGACGAAGTCGCTGGCCTGGGCGACGCCGAGCGCGTGCCAGAGCTGCTCGTCAGTGGCCTCGGGCGCGCCGAGCCGCAGGTTGCCCCGGACGGTACCGGTGAACAGGAACGGCCACTGCGGCACCAGGCCGATCGTGGACCATAGCTGTTCGGCCGATTGCTCGCGCACGTCGGTCTCGTTCACCAGCACGGTACCGCTCGTCGGGTCGATGAACCGGGTGATGAGGTGGAGCAGGGTGCTCTTGCCGCTGCCGATGCTGCCGATGATCGCGGTGGTCTGCCCGGGCAGGGCGACGAACGACAGGTCGCGCACCACTGGGTGCTCGCTACCTGGATATCCGAAGGTGACGCCACGGAATTCGACGGCACCGCTGACCGCGGCCGGGGTGACCGGGCGCGGCGGGTCGCTGATAGCGGGGACCGTATCGATCACCTCTCCGATCCGCTCGGCACTGGCCATGGCGTGCGGGATCTGGATGACCATCGAGGTCGAGAACACGAGGGCGACGAGGATCTGCATGATGTAGGCCAGGAAGGCAGCCAGATTGCCGATCGGCACGCTGCCCTCGGTGACCAGGCGGCCGCCGAACCAGACAACGCCCGCACCCGAGATGGACAGAACCGCCGTCAGGCCCGGGATGGCCAGTGCGTAGATGCGGACGGCACGCAACGAGATCTTGCTGATGTCGGAATTGACGGCGCCGAACCGGTCCTGCTCGGACCGCGTCCGGCCGAACGCGCGGACCACCCGTACCCCGGTGACCTGCTCCCGCACTACCTGGTTGACGCGGTCGAACCTGAGCTGCATTGATCGCACCAGCGGAACCGTCCGTATCGCCAGCAGGGTGATCGCCACGGCGATGAGCGGCACGACGACCACCAGCAGGAGGGACAGTGAGGCGCTCTCCCTGATGGCCATGATCACTCCGCCGATACAGGTGACGATCGCGGGGACCATCAGGCTGAGCATCGTGCCCACGAAGTTCTCGAGCTGGTCGGCGTCGTTGGTGTTGCGGGTGACCAGGGAGGGAATGCCGAACCGGTTCACTTCCTGCGCCGAGAAGGCCCGCACCCGCCGGTAGATCGCGGCACGAAGGTCGGTACCGACCCCGACGGCCACTTGCGCTCCGAAGTACGCGGCGACGGAGGCGGTGATCCCGATCAGGACGGTGATCCCGAGCATGAGGACGCCGGTCCGCCAGATGTAGTTCGTATCGCCCATGACGACGCCGTTGTTGATGATGTCGGCATAGAGATTGGGCAGGTACAGGCTTTCGATGGCCTGGAAGGCCACCAGGTCGACGACGAGAATGGTCCGCCAGGAATAGGGCCGGAGAAACCGCCAGGTGAGGCTGACAAGCCCGTGACGTGCCGCTGCGTGCTTCATCATGTCTCAGCGCATCGAGCCGGACCGGTCCAGCCGCCCGGCGGCCAGATCCGGCGAGTTGAGGCGCATCGTGGTCGGCGCCTGCCGCGGGTCCGCGACGAGGTGCAGGCACTTGATGCCGTCACGATCAGGGCCCTGCTCAGACCGGGACCCGGACCCGGACCCGGACACGGACCCGGACACGGACACGGGTCCGGGTCCGGACACGGACCCGAGTTCGGCCGTGCAGGTACAGGGCTCCTCGGCGAAGCCCGCGAACCGGTAGGCGATGTCCATCATGCGGTTGCGGTCGGTGGGCCGGAAGTCGGCGGCGAGGTGGGCACCCGCTCGCGCCGCCTGATCTATCAGCCAGTTGAGGATCACCGCTCCGGCGCCGAACGACACTACCCGGCAAGACGTCGCGAGCAGCTTGAGGTGCCATACCGCGCGGTGATACTCGAGCAGGAGCACGCCCACCGCCCCGTGCGGCCCGAAACGGTCGGTCAGCGTCACCGTGAGGACCTCATGGTTCTGGTCGTCCAGCAGGCCGCGCAGGACCGCGTCC
The DNA here is from genome assembly GCA_019245115.1 of Streptosporangiaceae bacterium. Taxonomy (GTDB): domain Bacteria; phylum Actinomycetota; class Actinomycetes; order Streptosporangiales; family Streptosporangiaceae; genus JAFARZ01. Next base: position 7,453 of record JAFARZ010000046.1, on the reverse strand, counting down.
GGGTAGTGCACCCCGGTGGCGTTCATCTGGCTGGTGCGCAGCGTGAGCTCCTCGACGCGGGACAGGTCATCTTCCCCGGCCCGCTGGACGGTCATCACGAGATCGAGGGAGCGCAGGAACTCCTCGTCCGGACCGGCGAAGGATTCCCGCTCCGCGTCACGACGGAAGCTCGCCTGGTACATCTGCCGACGGCGCCGGGCGTCGATCGTGACCACTTCCGGGCTGAACTCCGGCAGCTCAGGCAGTGAAGCGGCCTGTTCCGCCGCATAACACCGGATCTCACTGGCACGGAAGGCAACCTCGGCGCGCTCGCTCGGCAGATCGTCGATGAAGGCGATGGTGTCGAGCGCGAAATTCAGCTGTTCGGCGATCTCACCCACCGAATCCGACTTGCGCCCCCAGTGTATCTGAGGATGGACGAAGTACTCGGCGAGGCCGGCTTCCTCAAGGCGGCGCCACGCCAGATCGTAATCGTTTTTGCTGGCAATGGACTGTAGAATGCCGCGGGAATCGAGCTCGACAATGACGTCGCGGAGTCCCGGGAAGACCGTCACTTCTGCGCTTTCTAGCAGCGTCCCCTGCCATAGCGTATTATCCAGATCCCAGACCAGGCACTTAACGAGCTTCGGCTTATCGGGCACAAAATTCTCCTAGCGCGGTTTATTCAGGTGCGGTCGGGCAGAGTGGCTATGGCGTGCTCGGCCAGAATCAGCTGGCAGATCTCGTTGCTGCCCTCGATGATCTCCATCAGCTTCGCGTCCCGGTACGCCCGGGCGACCACGTGACCATCCTGCGCGCCCGCCGATGCGAGTACCTGGACCGCTATGGAAGAACCTCGTGCGGCGTGGCCGGCGCTAATGTGCTTGGCCAGCACGCAGGCGATGACCATGTCGGGCGACGCTGAATCCCAGCACTGGCTGGCGTGCGCGCACACGCGGGTGGAGACGTGCTCGGCGATCTGCAGCTCGGCTAGGTGACCGGCGATGAGCTGATGCTGCGCGAGCGGCTTGCCGGACTGCTCGCGGCGCCTGGCGTGTGACACGGCCGCGGTCAGGCATGCCCGCGCGATGCCGGTACATCCCCAGGCGACCGAGAGCCGGCCGTAGCACAGGGCCGTGGTGAACAGCAGTGACAGGGCCTGGCCCCCTCCGCCGAGCAGGCAGGAGCGGGGGAGGCGCGCGTTGTCGAAGCGGACGTGCGCGTGTCCCGCCGCGCGGCAGCCGAGCGGATCGGCGATCGTCTCGACATGCACGCCAGGCGCGGAAGCCGGCACCACGGCGAACGCGGCCTCGTCGGCGTACTGGCCGAGGACGAGGAGGTGATCGGCGTACCGTGCGCCGGTAACCCACATCTTCTGCCCGTTGAGGACCACGTGATCGCCGTCGGAGCCGTCGGAACTGATCTCGGTCCGCATGGCCGACAGGTCGCTGCCCGCGGCAGGCTCGCTGAACGCGATGGCCGCGAGCTGCCCGGACGTCAGCTCCGCCAGATACCGGACCCGCTGATCGCGATCGCCGAACCGCTGGATCGTCCACGCGGCCATCCCCTGCGAGGTCATGATGCTCCGCAGGGAACTGCACCGGCTGCCCACGTAGGCGGTGAGCTCACCGTTGTCCTGGCTGCTCACACCGAGCCCGCCGAAGGCGGCCGGCACCTGCGCGCACAGCACCCCGGCGGCACCCAGCTTGCGCAGCAATGCGGCCGGGATTTCCCGCGAAATGTCCCACGACCCGGGCTGATCGCCGATGAGCTCGTCGATCATCGCCCGTTCGCTGGCAAGCGGCTCAGCCATCATCCGCGGCGTTCGCGTTCCTGAGCCGGAGGACCAGGCTCGTCATCGCCTGGACGGTACGGAAATTGTCCAGTGTCAGATCCGAGCCTATGACGGCGATTTCGTAACGCTCCTCAAGGTAAACGACCAGCTGCATGGCGAACATCGAGGAGACAAGGCCAGATTTGAACAGGTCCTGATCCGCATCGACCGTTGTCTTTATGCGTTCGGCGAGAAAGGAGAGCAATGCCTCTTCAATGGCCTCGGCGGTGATCGGCGCCATTGTCTGCTCGGCGGTCATGAGGCTACCTTTCCGTAATCGTAAAATCCTCGGCCGGTCTTCCGTCCCAGCTCGCCGTCGCGTACCTTCGCGAGCAGCAGATCGCAAGGCCGGCAGCTTTCATCTCCCCGGCGCTCGTAAAGCACGTTGAGTGAGTCGACCAGGTTGTCCAGGCCGATCAGGTCGCCGGTGCGCAGTGGGCCCGTGGCATGCCCTAGACAGCCCTCGAGCAGGCCGTCGACCACCTCCGCGGCGGCGACGCCCTCCTCGACCAGCATCGCCGCGGTGTTGATCAGCGGGTGGAGCAGCCGGTTGATCACGAAGCCGGCCGAATCCTGGATGACGAGCGCCTCGCGGCCCAGGGCGGACAGCAGGCCCGTGACCGACGCCATCGTGCCCTCGCTGGTCCGCGGACCACGGATGACCTCCACCATCTTGATCAGGTACGACGGGTTCATGAAGTGGACGCCCACGAGCTCGTCGGCCCGTGCCACCGACGCGGCCATCTCGTCGATCGGGATGCAGGACGTGTTGGAGATCAGTGTCGTTCCCGGGCGGACGATCGCCGACGCCTCGGCGAGGACCTTCGCCTTGGTCTCGGGGACTTCGGTGACCGCCTCGATGACCGTCGTAGCATCCGCGACGTCATGCATCGACGTGCTCGTCGCCAGCTCGCCGGGCGCCAGACCGGACGGTAGCGCGCCCATCAGCTGGGCATGCCGCAGCTTCTGGGAGATGGTCGTTCGTGCCCTGGCGAGGACAGTCTCGTTGACGTCGATCAGCGTAACCGGAATACCATAGCCTGTGGCCAGCGTCGTGATGTTAGTCCCCATTACACCGCTACCCACAATGGCGAGACGATGCTCTGACTGATCAGTGCGCACAAAACCTCCTGTGAGGTGTTGACGCGGGCCCGCGCGACGGGAAGATGACCCTGCGCCATCGGAAATAAGAGCAGATTTACTCCATCCGGCTCCCTGGTCGATCATATTATTTCCGGGCAACCGGCGAACCCTTATATACCCCCTATATCAATTGGTCCATTAGACCCTTGATCTACAGGTGCGGTGCTGCGATGGTGGGGTCGGTGCCGGCGGGTGTTCAGGCGCCGGCGAGCGTTCAACTGTCCCGTTGCCGCAGTTGGACGTCATGGTGACTACCTCAGGTGGAAGGTTATGAGCGATGGGCTACCAATTCACGCTGACGCTTAACCGGACGATAAGTGAGGACGAATCTGCGGTTCTCCAGGAGGCCGGCTGCGTTGGCGCGTCCATTTCGACGGTGCCGTATCCGACTGGTGCCGATCCCGACCTCATCGTCACCCAGTTTGACTTCGACGACACGGCGTCACCCACGCTCGAGGCCGCTATCACGCAGGCCCTCGAGGCGGTGCGGGCGGTGCCGGATCTGAGCGTGGCGACGTTCAGCGCGCCGGCCCAGCCCAACGGCATGCCGCCGGACGAGGATGATGAATGGTCCGACCTCGATGCGCTGCCAGCGATTGGTACGGCCCAGGCGACAGACACCGCTGAGCCGGCAGACACCGCGGAATAAGCGATACGAAACCAGTTTAAGGGCAGAATCCGTGGTCAGCGCGGTTTCTGCCCTTAACTATGCGGTCAGCACCTCGGATGCGACCGGATTCCCATTGAGGTTGCCGTCTCCGCATGGCCATACGCTGTCCTCCAGCGGTCCCAGCGCGGTGCGGAAGATGAGCAGATCGCCGTCGAGACCGAGAGCCACGATCCCGTCTTCCAGCAAAAGAACACGGCTTATGTAGGAAACGTTCTCGCGCTCGCGGAACAGCTCGCGCACGATGCGTCCCTCGTCGATGATCAGCAGGCTCCGGTTTCGCCAGAGCACCACGGTGCCATCGCGATCAAGTGCCGGGTGCGCGGTATTGCGGCCGGCGAGTACGGGGCCGTCAGACAGCGAGCCATCTGGCTCCATGAGGCGAAATCGCTGCTGGGCGGTGGCGCGGTTATCGAACTCGACCACGAACGGATTGCCGGCCCGGTCTATCAGGGTCGCGCCGCTGGTGGGCCAGCGGGTCGCCTGGTCGCCGGCTCGGTCGTACCGGACGGTAGCGAATTCATCGTAACCCTGCGCTCCTATCAGGAATTCGCCGTTGCCCAATATCGCCTTGTGGGCAATGGAAGCCGGCTCGGTTGACTTAATTATTTCTCCGGTCTCCGCGTTAACGAAATAGCTTATCCCTAGTCCGGTCTTCCCTTCCCGGTAGCTCGCCAGGATCCGGTCGCCGGAAACTAGCAAAGGTTCCCAGTGGTGCAATTGGAAATTATTTGGAATCCAGGCGGGTTTCGGCCGCGAGCGCCAGCCGGTGTCCGCGCTGGCTTCCATGATGCGGTCATGAGCGAGCTGGTCCGGGGGGATCGCCGCTGACCAGATGCGGGCGCCGTCGGTTCCGCGTCGGTCGATCCGGGCACCTCGGTATGGCGGCCCGGATGTCCATGCGGTGCAGAACCCGTCCGGCAGAAGGATGACTTCGCTCAGTTTTTCGTCAGGGTGATGGCTGATCCTGATGGCCCGCGCCGACGCTCCGTCCGAGCCCGTCTCTTCCAGGACCGCTGTGCCGTCAGGTTCGTGACGGGCCAGCCATACTCCTCCGTCACCGGTGGCGCGAGGCGCTCCGGCCCGGCCGGCGAACAACCGGCGCCAGCGCACCTTGCCCGACAGGTCGACCGCGCTCAGAGTCGTTTGCGTCAGTCCTGAATCGAGATCTTTGGCGATACTCGTCACGTAAATAGGACCGGCAGCATTTTCGGCAGCGAGACCGATCACTGTTGAGTCGGGCATGACAATACGCTGCGGCTCATCCATGGGGTCATCATCGCGCGGGTGTGGGTTAGGCTGCTAGCCGTTACTCTCGATCCAGCCCCCACCGGCCGCTGGCGGCGGACCCGATTAGGTGCAGGTTAGGGGTAGGGCGGAGTTGACGCTATGGAATAACGCGTACTAGTGTTCAAACGAATCCTGCTATCTTTCTGTCTTTTTTGAAACTCTCGTTCTTTGGGACAGCGTCTGATTAGCCTGGGCCTCCGGCCGCGGCGCGGTTGGCGGGTACGGAGAATATGTATGCCTGATTTTTCTTCTGTCAGTGGAATGAGCGTGCAGGACTGATGGATAATGAAGACAAACTCCTTAATTATCTCAGGCGAGTAACGTCTGATCTCCGGATTGCTAACCAGCGGCTCCGTGAACTGGAGGAACGCGAGCAGGAGCCGCTGGCGGTGGTGGCTATGGGCTGCCGGTTCCCTGGCGGTGTCACCAGTCCGGAGGATTTGTGGGAGCTGGTCCGGTCGGGGATGGATGCGGTGTCGGGATTTCCCGAGGGCCGGGGCTGGGATGAGGTGCATGGCGATTTTGAGCGGGTGGGCGGATTTGTTGAGGGAGCGGAGGAGTTCGACGCCGGGTTCTTTGGGATCTCGCCGCGTGAGGCTTTGGCGATGGATCCGCAGCAGCGACTGCTGCTGGAGGTTTGCTGGGAGGCGATAGAGCGGGCGGGGATTGACCCGGGCAGTCTGCGGGGATCCCGGACGGGGGTGTTCGCGGGGACTAACGGCCAGGATTATCCGGAGGTTCTCGCCCGGGCCGGAGTGGACGCGGGCATCAGCAATGCGGCGAGCGTGATGTCGGGGCGGGTGTCGTATGTGCTGGGGCTGGAGGGCCCGGCGGTTTCGGTGGACACCGCGTGCTCGTCGGCGCTGGTGGCGCTGCACCTGGCGTGCCAGGCGCTGCGGGCCGGGGAATGCGATCTGGCCCTGGCGGGCGGGGTCACGGTGATGGCCAGTACCGGGGTGTACACCGAGTTTGCCCGGCAGGGCGGGCTGGCGCCGGATGGGCGGTGCAAGGCGTTCGGGGCGGGGGCGGACGGGACGGGGTGGGGTGAGGGCGCGGGGATCCTGCTGGTGGAGCGCCTGACCGATGCCCGGCGGCTCGGACATCCGGTACTCGCGATCGTGCGGGGCAGTGCGGTGAACCAGGACGGGGCGTCCAATGGCCTGACCGCGCCGAACGGCCCGTCACAGCAGCGGGTGATCTGGGCGGCGCTGGCGAATGCGGGGGTGGCTCCGGATCAGGTGGACGCGGTGGAGGCGCACGGGACGGGGACCGTGCTGGGGGATCCGATCGAGGCGCAGGCGCTGATCGCCGTCTACGGGCAGGGACGGGACGCGGACCGGCCGTTGTGGCTTGGGTCGGTGAAGTCGAACATCGGCCATACGCAGGCGGCGGCGGGGGCCGCCGGGGTCATAAAGATGGTGCTGGCGCTCCAGCGTGGCCTGCTGCCGCCGACACTGTACGCTGACGAGCCGTCGCCGCACGTGGACTGGACGGCGGGGACGGTGCGGCTGCTCACCGAGGCGGTGCCGTGGCCCGCCGTGGACCGCCCGTCGCGGGCTGGGGTGTCGTCGTTCGGCGTGAGCGGCACGAACGCGCACGTGATCCTCGAGGGAGCTACGGCGGAAGAACCCGCTGTGGCCGGTACCGAGGGTCTGGTCGCGTCCGGTCCGGTGCCGTGGGTGGTGTCGGGGCGGGGTGCGGACGCGCTGCGGGGTCAGGCGGCCCGGCTGGCGGGGTTCGCCCGGGCTGGGTGCGGGGGCGGGGATGTCACTGATGTGGGGTGGTCGCTGGCGGCTGGGCGTTCTGTTTTTAACGAACGGGCGGTGGTGCTCGGGTCTGAGCCATCGGATTTCGCCACGGGCCTGGAGGCGGTGGCGGCCGGTGTCCCGGCCTCTGGGGTTGTCCAGGGCCAGGTGCCCGATGGCGGGCCGGGGAAAGTGGTGTTCGTGTTCCCCGGCCAGGGGGGTCAGTGGGCGGGGATGGCGGCGGGGCTGGCGGGTTCGTGTCCGGCGTTCGGGGAGCGGCTGGCCGAGTGCGCGGCGGCGTTGCAACCGCATGTGGACTGGCCGGTGGCCGATGTCCTGGCCGGGGCCGACCCGGGGCTGCTGGACCGGGTGGATGTCGTCCAGCCGGTGCTGTGGGCGGTGATGGTCGCGCTCGCGGCGGCGTGGCAGTCGCTCGGAGTGACCCCGGATGCGGTGGCCGGGCACAGCCAGGGGGAGATCGCCGCAGCCACGGTGGCCGGGATCTTGACGGTCGAGGACGCGGCGCGGGTCGTCGCCGTGCGCAGTAAGGCGCTGGCCGGGCTGCCGGATGGCGGGGGGATGGCGGCGGTGGCGTGGTCTGAGGCGGTGGCCGGGGAGCGGGTGGCCGGGGCGGCCGGGCGGGTGTGGGTGGCGGCGGTGAACGGGCCGGGGTCGGTGGTGCTGGCCGGGGACCGGGCCGTGCTGGCCGGGATCGTGGACCGCGCCGAGAACGAAGGGACGCGGGTGCGGTGGCTGCCGGTCAGCTACGCCTCCCACGGGCCCGACGTGGACGCG
>JAFARZ010000217.1 GCA_019245115.1 Streptosporangiaceae bacterium | reverse complement strand
GCCACGGCCACCGCCTTCTGTCTTCAAGTTCCCTGGGAAGAACCCGAAGATGATGACGCGGTGGCCGCCTGATATCACAGCGACACGCCGGACAACAGCGGCAGAACAAGGTAAGCCGGACAGCAGAGGTTAAATAACAAGCTTAGCCACAACGCTCTTTATCTCTACACTGAGCGCGGATCAGGAGCACAAGCTCTCTATGAGCGCCTCGGCTGGCAGGCTATCCACGCTGGCCGTTACGACGGCATCACCGTGACGGTGATGCAAATTCGTTGCGGCCCCGCCGAGGCCGCTCTTGCTGGACGAGGACACCCCTCGCATTGAACGGTTATGGAGTGGTATTGCCTTCTTGGTGCTGGCTATGCGGCGGTCCCATGTCGCCGGTCACGCCGCACCCGCCGCTCACACAGCTTGGCAGCATCCGGATAGCTTGCAGTCAATGAACCCCAGCGGACTACTGCTGCATACGTAGTCGGCCCAGCATCCGAAAGTGGCGCAAAAGCCCGGGCTCCAGCACTTACTACTGCTTCGGCATTCATTCCACACCCTGGCCGGCGCCGCAGCGGCGGCAACGGTGTTCGGCAGTAGGCTCGCGGTGCGCTCGGCAAGCCAGGTCGTGGGGGAATTCACGGAAATCACTCTCCTCTAAGATCGGCTTTGCCCGCCTGCTCCCCGCCGCTGACGATCGTCAGCAGCACTGGAGCGAGTTGTAACACGAGGATGTCACGCCGCAGCTGCTGAAGCAGTGGACGACAAGCGGGCGCCCATTGGGGCATGCTTGGAGGTGGGAGCACAGCGTGACCCACTGAGGGTGGCAGATGGATGCGGCTGCCTCGGTGTTGGGGATCAAGCTTGCCACTCGGGCGGCCAGTCCAGTGACCTTGGACATGGTAAGCCTCCTTGAGACGAAGTTCCGCTCCACGATCATCGTGAAGCGCCGGGTGTTGCTTACATCGCCGGAGGCCGCAGGCCCCCGCGTGAGCCAACATACGGGTCCACGCTTCCGTTTCGGTTCCGGTCAGCTTCCGATCCGCGTTGTCGGCATCGGGTGATCGCAGGCCACGCTGTAGTGGATAGCGGAAGCGTCTTGGAAGCATCCCGGAGCGTCATCCCCGAAGATGGTTACCACATCGCCGGTCTTGTGCCCACCACGAAAGCAGCCGCACATTGTCAATTCAACTTCATAGGCAGCATCTGTGAACACAACCCTCCGACCTGTAACCCCAGGTGTGCCGCATCGATCATATATATCGAATCGGATACCTGCAGCCCCGGTAACCTATTCTCGGTTTGTACCAGCCGCTGCTTCTGACCGTTTCTTCCCAGGCAATAGCCTTGGCCGTGGTGCGGGCGCGCCGCTCACGTCGTTGACGCGGGCTCCCTCTCGGCCCGTGGGTTACGGGCCATCGGGATGCGGGCCATACCGAGCAGGGTGGCCACGGCGTGGACCTCATCGGAGCGGATCCGGTGGCCGTCCCGTTTGTTCACGCAGCGGAGCCGGCCTGCGGTGAGCTCGCTCACGAAGTTGGCGCCGCCATTCAGGAGAGACAGCCACGTCCCCGGATCGGCGATGATCTTCGCGACCGGTGCCGCGTTGCCCTCGACCTGCGCCATGTGGACCTGACAGTCACCGTTCACGGCCGGGACCACTGTAGCGAACCGGAGCCGCAGTTCCTGGTGGTAGCCGTAGGGCGACTGGACGACGAGTGCGACTGTCGAACCGACGACCGCGGGCCAGCGTCGGCCTACCTCATGCAACTCCACGTCGCTGCAGGCAGCCATCCGATCCCTGATCGCCGCTACGGCTGCTTCAAGCTCTTCGTGACCCTGCGCGCCGACCGGCGCCTCGTGCCCGGCGCGTGGGTCGATCCGGTCGGGCGCCCCGTTCCAGTCATCGCCGACCGGCCGGTAGCCGAGCTTCTCAAGCGCATCGTTGATGGGTTGGCGGATCGGCGGCATCAGCGCGCCGACAGGCACGGATACCCCCCGGCCCATGGAGCCGGGCGTGACGCCGGTAGTGAACCAGATCTTCTCGTCACCGGGGCCCTCGCCCTCGTGCGGGGTGCGGAAGCACTCCTCGGCTATGCCCGGGACCTGGTCGGCCCCGAGGAACGAGAAGATCGCTGCGGCGGTCTCCTCCGGGGCGGTCACCAGATCCTCGTACCGGACCCGGTGGCACAGGTCCGGGTTCTTCTCCTCGAAGGCGAGGACCGCCTGGCACACCGACAGCCAGTAGCTGCCGATAGCGGCCACACTGTTGCCGGGATACTGCGCGACGAACGGATCGAACCCGAAACGGTGCAGGCCCCACGGGCACACCTCCACACCGGACGCGATCACATCCATGCAGTGCCTGTATAGGCAGATGAACTTCGCCTCGGGATAGACCTGAGTGATCAGATCGGCGAACTGAAAGCTGTCCAGCGACTTATCGCACCACCGCCGCTTCCCGCGACGCTCCAGGTAATGGCCGTACACGCGGTCGATGGCCTCGCGTACTGCCACGGCCGCATGCGGCGGCAGCGGTGCGAGCTCGTGCACCGGCCGACCACTGCCCGACCCGGCGCTGTCCAGGATGTCCCAGGTACGGGCCAGTCCCGCGCATACGCTGGCGATGCTCGTCTCCGGCGGGCAGGCCAGGTCCGGGTGGCTGTCCAGGATAAACCGCAGCAGCGTCGAGCCCGACCTGCTCGCGGTCAGGATGAACACCGGTGATTCGCATGTTTCCGGCCCGCTGCCGGGCCTCAAGCTGGCTGACATGGCGATGAGCCTGCCACACGATCCGGTGACCGCATACACTTCCGCACCCCCATGGAAGCGCCCCAGAACCAGCTAGGAACCAGACCGGAACCCCGGCCACGCACCATGGACGCAAACGTCGGCCCAGCGGCTCGGCACTGCGCCGGATAAGGAGGTCCAAAGTGAAGGACTCAGCGTCAACATCACTCGCCAGCCTGGTGGCGAGCCTTGTGCCCAATATCATCCCCGTCCGGCAGGCCCATGCGTGCTCCTCGTACACCTCGTGCATGGCGCCCGCTCATAGCTGTAGCGTCTGGGGCCCCTTCAATAACGCGACGATGTACAACTGCACGAGTTGCAACGGCATCACCGCTTGCTTTCCAATCCAAAACCATGTATGGGGCGGTAATCAATGCTGCGTTATCTAGACAATGCTGCCGTTGATAATTCACGAAGAAGTTGAGACGTGGGATACATCGTTCTGTTCAGCCGGTGCCTGACCGGCGTGGTCTTCGCGGTTTCGGCGGTGACAAAGCTGCGTAGCCCCCGGGCGTTCGCGGAGTTCGCGACCTGGGTGGCGGAGCTGCCGGCGCTGCCGGCGCGGGCGCGCCGACCCGCATCCGTTCTAATGGCCGGGGCAGAGGCCGCTGCAGTGTTGCTGCTGGCCCTGCCGTGGACGGCGCCGTCCGGGCTGGCGCTGGCCACCGCGACGCTGGCCGTCTTCGCCGCCGGAACCCTCCTGGTGACACGGGCGGGGGTGCGCGTGCCATGCCAGTGCTTCGGTACCTCACGGGCGCCCATCGGGATGCGTCACGTGGTGCGCAACACGGGGCTGTGCGCGGTGGCCGCGGCCGGCACTGCCGTCGCCATCATCCCGCCCGGAAGCACGTCTCTGGCGGGGGCGGTCCTTGCCCTGGGCGCGGCTTTCGTGACGGCCCTGTTCGTAGTGTTCCTCGACGATCTGGCCGCCTTCCTGTCGGAGCACACGGCCCTTGAAAGAGAGCCTGGCCGATGACATATCTCGCCGTTGCTGTCGCGCTGCTAGGCGCGCTGAGCATTCTCAACCTGCTGTTGTTGTTCCTGGTCATCCGTCGGCTGCGCGGGCACACGGAGCAGCTTTCCCGGCAACCGCGGTTCGGCGGTCCGCCGCGCCTTCCGGCGGGCACGGAGATACCCGAGTTCACCGCCACGACTGTCTCCGGTGCGACGATTTCGCTGGCCGAACTCAGGGGATCGCGCAGCGCGGTCGCGTTCCTGTCGGTCGGCTGCGCGCCGTGCCGGGACCAGCTCGCCGAGTTCATCGAATTCGCCCGGACCATCCCGGGCGGGGCGGCTCAGGTCCTCGCCGTCGTGATCGCGCATGACCCGGACAGGGCAGGCGAGTTTATCGAGGCGCTGGAGGGCTCGGCGACGGTCGCGATGGAGGAGGCGCGCGCCGGTTCGGCGCAGAATGCGTTCTCCGTACAGGGATTTCCCAGCTTCTTCGTGCTCGATGAGCACGGCAGGGTAGAGAACAGCGGGCCGACGGTGCGCAGGCTGACCGCGAATCAGCCGGTGTGAGTGGCGCGCAGGGCGCGACAGCGCGCCGGCCCCGCTCGGGTCCCGCCCATGCCCGCCGTCCCCGGGTCTCTGCCGGGGAACTGGCGCGCCGGGGGCTGATGATCACCGGCCTGGTGTGCCGGGCGGCACCGCTCACCGTCCTGGGCATGGTGGTTCTCACCATTGTCAGCGGGATCGCCCCAACCGCCAGCGCGTGGCTGAACAGGGCGGTGCTGAACGGGCTCGTTCCCGGCCGGACCGCGGCGCGCCATGCGGCGGGCGGTCAGCACATCGTGGTGCTCGCGGTCCTGCTCGGTGCTACCGGGCTGGCCACGGCCGTGCTGCCGCACGGGCGGCGGTACGGGGAGGGGGAACTGCGACGCCGTCTGGGGCTGCTGATCGAGGACCGGATGTTCCGGGCGATCAACTCGTTCCCCGGGCTGAGCCGGTTCGAATCGCCCGAGTTCTACGACAAGATCCGTGTCGTCCAGCAGATCAGCAACAACGTGCCCACCCGGCTGGTGTCGGCGGTGATGACCAGCGGCCAGTCCGTCATCACCGCGGCCGGCATGTTCGCCACGCTCGTGACGATCAACCCGGTGCTGACGGCGATCACAGCCGCCACCGCGGTTCCCGCGGTGGCGGCTCAGATCACCAACAGTCGCCGCCGCGCCGATCACGAGTGGCAGGCCAGCCCGGCGGCCCGGCGCCAGATGTTCTACGCCCGGCTGCTCAGCGACCGCGATGCAGCCAAGGAGGTCAGGCTGTTTGGGCTGGGCGATTTCCTCCGTAACCGGATGCTCTCCGAGATCTCCGAGATCAACCGGGGTCAGCGCAAACTTGATATGCGGATCTTCTCAATCGAGGGCGTTCTGTCGCTGATAACCGCGGCCACCAGCGCCGCCGGGCTGATCTGGACCGTGCGCGAGGCGGTGGCCGGGCGGCTGTCCATCGGCGACGTCGCACTCTTTACCATGGCCGTCGTCGGCGTGCAGGGCGCCATCGGCAATTTCGTGTCACGGATCGCCGACCTGTACCAGTCGCTTCTGCTGTTCGGGCACTACACCGACGTCTTGTCCGCTGGGCCCGACCTGGCTATCGCCACATCGCCCCGCCGGTTGCCGCCGCTGCGGGAGGGAATCGAACTGCGCGACGTCTGGTTCCGTTACGATACCGGCCACCCATGGGTGCTGCGCGGCGTTACCATGAGCATCCCCTGCGGCACGTCGGTGGCGCTGGTCGGGCTCAACGGTGCCGGGAAGAGCACGCTCGTCAAGTTGCTGTGCCGACTCTACGACCCGCACCGGGGCGCCATTTACTGGGACGGGGTGGACATCCGCGATGCTGCACCGGAGGACCTGCGGGCACGCATCGGCACGGTGTTCCAGGATTACATGGCCTACGACCTCACGGCCGCGGAGAACATCGGTATGGGCGACCTTGACAGGCTCACCGACCGTGACGCCATCCGCATCGCCGCAGAGCATGCAGGCATTCACGACAAGCTCACCTCGCTGCCCGACGGCTATGACACCCTGCTCAGCCGGGTCTTCTTCAGCAACAAGGACCGGCAGAACCCGCAGACCGGCGTTGTACTGTCGGGCGGTCAGTGGCAGCGGCTGGCGCTGGCCCGCGGCCTCATGCGCGCCGATCGCGACCTTCTCATCCTCGACGAGCCGAGCAGCGGCCTCGACGCCGAGGCCGAATACGCCATCCACCGGCGGCTGCGTGATTTCCGCGAGGGCGCCACGAGCCTGCTGATCTCACATCGACTCAACGCCGTCCGCGATGCCGGGCAGATCTATGTGCTTTCCGGCGGCCGGATCATTGAGAGCGGCACGCACGATGAGCTGATGGCCACCGGAGGCGAATACCGCCGCCTGTTCACCCTGCAGGCAAGCGGCTACCAAGCGTCAAAACCGGACGTGGGGAACGGGTGCGCCGCGGGCGTAGCGGGAGGCTGTCTGGTCCACTATCAGGCGAGGGATACACAGTGGACGGCGAGGGGACGGGCGGTGGATGCCGCCGGTTAGCGTCCTGGATCGGAACATCCGCGATCGGGGGCGGCCATCGGCCCTGCCTCAGGAAGGGATTCTCGTGAGAGAGATCCGCCAGCGGCAGCGCACCTTCATGGTGGGCAGTGTGTTCGTGGGATGCTTGCTGGCCGCCGCGATCACCAGCCTCCTGGTTATCCGCAGGCGGTACATAGTGGTGGACGTTGTCGGCGGCAGCATGCGCCCGGTCTATGAGGACGGCGACAGGGTGCTGATCCGGCGTGGGAACCTGGCGCTGCGGGCAGGATCGGTTGTGGTACTGCGACCGCCGGCGCTGGTGCCGGGAAAACGTTGGCCCATGCCGGCTGTGCCCGGCACCGCCATGCCCAGGCTGGCCAACAAGCCTCGCTGGCTGATCAAGCGCGTTGCGGCGCTGGCCGGTGACCGGGTGCCCGACGACGTGCGGCCGGCGGTAGGGGGCGCCGTAGAGGTGCCGACGGGAGCGCTAGTCGTGCTCGCTGACCATCCGGCCGGCACCGACTCGCGCCGTTTCGGGTTTGTCCTGACCCGCGACGTGCTGGGGCATGTGGTTGCCAAGCTTCCGCCACGGGCTGCTGGCAGCGGCCTGCGACACGCCAAGCGTCGCACGGTACAGCGACAAGCCGATCGGAGGGAGCCATGCGCATCGGCATCCTGGGCCCCATAGAGGTGACCAGTCCGGCGGGGCCGGTCCGGCTGGCTGGGCAGCGGCAGTGTGCTCTGCTCGCCGCACTGGCGCTAGATACGGGACGGGTGGTGCCGCTGAGCCGCCTGGTGGACGTGCTGTGGGACGACGACCCGCCCGCCACCGCACGCTCCCGGGTGCAGGTGCACGTGTGCCTGCTCCGCCAGGCCCTGGGCCAGCCCTCGGTCGGCGACGGGGGACCGCTGGTGACCCGGGCGCCCGGCTATCTGCTGCGGCTGCGCAACGGCGAACTCGACCTCTCTGAGTTCGGCTCGCTGAACCGGCAGGCCGCCGAGGCCATGGGCGCGGGGCAGGCGGCGCGAGCCGTGGAACTGCTGGCCTTCGCGCTCACGCTGTGGCGCGGCGAGCCGTGCGCGGATGTTGCGTCGCCGTTGGTCCGGGCTGCCGCGGATGCGCTGCACGAGCGGCGGCTACTGGCCATAGAGGCTAAGGCCGAGGCCGAACTCAGCCTGGGCCGGTACCAGTCGGTAGCCGCCGAACTGGCCGAACACGTCGCGGCCTACCCGCTCCGGGAGCGGCTGCGTGCGCTGCTGATGCTCGCCTGGTACCGGATGGGCTGCCGCGCTGACGCGCTCAACGCCTACCGCGAGGGCCGCCGGAGGATCGTAGCCGAGCTTGGCCTGGAGCCGGGCCCGCAGCTGCGCCACCTGCACCAGCGCATCCTCTCCGAGGACCGAGGCCTATATTCGGAGATGCAGACCTACGCGCGGAAGTGAACCCGCACCCCCGTAAACCACATCGGCGCAACGCTCGGTAACCAGGAACGGTAAAGAACCCTACGAGGTGCTGCACTAGGGCCTCCCGGAACGCTACCGGTGCGCTGGACAAGCACCACAGCCGTTAATCAGATGCTCTCTATATCCGAACGGACGGCTGGGGTGTTCTGGCGGGCTCCGGCCCAGCAGCCGCCAGCCCGGGCGACCTGCTCGGCCAGGTCGTCGCCAGCCCATACGAACTGGATCGACTGGCCGGTGGCGGCCACAATGGCACGCCCGGGAACGAAGCCCGGTGTGACGGTATGCGGGAGGTCGAAACTCTCGTAGTCGGCCAGCTGGAACAGCAGCTTCTGCTCGGTCAGGGTCGCCCACAGTCTGGGCACGGCGTCACCGCGGTCGGCGGTAACCGCAAACCTGATCCCGACCGTCGGCCCCTCGGCGTACACGCGCTCCAGATCCTCGAGTACCCGGATGTCTTCCGCGTCCTTGCCGAACCCGGCCAGGAACGAGGCGAAGTCGTCGATGAGCACCAGCACCTCCACCAGGCTGGCCACGCCGCCTGGCGCGGTCCTGGCCTCGAGTTCACGGCGCAGCAGCCGGGCCAGTTTCCTGGCGTCCGCGTCCATCACGTACAGGTGAAAGGCGTCCGGCGGCCGGGCGCGCGCCACGGTGATCGCGAGGGTAGCGAGCGCGCTGGTGGTGCCGTATCCGGACATGCCGTACAGCAGCAGGTTCCCGGCTGCCGGGTCCCAGCCGACCAGGTCCCAGTTGTGCCGATCCGGGTCGTCAGCCACAGCGACGGCCGGCAGTGATCACCACCGTGACCGCCGCCATGGTCGGCGGCCCGAGGATCGCCAGGATGCTGAAGACCGGCTTGCTGGCCCTCGGCCGCGCGCCGGGCGCCTGCCCAGGCGGCTCTTGGGTAGCTGGGCCCGTGCTGGGCGCATGCCACGGCGGCGGCCCGTGTCCAGGCCGGGCCTCGCGGATGGGGGCCGCCCTGGCTGCCGACGGCAGCGCCGTCGCGGGCGCTACCTGCCGCCGGGCGGGTTGGTGACCCGATCGGCCCGGACGGCCGTCGCGTCTCTACCCGGGAGCCGACGACCGGGTCCGTTTCGGGAAGCGACAGACCGTCGGGTGCCTGGCCGCCAAGCCAGAGCCACGGACCCGGCGCGTACGGCGCGTCCGGCGTGGCGGCCGAATCCAGTGCGCGGCCATGTGCGGTTCGGGGGCCACGTGCGGCGGCCCCTGGCTGGACTCAGGCTCATGCTCGTCACCACCGTCGTAGAACACGAACGGCATGGTTGCATCCCCTGGATAGCGGCCCGTCTTCCCAGTTTCGGCGTCGCCGTCCACTGACCGTCCTCTTCCCGTCCACCGGCACGAGGGCCATCGGGTCACGGATGGCTGTGAGGGCGGTTAGTGCGATGGTGGATACGACTAGCCATAGCAGGCCGCCAGCCATGATCGTTCTGGCTCCCAGCACAGCGATCAGGGGGGCGGTGACAGCGATTGCAAGCGGATTTGCCAACGCGCCGCCCGCTTCGTCGGCGGCGGCCACGGTGCCGAGCTGCCGGGAGGCGATCCGGGTCGCCAGAACGGTCTGCCAGAGCGAGGATGCGGCGGCGAAGGAAAGACCTGCTATTCCCGCGCTGACCGCCAGGACGGGAAGCGGGACCAGGAGCGCCCAGGAAAGCCGCAGCGGTATTTCGAGGAAATACAGCGCGATATATACGAGCAGCGGCCGTTGCGGACGGATTCGCCAGGCGATGCCGCTGCCGGCGACAGAGCCGACACCGAATGCGGTCGTGCTGACTGCCACGGCGATGGCGCCACCATAATGCTGGCGCGACAGCAACGGGCTGATCAATTGGTACGGTCCTTCTACGAGCAGGACGAACAGCATTCCGTAGAGCATGAGCGGCCACAGCCAGACGGAGTGAGTGATGGTGTGCCAGCCGTTCCGCAACTGACTGAGGTTGCCGGGCCGGCTGCCGGCGGGCTGGGGCGCTGATCTCGCGGGTGGCCGGAGCAGGGTGAGCAGGACAGCTGCTATCACATAGCTGGCGGCGTTGGCGGCCAGCGCCCAGCCTGGCCCGGCGGAGGTCACCAGGAGCCCGCCGAGTGCCGGCCCGGTAATCGTCGCGACTGCCCGGCCCGCGCTGAGGGCCGCGTTGACCGAGGCGACCTGGCCTGCGCGAACGGCGAGATCCGCCACGAGGGCGCGCATCGCCGGGGTTCCGGCGGCGCTGAACGCGCCGTTGGCTGCGGCGAGCCCTGCCAGGGCGCCGACGGTCGCGGTATGGGTCAGCAGGAGGGCCGCCGACGCTGCCTCGGCCAGGGCCGCCGCGGTCTCACCGCCGACGGCAAGCAGCCGTCTATGGCCACGATCGGCCGCGATCCCGCCGACGGTGAGGAACAGCAATTGCGGCAACGCCGCGGCGGCGAGGACCAGCGCCAGACGCGACGCCGCATCAGAACCTGGCGCAAGGGCCAGCACGGCAAAGCTCAGCGCCACGGGCGCCGCGAAATCACCCATTATGGATACGGTGCGGGCGAGGACCAGAATGCGCTGCGGACCGGACACCGGCCCATCGTCTCATTTTAAATTTTTAAATCAACGCATATTTTATTCTCGCTATTTTCGAACAAAATCGAATCAAATTGCTGCGTCCGCGAACCCCCCTGGCCCGAACACCGCAAAATCGCTGGGCATCGCTGGCTTTCTGCACCGGATCGGCAAAATCGGATAGGCGTGCTTGCCCCGGTCAGGAGGCTCTCACTTGCTGCCCGCCAGGCTCGGAGTGGATGGCGCGTGGACGCCGGGTGGACGGTGCGCTGGAACCTGTTGGTGAAGGCCGACAGCGGCGTCCGCAACGGCGGCGCCGGACAGTCCCGGAGTATTCGGGGGCACCTTGATGCGCATCGCCTGTTATGCCGCCTGGCGGGTCGCGCCCGGCAGACGGTTCGAGTTCGCCAGGAAACAGGGATCTTGCGATGACCGGCGCCCAGCCTGAACTGCCCGGCCATGGTTCGCTGCCCCGCTGGCCCGGGCCTCCGGAGGAAGAGCCGAGAAAGGGCCGGCACGTTCGGCAATGGCTGTTTGCCGGCTTCGGCATCCTGTGCTTGACACTCGTTGTCGCGACAGTCTTGTTGATTCTGGCCGGGCTCGTCGTCGCCTATATGGCGTACACCATCTTCATCAAGTCATGGGGATGAGCCCGCGGCCGGACGAGCGGATCTGGGTCACGCTCAAGCCGGGATGGACGCCGGATCCCCGCCTGCGGTGGTCTATCGACGGGAACGCCCATACCCACCGAGGTCATCTGCACGTGTCGGCCCGCCGCAGCGAACTGCAGATGACAGTCCATGCGGGAGACATCGCTGACGCCTCGCCGGAAGCGCGGCTGTGGATCGACGGCTTCCTGTGCGGTCAGGAAGCCGGCCTGTTCGAGTTCCTCGGCTGCTCACCCAGGCTGTACGACAGTCACGATGAGGAGGACATCAGCCGCTGGATGGCCTGGAACGAGCGCTTCCGGCACCGGGGCTGGGCGCCGCCGCTGCACACCATGCCGCGACCCGATCCGGCGCTCGACGGAGTTGCCGCGCCGCAGCCGTGGACATATGTCGCCGGACGTTTCCGTGTCTGGCAGGACGGCGCCTGGACCGAAGCGGACCCGCAACCCGAAGACGCCGAGCAAGACAACCCTGGCCGGGTTTGGCCCGGGACCATATGCAGCCAGCGCGGATATCACGAACTCGCTGTCTGCTACGGCTCGACCACCATATGCGAGAGCTGCCATTTCGTAATGGCGGCAAAGAGACACGCGGATGATCGGACTATCCCATTGCCTGGACGCGGGATGCTCCCGCCCAGCAGCCGCCAGCCCGGGCCACCTGCTCGGTGAGGTCGGCGCCAGGCCAGGCGAACTGGATCAGCTGGCCGGTGGCGGCGATCACCGCACGCCCGGGAACCAAGGAGCTCGGAATGGCGGGGTGCGGGATGTCGAAGCTCTCGTAGCCGTCCGGGCCGCCCAGCTGGAAGAGCAGCTTCTGCTCGGTCAGGGCGGCCCACAATCTGGGCACGGCGTCACCGCGGTCGGCGGTAGCCGCGAACCTGATCCCGACCGTCGGCCCCTCGACGTACACGCGTTCCAGGTCCTCGGGTACCCGCTCCGCGGCCGCATCCTTGCCGAATCCGGCCAGCAGCGAGCCAATGCTGTCGATGAGCACCAGCACGTCCGCCGGGCGGTCCCGTCCGCCAGATGCGTTCCTGGCGTCGAGTTCCTGGCACAGTAGCCGGACCAGGCCGCCTTGCCGCTCCCGTTCGGCGGGCCCGATGTAGGCGCCCACGTGCGGCAGGCCGACCAGCGGGGCCAGCTTCCCGGTACCCAGGTCCAGCACGTACAGGTGGACGGCGTCCGGCGGCCGGGCGCGGGCAATGGCGATCGCGAGGGTAGCGAGCGCGCTGGTGGTGCCGTATCCGGACATGCCGTACAGCAGCAGGTTCCCGGCTGCGGGGTCCCAGCCGGCCAGGTACTGGCTCTGCCGGTACGAGTCGTCCGCCACAGCGAGCGCCGGCAGGCCGGTTGTCTGGGTCTGGAAACCCCTGCCCGTTCGGTCGGTCACGGCGGCCAGCGGTATGTTGCCCGGCAGCGGATCCGGCGCGGGGAGCGGCGCCGGACGGAGGCGGTCCAGATGCGTCGCCTCCCGTGCGGCGCTCACCGGGTGCTCCAACTCCGGCTCGATTTCCATCGCAGGGGGGTCGGCCTCGATGGGCACCTGTTCAGGCTCGTCGCGGAAGGCAGGCACGCTGGACCGGACGCTGTCCCTGTCCCTGGTGCGTCCTCCGGCGAAGTTCACGATCGCCATGAGCGGGCTGAGACCCGCGATAGCCGCGTATCTGACCTGGTGGGTGATCACCACCGTGACCGCCGCCATGGTCAGCGGACTGAGGAGCGCCGAGATACTGAAGATCGGCTTGCTGGCCCTCGGCGTCGCGCCGGGCGCCAGCCCGGCCGGTTCCTGGGTAACTGCCTTCGTGGTGGGCGGCCCGTCTCCAGGCCGGACCTCGCGGGCGGAGCCCGCCCCGGCTCGCGGCGGTAGCGCGGTCACGGACCGCACCTGGATGAGCACCGTCCCGCCCAGCGCGATGACGTCCGCCGGACCCACCGGCACCGGGTCGGCCACCTGGAAGCCGTTGACTTCCGTTCCATTGCGCGAGCCCAAATCGGTGAGCGTGACCTCGCCGGCCTCGGTGACCTCTAGCAGGCAGTGTTCCCTGGAGACGTCGGACGAGTCGATGCGCACGTCCGCCCGGCCGCCTCGCCCCACGACGGTACGGCCGGCCAAGAGGCCGAACGACTCTCCCGCCGCGGGACCATCGACGATCTCCAGCACCGCGGCGGTTGCCGGGCGGGTCGGCCCGGCCGGCCGTTGCGTCCCGGCTCCGGAGCCGGCGGCCGGCTGAAGAAGCGGCAGGTCGCCGTCGGTTGCTTGGCCGCCAAGCCACAGCCACGGACCCGGTGCGTCTGATGCGGCGGCCGGGTCCGGCTCATGCTCGTCAGCACCGTCGTAAAACACGAACGGCATGGTTTCACCCCTGGACAACGATCCGTCTGCCCAGTTTCGGCGTCGCCGTCCACGGAATGTCCTCTATCCGTCCATCGCAAGCGCCAGGGCGGCCCGTTTTCATCCGGTATGCCGGTGTGACGCCGCAGTGCTCGCGCGGTTGATCCGGGCTTTGCGGTTACTTTTGTGCACCCGGTGGCCAAAAAGCACCGCAGAGCCAGAAACCACCACGAAAACTGCCTGGAATGCCCGTTCCCCGCGACTCATTAACTGCTGCCGCGGCAACAGCCTCCCGCGCCCGGAGCAGGCCCCGGGCCAGCGCGATCGATGGCGCCATCGTCATCCCTGGCACCGCGCCGCCGCGCGAGCCAGGCCCGGCCGCCCTGGGCGCGGGCAAAGCGGGCGAACCTTGTCCGGACCCAGAGCTCTAGCTGGCAGGCCGGTCCCCGCCAGCGCGGGGTCTTGCCGCAAGATGGCCTCGTGCAGCCGAATCACCGCGGTGGAGGGATTTAGGCCGAGATCATCGGCGAGCCGTTCGGCCAGCCGGTCGTAGGCCTCCAGCGCCTCGGCCTGCCGGCCTGACCGGCACAGCGCCAGCATCAGCATCAGCAGCCCGGCTAGCCGTTCCCGCAGCGGCCATTCGCTCACCAGCGCGCGTAGCTCGCCGGTAAGCTCCCGGTGCCGGCCCGGCCCAAGCTCCAATTCCAGGCACGCGAGCCGGGAAGTAGAAGCGGATCAGCTGATCAGCCGCGTGGTGGCCTGGCGCGGGAGCAGCATGTTCGGGCCACCCCTGCGCCAGGCCGGTCGTCATGTCACCCCGCCGGGGCGATCCCGGTTTCGGTGATCAGCGCCGCCATCTTCGGCGTGCCGATCCCGGTGGCTTCGTCGTATCCCGGCGTCACCGGGAACAGGCCGTTGGTCTGGTTGGCCTGCCCGACGCCGGTGATGTCGTGGAAGTACTTGCCGGGGTCGGTGTTGAACAGCGAGTACAGCAGCGGATTGAGGAACCCCACCCGGGCGCCGGTGTAGCTGTCGAGGTCGGCGGCGATGCCGGCCCACAGGGGCGCGGCCCCGCTGGTCCCGGTGCCGGCGTACCAGCCTGGGATAATCTCATTTCGCGTTATGCTCCCCGCGCACCCACTGTTAGGCAGGCTGGGGTTGGCTACGCAGAAGTCGGCGTAGGGGGTGAAGGCGTCGGAGAGGGCCGAGACATCGGGTACCTCGCGGCACGGTGTCCCGACCGGGGCCAGCGAGCACTGGTTCGTGCCGTTGCCGCGGGTGGTGAAGGGGTTGTCGACGCCCGGGCCGGTCTGGTACGAGGGCCGCCCCCAGTACAGGCTGGAGCCGCCGCCGCCCGCCATCCCGGAACCGCCGATGCCATCGAGGCTGATACACCATTGGAAGCCGCTGAGCGGACCCACCAGTGTGCTGCTCTCCTTGCACAGGTTGTCGGTGTTCCACACCATCTCCGCCCCGGCCGGGTATCCCGGGGTGGGGTTGGTGCCGGGGTCGTAGTTCCCCAGCGTGGTGCCGCCCACGGCGGTCAGCCATGGCGACCCCGCGGGATCAACCAGGCTGGGGGCGGTGGAGCCGTTGAACAGCTCCAGGACATTCGGGCCCCAGTCGCCGGCCGCGGAGATCATGGTCTGCCCCTGGGTCGCCATCTGCTCGAAGGCCACGTTCTCGGCCTGCTCGATGGCCGGGGTCTGGACGGCCTCGACACTGGCCCAGCTGTTGCTGACCACTTGCGCCATGTCGTCGCTGGCGATCCGGGCGTAGTCATCGACCCCGGTCTGTCCGGTGGTGTCGTTGGCCGCGTTGTAGGTGATGATCTTCGCGGCATCGGGTGAGATGGTCAGCAGCCGCTGGATGTCGAGGCTTGCCTCGAGATCCCCAGCGTAGCCGTTGATGCTCGGCGGGCAGGGGTCGCTGGCCGGGCATTGCGGGTTCAGCGGGCCGCCGTCCACGGGCACGTTATCTATCTCCGGCATGGTGTAACCCGAACCGTAGAAGGTCTGCGCCCAGGTCTGGTCGTCGCTTACCTGGTAGCCCGTGAACTCGATCAGGCCCAGCGTGATGCCTTTGCCCCGGCCCGTCGGCCCCACGTTCGGTGCGCCGTAGATCGAGTTGACCTGCGACGGCGTCAGGCCGCTGCAGCCCGGCCCGCCGCCGTAGCCGAACGGGAACAACGTGCCGTTGCTGGCGAAGCCGGACAGCTGCGCGACGGTCGGGTACGACGTCTCACACGCGTTGACCGGTGGTACCCCGTGCGCCGCTGGCCTGAAGGCGGCCGTCGTCGGCCTGGCGACCGTCTTCGGCCTGGCGGCCGTCTTCGGCCTGGCGCCGACCGTGCCCGCTCCCCCGAACATCGGGGTGTTGCGGGAGGCGTTGTTAAGCCCGATCACGCCGAGCACCCCGGGGGCCAGGCTAGCGGGCAGCCGCACCGCAGTGGAGTTGGCGAAGAACCGCGCCCCGCCCGCGGCGCGGTAGTTGCTCAGCGTCGTGCCGAACGCGGCCGACACCTGCTGGCTGCTGCCCACGGCGCGCACCAGGAACGGCGACGCCGACGGCTGGACGCTCAGCCCGCTCTTCGCCAGGTAGCTGGTGATCGCCGACCGCGTCGCCGTGGCCGGCGCGTACAGCGCGTTGAACTGGCCCTTGGCCAGCCACTGGTGGTAGCTTCCGCTGCCCTTGGCGTACAGGGCCTTGAGCCGGGCGTTCAGCCCGCTCTGGTCCCGGGGCGCGAGGGCCAGCTCCACGGACATCCGCGGGCTGGTGTAGCTGCCCGTGGAGGTGGCGTGGATGGTCGGCGCGCTGCCGCTCAGCGCGACGTAGGCCGACGCGGGCGGCGACGCCGGCGCGGGCGGCGACGCTTGCGCCCCGGACGAGGCGGCGAACGCGCCGGTCATGGCCAGCCCCAGCACGGCGGCGGTCACCCCAATGCGTGGCGGACGGTGGACTCGTTTCATGCAAGCCCTCTCCTGATAGGCGTGAGCATCCTGATAAGCAGATGCCGTGTGCATTGTTGAGGAAGCCGTCCACCGCGTGTCCCCCGGCGGTCCATGCTCCGTCCTCGTGCCTCAAGATGGCCTCATGCAGCCGGGTGACGGCGGGGTCGGGTCGAGGCCAAGGTCTTCGGCCAGCCGCTTGGCGAGGCGGAGATATGCGACGAGTGCCTCGGGTACCCGGGTACGCCCGGCTGGGCTCCGGCTCATGCTCAACATCGTTCTAGAACACGAACGGCACTGGTTTCACCCCTGGATAGCGATCTCCTTCGGTTTCGGCGTCGCCGTCCATGGACTGTCCTCTGTCCATCCATCGCGCCAGATAGTGGAGCAGGGCCGGTGTCCCGCGGAAAGCTTGTGCCTCGCCGAAGGGAAAGCGACCCAGGAACATCTCGCCGCAGCGGGATCGATGACGCCATCGATACCGCTGATGACCGTAGCCCAAACCTTCGGTCTATGTAGAGCCAATTTAACTAGTTTTAATTGGCGTAAATGAGTGAGGATCGCTGAGCGCACCAACATCGGACGCAAGCTGGCCAGATGTCCCGGGCCACTGCCCTTCGGGGAAGGCGCTGTCGTCCTTATCGACCTGAAGCAGCTTGCTGAAATCGTTCAGCGCCCCTTGGACTACCGTCTTGAATCCGCCATAAATGCCTGCGACGCCACCAATAGCCCCCAGAAACCCTATGATTGCCGTCGCAATGGCTGGGGGTATGGCTATGACAGTGGTCATCGCGACAAGCGATACGATCTCATCGAATACGACGGCCAACACGATAGCGATAGCGGCGATGTACAATAGCCCGACTCCCCAAGCCATGTCCTGGAGTGCGCTTGTCACAGTGGCTGCAAAGCTGGCAACCTTTTGCGCAGCCGTGCCTTGCTTGGGCACGAGCTGCTGGTACTCCGTGCTCGCCTGACCAGTCCACCAGTTCTGGACGTCGTCTGAGTTCGAAATGTCACCAACAACGTCATTCGCGTAGCTATAGACATCAGTGGTCCAGCCATTTCCCGTGTTGTAAAGAGTGAATGGAGAATTCAGGTAGGGCACGATGTCATCCTTGATGAACTTTACTACGCTCGCCGCTGCTTTCTTGAGCCATTCTAGTGCGCTCTGTACTCCGGTGGCAATCTCCCTGGCCACCTCCTGCAGGAAAGGCGGAACGCTCTGGAGAAGAGAGTTTGCTTTCTGAATTATTTGGTTAATGATGTCAATCAGCCGCTGCGGGAGATTTTCCGCTTGGCTGGCGGCTCCTCCAAGCTGGGCAAGCACTGTCTCCGCATTCATTTTCATGCCCTCCGTTTACCTATTGACGTTGGTCGCGGCGTAAACATTAGCGTTCTCGGTATTCTGGTAGGTATCCCTAGTTTTGATCAGATTGCTCGCAATGGCGTGCATAACCGCGCTGCCTTCGCGGCATCTGTCCTCGATCTTCTGCTGAACCTTGTTGTATTCGCTAGGAACGCCGGGCCCGATAAGGCCGACCGGTCCGAAGTCCGATGCTTTCAGGCCCAGGCCTGCGGCACCCCTCCTGGCCTTATCAAGGGTCTTAGCATTATTGTCCCATGCAGCCGCGTCGCTGGTGAACGCGTCAAGAGCGCCGACGCTGATGCCGTTCCCACCCGGGGAATTGCCCGGGACGGACGGGGAAGAGCCGGACGGCGGAGCCGGTGTGGTCACGGCAGGAGAATCCTTCCTTGAGGGGGTGGCAGTTCGATTCCCACCTTCTGTAGTAGGGCCCTAAGTTCGGTGGCCGCTCCCTCGTCACAGCCCTGCCCGGAGCAGGGGACAGTCGCGTAAGCGGCCTCGAACGCCTGGTTCAGTGAATCGGACAGTTGCTGACGGCCAGCCGTGCTGGCCCATTTCTCGTCGATCGCTACCGAGGTGAGCTGGCCGGAGGCCAGGGTGACCTCGACCCGGTGATTGGCGCTGCGGCCGACTGTCTTCCCGGTGCTCTGGTCATTGCCTGCGCCTTTGCCGGTCCCAGTGGTAGCAGCGAGGGCATCGAACGCCCGGTTCACCGTGTCAAGCATGTCGCCGAGGTCGTCCCAGCTCAGCTTGCTAAAGTCTGGGAGGCTCGCTGGGAGCGGCGGCGGAGGTGGAGGGGGGCCAGGCGAGGCCGCAGCATCGGACAGAGTCTCGAAGAAGTCCTTGACCGGCCCCAACTGGAGCGCCATTGTGGCCTCCATGACCGCCACGCCGAGGCTGGCTACGCTGAGCTTGTTCTTCCAGTCGGCGGCTACCGAAACCCTGGCGACTCGCGCGCTATGGTCCTCCATGGTCACCGTTACCGCGCCGGTGTGGTCGGTCGCCTGGGCTACCTCGGGCAGCGGGCGGTAGGCGCAGCGGGCGGCGTCGGCCATGGCCTGCGCCTCGCCAAGCAGTCTGTTCAGTTCGACGGCTGGATTAGGGTTCCGGTCATCCATCGGTATGATCCCTCGTTCATCTGAGTGGCTCTCACATGAGCCGTGGCCGGGCAGGCATCGGGGCCGCCCGGCCACAGCATCGATTCGTGCTCCCGCGAGGTGATCTGACCGGGCTTGGTCAGGCCGCCCCGATGACCGGGGGGACGGTGGAGACCTCGTTGAGGCCCCAGATCTCGTCATCCTCGTTCATCCAGGCCTCACGCTTTCGTTCCTTCTCACCGCCCTGGCCGGCGCCGCCTCCGCCCATCGGCATGCCCGCCATGCCCTCGGCGGCCGCGCTGTCCTGCGCGCCCATCGCCGCCGCCTCGTCGGCCGCGGCCTTCTCGGCGTTGAGTCCGCCGGGGCCGTCGCTCAGCGCC
Organism: Streptosporangiaceae bacterium; assembly: GCA_019245115.1. Taxonomy (GTDB): domain Bacteria; phylum Actinomycetota; class Actinomycetes; order Streptosporangiales; family Streptosporangiaceae; genus JAFARZ01. Next base: position 11,710 of record JAFARZ010000217.1, on the reverse strand, counting down.
GCGCCCGGTCCACCGAGCGCGCCGTCGCCCGCCAGCCCGCCGAGCGGCGGGATCGGAGCGAGCCCACCCAATCCTGGGCCCCCGCCCAGGCCGGGCATCTTGGGCACGCCCGCCCCGAGACCGGGGACGTTGCCAGAGCCGAGACCCGGAGGCGGGCCGGTGTAGCCGGCTGTCTGGGTAGTGCCAGGTACCGAGCTGCCGACTCCAGGTGGAGCGCCGGTTCCGGACCCAGGAACTCCGGTTCCAGGCGCCCCAGGAACCGTGCCGGTCCCTGGCATCCCCGGGACAGTGCCGCCCTGGCCGCTGCCCGGCAGACCGCCGTTGACGCCGCCCGCACCGCCATTGCCTGGAAGGCCGCCGCCAGGAAGACCGCTACCAGGCGGAAGACCGGCACCGGGCACACCGGGATTGGGTAGCCCATTGGTCGTACCGGGCGTGCCGTAGTTGGCAGGGCCCGGTAGCTGTGTCTTGTCGACGCTGTCCGGCAGCCCGTCGTTTGCCATGACCAGCCGGTTGCCAAGGCGGGTCAGGATATCTACCGCCTCACCCTCGGTTATGTTCTGAACTATGTTGTCGCTGAACTGGTAATCCTTGTACCAGGGCAGGATCTCTCCGCCGAGCCACTGCAACACCGAACCGGTCTGTGCGCTTGCCTGCGCCAGTTTAATCGCGGTGTCGTGCAACTGCCGGAACTGGTTCATCGCGTTCTGCGCGGCCTGGCCGCTCCAGCTCTGGCTCAGTACGGTGGCGTGGTCAATCAGGTTCTGCGCTGTCTGGGCCAGCGCTTCGCTAACGTCCGTGTGGGCTTTACCCGCGCTTGCCACCGCACCGGGATTCAGGCTCTTAAGTAGGCTTGCGATTACGCCCCCTTTGCTTCCAGACAAGGGCGCCAATATTACCGGAGGAACAGATACGTCCTGGGTCCTGACCGGATACTTATCGGCCTGGGTCGGGGTAGCTCCGCCGCTGCCAGGGTTTGCCACGGCTCCTCTCCTTTCTTGCTCTCCATCCCCGTTCAGGCATCCACGTTGTTGGCGGCCTGCTGCGTCGCCTGATCGGCGTCGTTATAGCTCGAAACCGTCGCGTTGATGTTCCTGATCACCGTGTCGTAGGCGAACGACAGATCGTCATAGAATTTTGTGACACCAGTGGTCGCGTTGGTGGCGTTGGTGCTGAATGCCGCTGCCGTGGGCAAGAGGGACTGGTTCGGCTGCCCTGGGGGAAATATGTTTACGTTCGGGTTCCCCCTCAGCTCGACGAGTGCTCCCTTCGGCCCGTTCAGTGTGTCCAACTCGTCTCGCATCGCCCTTGCGACCTGCATGAGTTTGTCTGGGTTATAGGACACGCTTCCAGAGCCGCCGACGTTCAGGTTGGGGGGAAATGTCGACTCCGGCAGCGTACCAGGATGGTAGTCGCTCGAGTAGGCCGACCCATCGCTGCGCCAAGGGCTCCCCCCGTGTGAATTGGTCTGGCTGGCCGGTTGGGGGGAACCAAAATCACCGCCTGCACCCGTAACCTTAGCCATGGCCCTCACCTCCTATATGTGCTTCGGGCTTCGTCGCTTCAGGCGTTCCACAGGTTGGAGTTGTACTGCTCCGCGGTGGTGTAATTGGTGTGCGCGTCACCGACCACACCTTGCAGGTTCTGCAGGATCAGCGCGCAGTTGCCCGCCGCCTGGTCCCACTGCGACTTGTAATTCCAGTAGGCCTGCTGTGCGTCACCGGTCCACTCGGACAGGTTCCGCTGCAGGCTCGTCTCCAGGTCCGAGAGCTGGCTCTGCAGTCCCGAGTAGGCACTCTGGAAGTTCGATTCCGCCGTCTGGAGCGAGCCGAAGTTGGCCATCGTGTAGTCGTTGTTGCTCATCATGGTTCCTTTCACCTATGCGCGGGAAATAACGTCAGCCGTTCAGCATCGAGTTGATGCGGTTGGCGGCCTGAGTCTGGTTCTGCTCGGTGTTCATGTAGGTCTGGTGCGTGCCGGTGAGGTTGTCATACATTCCCTGAAGGGCGTTGATCACCTTGGTAAAATTGTCGTTGAATCCGGTGTATGCGTTGGTGAAAGCGGTCGAGGCCTGGCCCTGCCAGCCGCCCTGAAGGTCGCTGTGGTAGCCACCGAGCTGGGTCTGAATACCCTTGATGCTGGTCACGGCATCCTGGATCTGACCCGCGGCGGTCGCCATTGCTGAGCGGTCGACTGATGTCTGGTTAGCCACTGTATTCCTCCCTAGACAGTGATTCTGGTTTAGCCGGGTGTGTCATCAGATACCCCGTCTAAACGGACTCTACTGGTAAATACGTCCTATTGGGCCGACCGGTTCGCCTGGCAGGCCGCAGATAATATGTATGTAAGGAAATCCGGACCGGGATAAGTTGTTGTTGCACGCGAAATAGGTCTTCTGGCTAATCCGCGGCGTTCTTGCCGCGATACCTCCGGCCGGGAATGACGTTTCCCGGCCGTAATGCGGTATTCACTGGCCAGCAGTGCCAGTGAATGCCGTGGTGACCGTCTGCCGGGCCGCCGCCGGATCGAGCGCCGGCCCGGCGGGAACCAGATCAACAATGTTGGCGGGCAAAAGGGTGCGCTGGCGGGCAAGGTCGTACCCGAGCATGGCGGCCACATCCTGGGACGCCAGGCCGTACCTGTGCCCTTCCGTCACGAGGAAGTAGCTCGTAACCGACGAACCGCCCTGCCCAGGGCCAGGGACCACGCCGACGAGCGCGCCCGCCCCTGGCGGCAGTGCGAGCCGGTCCACCCCCGCCGCACCGCCGGTCGGGACTCCGTTGGCGGGGACCGAGCCGCCCACCGTCAGGACGGCGTTGAATTGGCCTGGGCCTCCGGCCGCGGCGTCCAATTGGCCTGGGCCTGCGGCCGCGGCGCCAGCCGGATCCGGCCCGGAGTAGGTCGTACACAACGCGGTGTTCGGGTCGTAGCGCACGAACGTCGGCATCCTGGCGGGCAAGCCACCATCGGGCACCGTAACGTGAGACAGGTGACCGGTGACCTGCGAAGGCAGCAGTGTCTTCAGCGCCGGCTGCCCCGGCACGAAAGACAGCAGGTCCGCCTGGGTCTGCGTGATCGGCGCCAGACCGCCGTCGTTGAGCAGCACGAAAAACTGGGCCGGGCTGCCGGGAACCCCCTTTACCTGGAAGACCTGGCCGACCGTATCCCCGCCGCCGTCCGGGCCTTGCACCAGGTTCCCGAACCCCGTGATCGTGGGAGCCACGAAATCCGGGCCCCGCCGGACCCCGTCCAGCCAGCCCGCGGGCACAGGAACGGGTTGCGGGGTGTTGGGGAGGTTCTGGGTCATGTTCCCGTCAATCAGCAGGCGCTGGCCTCGGTAGAGCAGCCAGTCCTGGCCCTGGGCCTGGACGAGCAGGGCGCTGCCTCCCGCCAGCGGGGTGCCACCGACGCTCTGGCCGCCGACCAGGGTGGTGAGCATCTGCTGCTGCAAGGTGGCGGAGTTGGCGGTGTTCTGCACGCAGACCGACCACGGCTGGCCGACAAGCAGGGAGCGGTCCGGAAGCGGTTGCGGCAGCCCGGGGATTCCGATCAGCGGGCCACGTTGGTAGTGCGCGAGCGACGCCTGGCTCACCAGCCGCTGGTCCAGGGAATTGCCGCCGAGCGCCAGCCTTGCTGACGCGTAGTTGACCACCGGGCACAGCTTCCCGCCCATGCACGCTATATATGAGGTACCAGTCTGCTTGTCGATGACGAGCGTGCCGGGAGCGGTCAGGCCCTGGGCGGCTCCGGGCGAGACCAGTCCCCAGATTCCGAAGATCGCCGCGGTCATCACCGCGACGAGAACTCCGGACAAGGTGCCCACATTGACCCGTCGCAGCGGCTGATCTGCCGGGTCAGGATCACCGCCGAGCAGCGCAAGCGCGGCCCGCTGGGTCATCAGCCGGTGGGCCTGCAGCAGATCCTTGCGATTCTGCATAGCGATAGCTCTTGTCAGTGGGTTGTCCGGCATCGCGGCGGCGAACGCCGTCGCGGGCGTTTACCCCACCAGGTTCGGGCACGCCGTCCACCCGGCGTCCACGCGCCGTCCCTTCTGTGTCCACGCGACGCGGAAACCGCTCAGGGTCAGCCCGACAGGCCGCGGATGTGGCCGAACAGGCCCGCTACACCCAGCGCGAGCGGAACGAGGCTCACAATCAGCATCGTGTCGAGGATGTCCGCCGCGCGGCCCCAGAAGGGCGAGGGGCGGTGCGAAGACACCCACGTCCCAGCCCACATCACCAGGCCGCCCCCGGCCACCAGCGGCGCGAGCGCGAGACCCAGCAAGGCAGGCCAGGCGGCGCTGAATTGGCCTGGGCCTGCGGCCGTGGCGCCGAACGAGGCCACGACAGCGAGCAGCGACAGGCCTCCGTAGCCTGGAATCAGCAGCCAGAGCCGCTGAGCCCGGCCGCGGAACATCCGCGAGCGCAGCAGCAGCGCGCAGGCCAGCGTCACCGCCGTCACCCGGGGCAGCACGCCATGAGCGACGGCCAGCGTCACCTCCGCCCCCACGGCCACCAAGCCGATACCCGAAACGGCGCCGGTCACCATCCGGTCGGCGGCGACCGTCTGTCCGAGCAATCGCCCGCCCGCTACGGTCAGCGTGTCCCGCCGGAGATCATCGGCGTCGCGGGGCACCGGGGGGAGGCTCAGCCCCACGGCGCGGAACGACATCGCGGGGATGAGCGGCGTCAGGGCGAGCGCGATCGCCGCGATCACGGCCGCGGCACCCGCGGGGCTGATGTGGCCGAAGGCATCGGCCGCACTCCCCCCAGCCAGCGCCAGCGCCGAGGCGGCAATGCCGAGAAACGCCGGCAGGCCATCGCCGATAGCGGCGGCGGCGACAACGGCGGCGAGCGCCAGGACGGCAGCCCCCGAGAGCATGTGGAGCGGTCCGAGATGAGACAGCGAGGTGTCCCCGGCCGGACCGAGCAGCCCGGCCAGAAAGGCATAGGGAAACGCGGCGTAGCCCAGCACCGCACCGGCCGCGGAGTCACCCGCGGCCCTCGATGCCGCCAGCGCGGCGGCCAGCAGCGCGACCGCGACCGCCCCGGCCGCCAGCGCGGCCGGACTCCAGGGCGGTCCGGAACGGAGCAGGACCGCGGCCCCGGCGAACAACGCCGCCGCCGCAGCGCCGAATGCGATCCGCCGCGTGTCGCCCGGACCCCACCGATCGGGCCGGTCGTTCACCGCGGAGCTGATCACATCAGCCACATCGTCGAACGCCATCTCAGGAAGCTGCGCCTGGCGCGGCCGCAGATAGATCAGCTCACCGTCATGCAGGCCCACCTGGCGCGGGGTCGCCGTCGGCGGAAACGGCTGCTCGCCCAGGCGCTGGAGCACCCAGCCGCCGGGCGCCTGTTCGCCGGCCTGGTCGAGCCCGGCGTACCTGGCGACGGTGGGGAACAGGTCCGCGAAACTGACATAGGCCGGTAGCGCGATGTCGACCCGCCGCTGCGGCCCGACCACGCTGACCCGGCAGATGTCGATGCTGGTGGACACGGACATGCAAACCCCCTACGCCTACGGTGTGTCGGTTTCCCCGTGACGGCGCGATTCGCCGCATACCCCAACGTTGCGGATCATAATCGAGTCCGGGTGTTCCGGGAACGGGGTGCGCCAGCGCTTTTCGCGACGCCGCTCACCGATGGACGGTGGGTGGACGGTCAGTGGACGGCTCCACCCAAACTGGAAGGTCGGCCGCTATGTGGCCTGACGAGCCGGGCCAAGCACACGCACCAGGCACACGGAGACGGGGAAGGCACAGTCAGTGAGCACCATTACCGTCCGTCGCGGTCAGCGCCGCAAGCCTCCTGAGATGCCCCGCGGGGAGATCTTGCTCGAGTCACCGCCCGAGATCCCCGAAGTCGTGCAAGACAGCTTCCAGCAGACGCTGACGTACCTGCCGATGCTGGCCATGGCGGCCGGAACGGCCACGATGATCGCGGGTCCGGGCGGAGGCCCGCTGCGCGTGGTCGGCGGCGGCACGATGGCCGTTGGCATGGGCGGCATGATGATCGGCCAGGCCGGCCGCGGCAAGGGCGAGCGGAAGATCAGGCTGAACGGCGCGCGCCGTGACTACCTGCGCTATCTGGGGCAGGTGCGGCGGCAGGTCCGCAGGGTCGGAGCACTACAGCGCGCCGCGCTGGAATGGGCCAATCCCGATCCCGCCGCACTCCCGGCGCTGCTCGCCGACGCCGAGCTGGCCAGGATCTGGGAACGCCGGCCCAGCGACCCCGACTTCCTCACGGTCCGCCTCGGCACCGGAAGCCAGCGGCTGGCCGTGCAGCTCGTGCCGCCGGAAACCAAGCCGGTCGAGGATCTCGACCCACTGTGCTCGGGCGCCCTGCGCAGGTTCGTCCGGGCCCACGCCAGCCTGTCCGGCTTGCCGGTGAGCATATCGATGCGTTCGTTCGCCCGCATCAAGCTCGCCGGTGACCTGGACACGGTCTACGCGATGATCAGGGCGATGATCGCGCAGATCGCCGTCTTCCATTCGCCCGATGACGTGCGCATCTCGGTTTGCGCCGGGGCCAGCGAGATTCAGTGGTGGGAGTGGGTCAAGTGGCTGCCGCACAACATGCACCCGACGCTGGTGGATGCCGCAGGGCCGGCCCGGATGATGACGCCGACGCTGCGGCAGCACGAGGCCATGCTCAACGAGGAACTCAAGGACCGGCCGCGGTTCGTGAGCGGAGACTCCGAGGTCACCGTGCCATATCACGTCGTGGTCGTGGACGGCGACCAGAGCATACGGAACTCCCAGCTCGCGATGGACGGCGTGCAGGGCGTGCTGATCATCGACATCGGCGCTGGCACGACCTCCCCGGCCGACGCCGCGACGCTGCGGTTGCGTGTGGCGCCGGGCCAGCTCGAAAGGCTCGGCCGGAACCAGGGCGGGAACCAGAGCGAGGCCGCCACGCTCATCGGCTCTCCCGACGGGCTCACCCTCGCGGAAGCGGAGGCGCTGGCCCGCCAGCTCGCGCCGCTGCGCCCGCCGGCGACAGGCGCGGCAGCGCAGGACGCGCTGGCCGTGAACACCACGCTCACCTCGCTGCTCGACATCGACTATCCGGAGGCCCTCGACGTGGCGCGGCTATGGGCACCGCGGCCGGCGCGCAACCGGCTGCGCGTCCCGATCGGTACCGACGCCGACGGCCAGCCGGTCGACCTTGACATCAAGGAGTCGGCGCAGGGCGGAATGGGCCCGCACGGCCTGATCATCGGCGCGACCGGGTCGGGCAAGTCCGAGCTGCTCCGGACGCTGGTGCTCGGGCTCGCTCTCACCCATTCGTCCGAGGTGCTCAACTTCGTGCTCGTGGATTTCAAGGGCGGCGCGACCTTCCTCGGACTGGACTCGCTGCGGCACGTCTCCGCGGTGATCACGAACCTGGAGGACGAGCTGCCGCTGGTCGACCGGATGCGCGACGCCTTGCACGGCGAGATGGTCCGCAGGCAGGAGCTGCTGCGCGCGGCCGGCAACTATGCCTCGCTCCGCGACTACGAGAAGGCCAGGGAGAAGGGGGCGAAGCTGGCCCCGCTCCCGACGCTGTTCGTGGTAATCGACGAGTTTTCCGAGCTGCTGTCGGCCAAGCCCGAGTTTATCGACATGTTCGTCATGATCGGCAGGCTGGGCCGGTCGCTCGGCGTTCACCTGCTGCTTGCCTCGCAGCGTCTGGAGGAGGGCAGGCTGCGCGGCCTCGACACCCAGCTCTCCTACCGTATCGGCTTGCGCACCTTCTCGGCGATGGAGTCGCGGACGGTGCTCGGCGTGCCGGACGCCTTCGAGCTGCCTTCGCAGCCGGGGAACGGTTACCTGAAGTTCGAAGCCACCGGGATGACCAGGTTCAAGGCCGCCTACGTCTCAGGTCCGCCGGCTGGCGCGGTGCGAGGCAACCCCACGGCGCCGCACCGGATCCCGAGCATGGTCGTCCCGTTCGGCCATGTCCTCATCAAACCCGAGCCCACTGAAGCCGAGCAGCCATCCGCAACCACCATGGCGCCCCGGCCGGAGGCCCAGGCCAATTCAGCGCCGGACGGCAGGGCCGCGGGCGACAGCCTGCTCGACATCACCGTGCGGCAGCTCGCAGGCCATGGCCCGGCCGCGCACCAGATCTGGCTGCCGCCGCTGGACGAGCCCGCCACGCTCGATCAGCTGCTCCCGCCGCTGTCGGCCACTGCTCAGCTCGGTTTCACGGCCGACGGCTGGGACTGGCGCGGGCGGCTGCATGCCGTCGTCGGCATTGTCGACCGGCCGTTCGATCAGCGACGCGACCCGTTCTGGCTCGATCTGTCCGGGGCCGCTGGTCATGTGGCCGTGGCCGGGGCGCCGCAGAGCGGCAAGTCGACGGTGGTGCGCAGCCTGATCGCCTCCCTGGCCCTGCTGCACACGCCGCGAGAGGTCCAGTTCTACTGCCTGGACTTCGGCGGGGGCACCATGAGCGCGCTGGCCGGCCTGCCGCACACGGGCGACGTGGCCACCCGGATGCAGGGCGAGAAGGTCCGGCGGACCGTCGCCGAGATGCAGACCCTGCTCGACGCGCGGGAGCGGGAGTTCGCTGAGCGGGGGATCGAGTCGATCGCCGCTTACCGGCGGATGCGGGCCGGCGGAGAGCTGTCCGGCGACGGCTTCGGCGACGTCTTCCTGGTCGTCGACGGCTGGCTCACCTTCCGCCAGGAACAGGAGGCGCTCGAGCAGGCGGTCACCGCCCTGGCCGCCCGCGGACTCGGCTACGGCATCCATGTGGTGGCGGCGACCAACAAATGGTCGGAGTTCCGCCCGGCCATCAGGGATCTGTTCGGAACCCGCCTCGAGCTGCGGCTCGGCGACACGTACGAGTCCGAGGTCGGCCGCGCTCGCGCCGCCAACGTGCCCGAGGGCTCGCCCGGCCGCGGCCTGACCCGCGAAGGCCTCCACTTCCTGGCCGCTCTTCCCCGTATCGACGGTCAGCAGAGCGCGGACAGCCTGGCCGATGGAGTGCGGGCCATGGTCGATACGGTGGGCGGCGCGTGGCGGGGGCAGCGCGCGCCGCGGGTCCGGCTGCTGCCCGAAGCCGTCCCGGCGAGCGCGCTGCCGGACGCGGCACAGACCGGCACCCGGATCCCGTTCGGCATCGACGAGAGCAACCTCGCGCCGGTGTTCCTCGACTTCGCCGACGACCCGCACTTCCTGGTTTTCGGCGACACCGAATGCGGGAAGTCCAACCTGCTGAAGCTGATCGCGCGGGGCGTGGCCGCCAGATACACCCCAGAACAGGCTCGGGTCATCGTCATCGACTACCGGCGTTCGCTGCTGGACATAGCGGACATCGATCATCAGATCGGGTACGCCGCGTCGTCGGCAGGTGCGATGTCGCTGGCGAACGACGTCCGCGACTCTATGGTCAAGCGGTTGCCACCGGCTGACCTTACGCCGGAACAGCTTCGCAGCAGATCCTGGTGGAAGGGCGCCGAGCTGTTCCTGGTCGTCGACGATTACGACCTGGTGGCCGGGGCCAGCAATCCCCTGGCAACGCTCGCCGACCTGCTGCCGCAGGCCCGGGACATCGGGCTGCACCTGATCCTGGCGCGATCGGCCGGCGGAGCGGGGCGGGCCATGTTCGATCCGGTCATCCAGCGCGCCAGGGAGATGGGATCGCCCGGCCTGATCATGTCGGGCAGCAAGGACGAAGGCGCCCTGCTCGGCGGGATCAAGGCCCAGCCCCTTGTCCAGGGCCGCGGGCACTTCGTCCAGCGCCGGAGCGATCCCAGGCTCGTCCAGACCGCGCTGGCCGATGACGCCCCGGCGTTCCCCGGTTAAGACGTCGACCACGGCCTCCGGTGGCCCGGCCGCCAGCGCCGACGCCGCCCAGCGGGAATGACCAGCGCGGCGGCGGTCACCACGACGGCGAGGGCGATCGCGCCGCCGGTCACCGACAACGCGAGCCTGCGCGTGAGCGGATCGGCCCGCGACGGTCGCGGCACCGTCACGACCTGGGAGGCCGCCTTCGCGGGCGCGGGCAGCAGCGCCGTCACCGCCTGCACCGGGTTCACCAGGCCGGCGCCGGTGTGCTCACCTGTGCTGCCGTCCGCGGTGGCTTCGATCCGCCGGACCACCTGCGCGGCCGTCATCTGCGGATAGGCCGAGCGGATCAGGGCCGCCACCCCGGAGACGAACGGCGCCGCGAAGCTGGTTCCCTGGTTCACGGGATTGAAGCCGCCAGGCCAGTCGCTGGCGATGTTCTGGCCGGGCGCGGTAACCGAGACCGGAGTCCTCGTGTCGGTGAAGCTGGCCAGCGCGCCCGTCTGGTCCACCGCGCCGACCGAGAGCACGCCTGGATAGCTGGCCGGGTAGAACGGCCCCACGCCGCCCCCCGGGTTGTCGTTGCCCGCCGCCGCGACCACCACGGCGTCGTGCGCCTGGGCGAACTCGACAGCGGAGCGCAGCGCGTCCGAGCTGGTCGAGGTCTGTATGGACACGTTGATCACCTCGGCCCCCGCTTCCGCGGCGTCGATGATGCCCTGCGCGAGGGCCCCGGGGCTACCCGACTCGGTCGAGGTGACCTTGACCGACAAGATGCGTGCCGAAGGAGCCACGCCGAAGAAGGGGATGCCGTCGGCGCGCCGGTCGGCCGCGGCTATGATGCTCGCCACCGCCGTGCCGTGGCCGATGCAGTCCTGCGTGCCGGTTCCGGTCTCATCTTTCGCTGTCACCCGGCCGGCCAGCTGCGGGACCTGATCCACGCCGCTGTCCACCACGGCCACGGTGACGTGCCGACCCCGGGTGAGATCCCACACGCCGCTGAAGTCCAGCGCCTGCTGCGCCCATGGCTGGCCGGAAAGCTGCGGCTGACCCGCCGGCGGCTGGCAGCCGGCCGCGATCCGGCCGGCGGCCAGCGGCGCATCAGCGACCGCACGCCCGGCAGGCGCGGCCGCCAGCGCCATGCCGAGCAGGCCGGAAAACACCACGGTCGGCAACCTCATCAACTGCGCCTCCGGACTGGCAAGCTGAACCGGGTAGAGATTACCTGATGGCGGGACCCTCTCCCGAGACGCTTCCGATGCGCTACCACAAGCACCACCGCCGTTCGTTCAAAATCTTTTCTTTATCACGAACGGCGGTGGTATCACCGCGGGGACGCGTGGTGGACCGGCGGTGGACGGTGCGTGGACCGGGCCGGCCACAGTTGTGGCGACATGGACGAGGATCTGCCACCGCTGCTACGAGGCCTGCTGGCGGCGATAGACGACCGCCCCGACGATGCGGCCTTGCGTTTGCACGCCGCTGAACTGCTGCTCGGCCATCAGCGCCCGGCGGCCCTGGGCTCGCTGGGAACACGGCCGGCCGACCCGCAGACGCTGGAACGCCAGTACCGGCCGGGGCGATCCCCGGGACAGGACACGTCTTTGCCGCAGGACGGGCAGACTGAGCGGCATGAGCGGGCTGTGGAACGTCGCCGCTCCAGGCAGCATCGGACAGCCGTGTGGCCTGGCGTTGTCCGCCGTTTTTGGCCGCCGGCTGTCCGGTGCTGGGTTTCCCGGCCGGGGCGCTGCCCCGGTCCGGGGTTTATCCGGGGCGGGGTGGCGGGGGTGGCTGGCCGGGCTGGAATATGGTGCCATCGGGTTTGCGGGCGGTCATGGTGCCGTCGCGGTTGACGGTGACCGTCCAGCCCCAGCCGTGGATCACCACGTGGTGGTGCCACCAGCACAGCTGGGCCATCTTGTCCACCCGGGT
>JAFARZ010000414.1 GCA_019245115.1 Streptosporangiaceae bacterium | reverse complement strand
AAGCTCATGCAGACCCGCATCGACGGGATCAACCGGGTACTGCGCGAGCAGATCACCGGCATCCGCGTGATCCGCGCGTTCGTCCGCAACGACCCCGAGCGGCGGCGGTTCGAGGATGCCAACACCGGCCTCTACGACGTGTCCCTCGGCGCGGGGCAGTGGATGGGCATGATGTTCCCGGCGGTCATGTCCGTCGTCAACTTCTCCAGCGTCGCCGTGCTGTGGTTCGGCGGTCACCTCATCAACAGCGGGCACATGCAGGTGGGCTCCCTCACCGCGTTCCTGTCCTACCTGCTCCAGGTCCTCATGGCCGTGATGATGTCCACCTTCATGCTGATGATGATTCCCCGGGCCGAGGTCTGCGCGGAACGCATCCAGGAGGTCCTTGGCACGAACACGAGCGTCGAGCCACCGTCCGTTCGCGTGAATGAGCTTGTAAAGCCTGGTCACCTGGAGCTGCGAGGTGTCGAATTCCGCTACCCGGGCGCTGAGGAACCGGTGCTGACCTGCGTTGACTTCACCGCGAAGCCGGGGGAGGTCACCGCGATCATCGGCAGCACGGGCAGCGGCAAGACCACGCTGCTGAACCTCATCCCGCGGCTGTTCGACACGACCGAGGGCGACGTCCTGGTCGGCGGCGTGAACGTCCGCGATCTCGATCCGGACCTGCTCGCGCAAACGATTGGGTTCGTGCCGCAGAAGCCCTATCTGTTCTCCGGCACGATCGCCTCAAACCTGCGCTACGGCAGGCCGGGCGCGACCGACGAAGAGCTGTGGCAGGCGCTGGAGATCGCGCAGGCGGACTTCGTGACCGACCTGGGCGCCCCGATCAGCCAGGGCGGGACGAACGTGTCCGGCGGCCAGCGGCAGCGGCTTGCAATCGCTCGCACCCTCGTCCACCAACCCGGCGTCTACCTGTTCGACGACTCGTTCTCGGCGCTGGACTACGCGACCGACGCGGCGCTGCGAGCCGCGCTGGCCCGCGAGACCCGCCACGCCACGGTCGTGATCGTCGCGCAGCGGGTCAGCACCATCCGCAACGCCGACCGCATCATCGTGCTCGACAAGGGCTGCATCGTCGGCCAGGGAACTCACGGGGAACTAATGGCAACCAACCAGACATACCGGGAAATCGTGCTCTCGCAACTGACCGAGCAGGAGGCGGCATGACCAGCCCGGCTCCAGGGCAGCGCGCCGGCGGGGCGGCTCCGGCGCAGGGGCCGGCGCGCTGGATGAGCGGGCCGTCGCTCGAACGCCCCAAGGACTTCAAGGGATCGCTGCGCCGGCTCATCGGCCTGCTCCGGCCGGAGCGGGCGCTGATCATCATCAGCGTGCTGTGCGGCATCGGCTCGGTGGGTGCCTCGGTGGTCGGCCCGAAGCTCCTCGGTAACGCCACCAACATCATCTTTTCCGGAGTTATCAGTAGAAAACTGCCGCAGGGCGCGTCGAGGACCGAGATCCTCCAGTACCTCCGCGCGCACGGCCAGGGCGCCCAGGCCGACCTGATCGGCTCGCTGTCGCTGAATCCGGGCCACGGTGTCGACTTCAACGCGCTCGGCCGCACCCTCGGCGTGGTCGCGCTCATCTACCTGGGCGCCTTGATACTCGGTTCGGTACAGGGCCGGATGACGGCGCAGATCGTCCAGCGCGCCATGTTCCGCCTGCGCGAGCGGGCGCAGGGCAAGCTGGCCCGGCTTCCGCTCAGCTATTTCGACGGCCAGCCGCGTGGCGAGGTGCTCAGCCGGGTCACCAACGACATCGACAACCTGTCCATGAACATGCAGCAGACCCTCAGCCAGCTGATCTTGTCCACGCTCACGATTGTCGGCGTGCTGGCGTTCATGCTGTGGATCTCCTGGCTGCTGGCGCTGATCGCGCTGATCACCGTCCCGCTATCGATTGCGCTGGCGCGTTTCGTGGCCAAGAAGTCCAAGCCCCAGTTCGTCAAGCAGTGGGGCACCACCGGCAAGCTCAACGGCCACATCGAGGAGATGTACACCGGTCATACGCTGGTGAAGGTCTTCGGCCGCCAGAAGGAAGCGGCGGAGACCTTCAACCAGCACAACGAGACGCTGTTCAACGCCAGCTTCCGCGCGCAGTTCATCTCCGGGATCATGCAGCCCGCCATGATGTTCATCGGCAACGTCAACTACGTGCTGGTCGCGGTCGTCGGCGGCCTGCGGGTCGCGTCGGGCGCGCTGAGCCTGGGCGATGTTCAGGCGTTCATCCAGTACTCGCGGCAGTTCTCCCAGCCGCTGAACCAGGTCGCGAGCATGGCCAACATGCTGCAATCGGGTGTGGCGTCGGCGGAGCGGGTGTTCGCGCTGCTGGATGCTCCTGAGCAGGAGCCGGACGCATCCGGCGCGAGCACGCCTTCCGCAATCGATGGCCGGGTTGCCTTCGAGCACGTGTCGTTCCGGTACTCGCCGGACGTCCCGCTCATCGATGACCTGTCCCTGAACGTTCAGCCCGGACAGACCGTCGCGATCGTCGGCCCGACCGGCGCGGGCAAGACCACGCTGGTCAACCTGCTCATGCGTTTCTACGAAGTCACCGGGGGCCGCATCACCGTGGATGGCGTTGACATCCGGGAGATGACCCGCGAGGGCCTGCGAGCCAAGACCGGCATGGTGCTTCAGGACGCGTGGCTGTTCGGCGGCACGATCAAGGAGAACATCGCTTACGGCTCGCTCGGCGCGTCCGAGGAGGCGATCATCGCGGCGGCGAAGGCGACGCACGTCGACCACTTCGCACGCACCTTGCCCGACGGCTACGACACCGTGCTCGACGATGAGGGATCCAACGTCAGCGCGGGGGAGAGGCAGCTGATCACGATTGCACGCGCGTTCCTGGCCGAGCCGGCCATCCTCATCCTGGACGAGGCGACATCGTCGGTGGACACCCGCACCGAGGTGCTCATCCAGCGGGCGATGCGCAAGCTCCGGCAGGGACGGACCAGCTTCATCATCGCGCACCGCCTGTCGACCATCCGCGACGCCGACCTCATCCTGGTCATGGAGAACGGTGCAATCGTCGAGCAGGGCAGGCACGAGGAACTGGTGCGCGCGGGCGGCGCTTACCAGCGTCTGTACGCGGCGCAGTTCGCTCAGGCGGTGGCCGAGGTAGCTTAAAGCCCTGCTACAGAACGGCGGTGGTGCTTCCTCTGGCTCTGCTGGCTCGCGCGGGGGCGACCCCCCTGCACCCCCCGCCTAGCTGAGCGCCCAGATCTCGCCCGGGCTGCCGTAACAATCGGTGAGCGTGAGCTGGATGCCGTTGGCGCCGCTGTTGTTCGGTACGGCGAGGCACTTGTTCGCGTTCACGTTCATGATCTCGCCGAACGCGCCGTGCGCTCCCGCCACCGGGAATGCCCAGACAATCCATTGCTGGTTGTCGTGGGCGAGGCCGCCGGTGCAACCCCACAGCTGGAGCGGCGTGCCGTCGAGTTCACCGCGGCCGGTGACGTCCAGGCATTTGCCCGCGACCTGCAGGGAACCGTCCAGCCCGATGGTGATGTCCTGCGCGCCGCTTCCGTTGCACGAATAGGAGTCGATCTTGTTACCGTCGGCCGAACTGCCGCCGTTGTCATCCAGGCATTGCCCCGCGACCCCGGACAGCGTGGGGCTGGCGGCGGGCGTCCAGGCCTGATTGGTCCCGTTGTTGCAGTCGAAGATCTCGACCTGGGTGCCATTTGTCGTGCTCTTGCCGGTGTCGTCCAGGCAGCGGCCGGAGGCCGGGTTGTACAGTTCCCCGGCGAAGCCGACCAGGAACCATTGCTGGCTGGTGGCTCCGTTGCAGGCCCAGAGCTGGATCTTCGAGCCGTTCGCGGTGCCGAAGTTCGTGATGTCGGCGCACTTGCCGTTGATCTGCAGCGTGCCGGCCCCGCCGGGACTGCCGTCCGGCACATACTCCCAGTTCTGCGAGCTTTCGCCGTCGCAGTCCCAGATCTGGATCTTGTTCCCGCTCGTGGTGCTGTTGAGCGTGTCGTCCAGGCACTTACCGCCCAGGTCCAGGCGCACCGGGCCGGCAACGCCATGGAACGCGGTCCTGAGGTTGGTCACGCTCACGATGTTGAAGGTGACCGAGCCCTTCGCCCCGGTGCCATCGGTGGCCGTGACCGTTACCGCGCTGGTGCCCGCCGTGCTGGGCGCGGTACCGGTGATGGTGCCGGCCGAGGAGATGCCCAGTCCCGCGGGCAGCCCGGACGCACTGTAGGTGAGCGTCTGCCCGGAAGCCGAGTCCACCGCGGGCACCGGAACGTTGACCGCGCTGCCGACCTCGTAGTCCTGGGTGCCGGGACTCGGCACGGTGACCACGTCGCCGGTAGCCGTGCTGGCGAAGCCGCCGATGCCGTTCGGTGTGCCCCAGCCGGTCGGGGCGTTGTAGGTCGTGCCGGTGTAATCGGTGCCGCTGCACAGGTACTGGCGGTTGGACTCGCAGGTGCCGTTCGACCCGGACGTGATCGCATTGAAGGCCGTGGTGTGCTGGTACGGGTACTGCGCCGGATACGTGCCTGCTCTGGGCGCGCCGGCCAGGGCGTACACCGCCGCGATGATGGGCGCGGAGGCGCTCGTCCCGCCCGCCGACGTGGCGTTGAACGTGGTTCCGCCGAGCGGGTAGCTGTCGTAGATGGCCACCGGCGTGTTCGGGTCGCCCACCGCCGCCACGTCGTTGCCGGTGCGGTTCGCACACCCCGCGTTATCGACCTGCCAGGACGGCTTGGCCGCTGCCTCGGCGCAGCCGGAGCCGGCGCCGCTCCATACCGTCTCGGACACCCGGGTGTTGCCGTTCATGGTCAGCGTTGTTCCGCCCACCGCGGTGACGTACTGCGAGACCGACGGGTACTGGGTACCCAGTGGCGGGGTGTTGAGCTGACTCGGCGCCAGGTTCCCGTCGTAACCGAAGTCACCGGCCGCGAAGGTGATGGCCACGCCGGGATGGTTGAGGTAGGAGTTATCGGTCGTGTACTCACCGGGGGACTCTGAGCCGCCCCAGCCGTTGGATACGAACTTGGCGCCGCTGTTCACCGCCGCGTTTTCCGCCGGGAACAGGTTGCTGCCATTCGCGTTGTTGGCCTCGACCAGGAGGATGTGGCAGGCCGGGCAGATGGCCGTGACCATGTCGATGTCGAGGGCTTCCTCGAATTCCCAGCCACCCGCCGGGGCGCCGTTGCCGCCAGGGTCTACGCCGGGCAGCGGGCTGGACTGCCCGTTCTGGTTGACGATGCTCAGGCAGCCCGCGTTGTTACTGATGTCACAGGCGGGCAGGCCTTCCATGGCGCGGTAGGAGGCCAGGTCAGCCTGCGCGTTGGGGTCGTCGTAGGCGTCGACGATGGCGACCAGTTCGCCGGCTGTGGCCGTGTTGGCGGCGGCGGAGACCAGGTTGTAGGCGTTCTGCAACTGGGTGGCGCTGAGCGGGGCCTGGGCTGCCGCGCTGATCCGGCCGGCCGCCAGCTTGGCCGAGGGCCCGAGCGCCAGGCAGGTCATCTGCCCGGGCCGGGTCGGCGCGGCGCAGGCTGGCCGGACGTTATGCGGCAGGGATGGCGTGCCAGCCGTGGCGTGCCGTCCGATGACGGGACCAGACGTCGCATCGGTTGCTGTCGTCTGGCCGCTGCCGCGCGATTGGCTGCTGTTTGGTGCGTGGCCGCCGTTCGGCGAGGACGGCGCGGCCACGGCGTTCAATTGCGGTGTTGACGCCAATCCCGCGAGTACAAGAACAGTTGCTGCGGCGAGGATTCTGGCCCGCCCCCGATGCGCCACATCCATGAAAGGATTAAACCATTACACCCATAAAGCTGTAAATAACATACAAAACCCAACATTGGTAACATTGGTACCGGCTTCAACGTGCCGCCGCCACTCAGTCCGTAGGCGCGGCCGCCCAGCCACTCGTTCAGCGCTGGGTCGTAGTACACGTCGTGGCCGTTGCCGACGATGCCGCTGATCGTCCCGGTCAGGACAGTCAGGGTGGATGGCCCGGTAGCCGTCCACGTGCTGGACGAGTCGAGTTCCAGGGCAGCGTGTGTGATCGCGCCGGTAAGGGTGGCGCCGTTCTTGAGCGCGAGCGTTGCGGGACCGCCGCCGGTGTTCCTCACGTCGCCGGTGAGGGGCTGGCCGACCAGGGTCATGGTCAGCGATCCCTTGTCCGTGACGTTGACCAGCACACCGCTGCCCGCGGTTATGGCCGCGCCGCCCCGCACGGAGATCTTCGCCGCGGTTCCGCGCACATCGAACGCCGGGCCGGTAAGTGCGGTGAGAGAGCCGCCCGTCATGGTGTAGGTCGACGTGCCCGCGCTGGGTTCGAACAGGACGCCGCCGCGCGGGCCGGTGAGGTCTGAGTCGATGGCATCGACGGTGCTGAGGCCACCGACGATCGCGGCATGGCTTTCCGGATGGCGGGCGGTGCCCGTGACGTCGTAGACCTGGATATGCCCGGCCGACCGGAGAACCGGTGAACCCGCACCCGAGGTGGTCATGGTGCCGCCGCGCGCGACCACGGTGCCGCCGGTGCCCGTGACGGTGGTCGCGAGGGCGGGCGAACGCGGGCCATTGGTGGTGATATTCACGTTGTCAAGCGCGACGCGGCCGTCGCGGGCAGCCGCGACTCCGCAAGCGGCGCCCGCCTCGCTTGCGGCGTTCGTCCTGATCGTGGAGTTGGCGATGCGGATGTGCGAGTTCGCGCCGTGAGCGAATGCGCCGCTGGCACCCCTGCCATCGGTCGTGATCGCGCATCCGTTGAGCGTCACCAGGCTGGGCGAGGCCGCCACCACCGCCGCGTTCGGGCCGGTCTTCCTGATCACGCAGCCGGTCAGCGTCAGCTTGGCCGAGTTGGCGGCGAGGACGGCCGGTTCATGGGTCTCGCTCGCGGTGAAGGTCGCGCCTGCCCTGGTCGCCGACTGGCCGATCACCGGCCTGTTCGCGTTGGCGGCATACCGCGGCAGCGCGGCCGGGGCTTGGGCGGCGCGGGCGCTGGCCCGGGTGGCGGCCGCGCTGCCCGCCGACAACGCGGTCGACAGGGCAAGCGCGCCCGCGACACCCTTCATGAGCTGACGTTTCATTCAGTCCGTCCCTCCGTGGGGGGCCTGCCTGATCGAAACGCTATGAACCGAACTTCCAGGACCGGTCTCAGTCCGCTGTAAGTTACCTGCGACGGGCTGCCTGTCGGCCGGCGCCGGCGAGCACGAGGTAGCCGCCGAGCACGACGCCAGAAACGGCTACCTGGGCCGCGAGAGTGCTGCCATGGACGCGCCCGGCGGAAATCGCCCGCAGCGCCGGGTAGCACCCGGCCACGCCGACCACGACACTCAGCGCACGGCTGATCAGCCATGGGGGCACGGAACCCAGCGGCGTGTCGGGCCCTTGCTCCGCGGGATCGATGAGCCCGGCGCGGGCCATGCGCAGCGCGGCCGCCGCCAGCCCCGGCCCGGCGGCCAGGCCGAGCGGCGGCCACAGCCAGCCGGACAGCACGCCGGTGAGGACGAGCAGCGCCAGCGCTAGGGTCATCCACGCGGCGCACAACAGCGCGGGAAGCACGGCACGTGCCGCGAGTGCTGCTCCGGTGTCCACGCCGAGTAGCCTCCGCAGCGCCGGATCGTAGCTGTCGCGCCTGGTCGCGGCGGTGCCCTGCGTGCCGGCCGCGAGCGCTCCGGCCAGCAACGTGCCCGCGATTGTCAGGCCGCGACCGTGGCCGGTAATGGCCGCGCCGGCCAGCGCAGGTGCCAGCGCGCTTGTCGCCAACACGGTCAGTGCCGCGGGGTGGCGGCCCAGCCTCCGCCAGTCGGGCCACGCCAACGCGAAGGCGGGTGGCACCCGAGGCCAGGGCCGGGAGGTCAGCGTCCGGCCGCGCCACCGGTTGTCTTCTGTGATCCAGGTCAGCAGCGACAGGTTCCCGAACGACGCCGCCAGGCGGGTCAACCCGGCTCGCGCCGAGTCGGCGTGCGCGACCTCGGCCGGGAAACGCGCCAGCATCCGCCAGACCAGCAGCGCGGCGCCGGATGCGGCGGCCAACGCGACCGCCGCCAGCACGCCGATCGCCGCGGTGGATATCTCCGCGAACCTGGCGGTGACCGCACGCGACAGGCTGGTCCAGCGCTCGCCCGCCACGCCGCCGAGCACGGCGCACGCTGACACGACCGCGCAGGTGATGCGCAGCCGGCCGCGCAGCTGCTGCCGGGGCTGGACCAGCACCGCGGTCAGCACCAGGGCCAGGAAGAAGCCGGCACCGCCGGTAACCGCGAGCACCAGCCAGTCCCAGGGCACGCGGTGTCCCCGGTATCGCAGGTACGGCCCCGCCATTGCCAGCGCCAGCACGCCGAGCGCTCCACCGGCGAGAGCCGAAACCGCCGCGGTCGCCGCCGTTGGCTGGCGCAGCACGTCGCGCCGGTCCAGCGGGGACAGTAGCAGCCAGGAGGCGTCGGCGGGGGAGAGTGCCAGCGGACCGAACGCCTGCGCCAGCATGAGCAGCCATGCCGCCGCCGCGATGACCAGCCCGGCGCCCGCTTCCGCCTGGGCCGGTGCCGAGTGGGCCGCCGACGCCGTAAGCCGGCTGAACGGCTCAGCGAGAAGGTCCGACATCAAGATGACAGCCAGCACCACGGCGAAGGCGATCGCATACCAGTCGTACCAGCGCCGGTGCCTACGACCCCGGATGAACGACCGGACGGCCGCTACCGCGGTGGCTTCGCTGGTCGCCTCGGCTGACGTGACGATCACGAGTTCGGCCTCGCCATGCCTGGCGCATCGACCCGTCCGTCGGCCACCAGCACTCGACGCGAGCCGGCCGCCGCCACGAATTCGAGGTCGTGGGCGGCCATGACGACCGTCCCGCCATGCGCGGCATATCCGGTGCGCAGCAGGCTCGCCAGCTCCTGGCGGAATCCGGCATCGAGGCTCTGCTCCGGCTCGTCGAGCAGCAGCAGCCTACTGGGTCTCGCCAACGCCGCGGCCAGTGACATCCGCTGCCGCTGACCAGAGGAGAGGTTGAGCGGTACCGCATCGGCGCGCGCGGAAAGCCCGAAGGCATCGATGAGCTCATCCGGCGGCAAGCACCAGCCGCGAATGGGCTCGTGGGTGAGCCGGACCAGCTCCAGATGCTCCCGCACCGTCAGCCCCGGATACCAGGTCGGCAGGTCGGCCACGAGAGCTACTGCCCGCCAGAACGCCGCGTGATCGCGCGGCGGAGAACCGAGAACGGCGAGCGTCCCGGCTGACGGCCGGTGCAGCCCAGCCAGGCATCGCAGCAGCGTCGACTTCCCCGCACCATTGACCCCGGTCACAGCCACGATCTCGCCGGCGGCCACGGTCAGATCCACATCGTCCAGCACAACGAACTTGCCGTAAGCAAGACGCATACCCCGAACCGCAACGGCTGGCTCAGCCACGCCACTACCGTATCGCGGGCCCACAGGTCAGATCGGATACTCTTTCGGCCCCTTGGTGTACCGCTTGCCGGATGGCGTCGTCCACTGGTGCCGGCCTCCCGGTAGCTGCTCGACGGCCCAGCCTTTGGCCTGTTTGACGCGGTGGCAGTGGCGGCATTATGTGCACCGGCGGGTTATGCGGACCCGGTGGTGTTCGCGCTGGTGGGCCGGAGCGCCGGCGCGGCCCCGGCCGCGCGGCCGGCGGCGGGCTCGTATCCCTCGGCCGGGCGGCGGCGGATCAGTTCGCGGATCGCGGCCAGCTTCCGCGCGGCGGCCCACGATTCGACGGTGTCCCACTGACCCGCCGCGACCACGACCGTGTCGTCGCCC
>JAFARZ010000402.1 GCA_019245115.1 Streptosporangiaceae bacterium | reverse complement strand
CGTTATCTCCGGTGGTTTAGAGCTGGTGAGGCATGTGGGTCACGGGGGTGCTCGGCCGCGTGCCTCACGGTTATCCGGAACTTGTCGGTATGTCCGGTTACGTTGGCCACGTGGACGAGTTGATCAATGGTGGGTTCCGGGCCGAGCGGGCGATGTCGCCGCGCGACGGCGGCGTGTGGTGGGTGGTGCTCGACGCTGAGTTGGTGGTGCACCGGGAGGCGAGCGCGTTCCTGTCCTGTCTGCAGGGAGCGGATCGGTCCCCGCACACGGTGCGTGCCTATGCTGGGCGGGCGGCGCTGTTTTTGGGCTGGTGCGCTGGTCAGGGGGTGGACTGGCGCTGCATCGAGTTGGCGCAGCTGGCCCGGTTCAAGCACTGGCTCGAAGTCACCGCGACCCGGACCGGTCGGCCCCGGTCGGGCACGACGGTCAACGCGATCCTGACCGCGGTGTGTGAGCTGCTGCGGTTTTGCGCTCGCAGCGGGCTGATCGAGGCCATGGTTGCCGAGCGGTTGTCTGAACCTCGCTGGCTGCGGTTCACCCCGCCGGGGTTCGATGCCGGCGAGTCCGGTCAGTTCCGCACGGTGCGCGCCCGGGCGCTGAAGGCGCGCGCGGTGACACCGTTTCCGGAGGCGCTGACCAGTGGTCAGCTCGCGACGGTGCTGGGTTGCTGCCGACGGCCCCGCGAGTCTTTCTTGGTGATCTTGCTTCGAGACACGGGCCTGCGGATTGGGGAAGCGTTGGGATTGCGTCGGGCCGACATGCACCTGCTGCCCGACTCGCGGTCGCTGGGCTGCTCGGTGGTGGGTGCGCATGTGCACGTGCGGCACCGGGCCAACCCGAACGGTGCGTTGGCGAAGTCCCGGTTCCCGCGCAGCGTGCCGGTCAGCGATGCCGTACTCGTCAGCTACGGCGACTATCAGTATGAGCGGGCCGAACTGGTCGGCGAGGACAGCGAGATGGTGCTGGTGAACCTCTACCACCAGCCGCTGGGCGCGCCGATGAGCTATCGGGCGGCGAAGGGCTTTTTCGAGCGGCTGGCCGGCCAGTGCGGGTTCCCGTTGCGACCGCACATGCTGCGCCACACCGCGGCCACTAACTGGGTTCGGGCCGGTGTCGATCTCGATGTGGTGCGGGCATTGCTCGGCCACGCATCGTTGTCCTCCACAACGGTCTACCTGCACGCCCGCGATGAGGACAAACGCCGCGCGGTGGAGGCGGTCGCGGCGGGGAGAGAATACCGGTGAGCGAGGGCGCCCTGCGGGTCATCGGGGCCGCAGACACGGGCCGGTCAGCTGGCGAGTCGGGGTGGCTGGAGTGGTTACGTGCCCGGTTGGATCCGGGCTGGCGTCCCGGCGAGTGGGATGAGCAGACGCTGCTGTTCACCGGCGATCTGCATTCGTCTCGGACCGCTGCTTGGGGGTGTCGCACCCCGGGGTGCTCGACTGGCACCCGCCGTCCGTCGGGACGTTGTGATGGCTGCCGACGGGCCCGGAACACGGCCGGGATCGGCTGGACGGAGTTCGATGCCGCACCTCCAGCGCGTGCCACCCGCCCGCTGTGTCTGGGCTCGTGCTCGGTGTCTGGGTGTGAAGGCGATCTGCACTCCAGCGGTTTGTGTTTTCGGCACGAACGTCGCTGGAACAAAGACCGCGCCGAACCGCTCGAGGCGTTCATTGCCCGGTCCGGCCCACTCGCTCGGGCGCCGCACTGCCGGGTTGCTGGCTGCGACCGGGAAAGCATTGGCCGGCGACGGCTCTGCCGGTTCCACGACAACCGGTTGAAGCGGCATCACAACCCCGCCAAGCTCTGCGATGAGCAGCTCGACGCCTGGGTAGCCGGCGAGCGCCCCCGACTCGGGGTGCACCAGTTCTCCCTGGCCGGGCTGCCCGAACTGCTGCGCATCGAACTGCTCTATGGGCTCCAACAGCGCGACCAGGCGCCACCGCCGCTCGATCCCACCGAGGTGCGGATCTTGCTCGCCCGCCTCGCGGGTGCCCAGTCGCTGCGCGAAGCTGACCCCCAAGCGGTCTGTGAGTCCGGCGGAACGGTCTACAACACCGCGACCCGGGGGTTGTTTCGTGACCTGCGCCGACATCTGGACAGACTCTGGATTCCCTACGCCGGCACCGACCCGTTCGCGGGCGACGTCTGGCAGGTGGCACTGCTTGATCTGCCCATCAACGCTTCCCGCCGCTGGTCAGCCACTCAGGGTGTGGTCGACTTCAGCGTGATCGAACAACCCTGGCTACGTGAAGTTGTCCAGGCCTGGGCTCGCACCACTCGCCCCTACCTGCAGCGGTTGCGGGAGACGCTGCGCGCATGCCAGGTCGCCTCGCACGCCTTAACCGCCGCCGGTAGTCCCGATCCGGCCAGCCTCGGCGCCGGTGAGTTCACCCGCATCCTCGATGCGATCAGCTCCGAGCGGCGAGCCGACGGGAGGCTGTATTCAGCCTCGCATCGCAATCTGTTGCTCTACCAATTCGACCAGGTGATCGAGCATGGCCGGGCCAGCGGGCTGATGGCCACGGTGCCCGACCCGTTTCGCCCCGCCCGCCGGCACCGAGTCCGCAATGATCCCAACGAAGACGAGCTGGGCAAAGCCCTGCCCGACACGGTGATCCGCCAACTCGACGCGCACCTGCACCTGCTGGGTCCAGCCGGTCGAGCCGGCGGCATCGGCGCGGCTGACCTGCGCTTCATGCACCAAACGGTCTATCGGATCCTGCGTGACACCGGCCGCCGCCCGGGTGAGGTGGTCAGCCTGCACGTCGACTGCATCGAGATCATCAACGGGCAGCACAACCTGATCTATGACAACCACAAAGCTGGCCGGATGCGCCGCCGGCTGCCGATCACCAGCGACACCGTCGAGCTGATCAGATCCTGGCAGCGGCGACGAGCCCAGCTGTCCACCCCGCCTAGCCAGCGCGAATGGCTTTTCCCGAGTCCGTTGCTGCGCGCGCGACAGGCGCGCGGACACATCAGCGCGGCCTGCGCGGGCCGCGCGTTCAAAGCCTGGGTCGCCCGGATCGGAATCATCGACTCCGAGCTGCTCGGCCCTGAGGGCAGCCCAGCCCCGTTCGACCTATCGTTGATCACGCCCTATGCCCTACGCCATAGCTACGCCCAGCGCCATGCGGATGCCGGAGTGCCAGTTGACGTGCTCAAAGAGCTGATGGATCACGCCGCGGTAGCCACCACGATGGGCTACTACCAAGTCGGACTCAAACGCAAGCAGCAGGCCATCCGCTCGGTCGGGGCGCTGGCCGTCAACGCGAGCGGCAACCGGGCGCCGTTCACCAGCCCCACCGCCTACCAGCGGGCCTCGGTGTCGGTGCCGTTCGGTAACTGCACCGAGCCGTCCAATGTCAAAGCCGGCGGCGGCGCCTGCCCGATCCGATTCCAGTGCGCCGGGTGCGGCTTCTACCGGCCTGACCCGTCCTACCTGCCCGCTCTCGAACAGCACATCGCCGAGCTACGCGCCGACCGGGAAACCGCGCTGGCCATCGGCGCCGCCGACTACGTCACCGCCAACCTCACCGCGGAAATCCAGGCGTTTACCCGCGTCGCCGAGCAGATGCGCCAACACCTGAACCAACTCAACCCCGCCGAGCGCGACCAGGTCGAACAGGCCAGCAAACTGCTGCGCCGCGCCCGGGCCGCCAAGCAACTACCCCTGATCACCACCCCCGCACCTCGCGCAGCGGCCAGATGAGCACTCCCGACCGCACCGCCGGGCTGCGCGCGGCCCGGATAAAAGACAGCCAGGACAAACGCCACCGCGCGCTGGCCGCCATCCACGCCCTGGAAACCGCCGGCACCCCGATCACCGCGGCCGCCGTCGCCCACGCCGCCGGCTGCTCCACCTGGCTGCTCTACACCGACGGCATCCGTGAACACCTCAACGCCGCACGCGATCGCCACGCCCGCGCCGGCACCACAGCGTCCAGCACCGACCCACCAGGCGAGCAACCGCCGCTCACCCCGGCCAGCCTACGCACCGACCTCGCCCTAGCCCGAGCCGAAATCCGCCGGCTCCGCGCCGAACACAACAAGCTGCGCCAGCGGCTACGCCTGCAACTAGGCGCCGAGATCGACGGCCCCGAACGGACGGAACTGATTACCCGCGTCGCCGACCTGGAATCACGACTACGGCAACTGCTCGCCGAACGCGACGCCCGCACCACCGAAACCGACCACGCGCGACGGCGCATCCGCGAGCTCGAAGACGACCTAACCGCCGCCCGGGAAAGCCTCCGCCGAGTGATCAAGGACCACAACAAGTCGTGACCGTGAACAACAACGTGACCCACGTGCCTCAACCAACCACGGACAAGAAACACAGCTCACACCTGACAAATCAAGATCAACTACAGATAACGTATGCCATGCGACTACTGCACGCCGGAGTCGACATCACCGTCATCACCTTGTGGCTCGGACACGAAAACGTCACCACCACACAGATCTACCTGCAAGCCGACATGGCCCTCAAACAGCGAGCCCTCGACCGAACCGCCACGCCGACAACCCCACCAGGCCGATACAAGCCCGCTGACCAGCTCCTAGCCTTCCTCGAAGCCCTGTGATTATGCCGATATCACCAGCCCGCTCACCCCCACCCACCAGCAAGGATCTGCCCGGTATTCGGCATAACCGCAATATCAGAGTAATGGACGATACAGGTCTGCACGATAGTGTGCAGCCAGACAATTGCCACCACCTCAGGCAGGATTTTCACCCCCGTCGCAGACGAAGAAGAATACGTCACGGATACCACGGTTTGTCAGATCGACCAGCACGCTCATCCACACGCTTCGCACCCTCACCGCCGGTGCCCATCCATAGACCCAGCATCCTTGTGCCCGTCCACAGCGACCTCGACAGCGGCGTAGACGGGGGCCGGTTGGCGACCTGGCCCTCCCGCACCTTGACGACAAGGGCGTCGAGGAACACTCCCCGCGGAGACGGCGTCCCACGGGCGGTTGGCCCACTGGCGCATCTCCACGATCACTTTGTCGGTGATCCGCGAGACCGTCTCCTTACTGACCGACGCCCCGTAAATTCG
>JAFARZ010000152.1 GCA_019245115.1 Streptosporangiaceae bacterium | reverse complement strand
CGTCGAGGACCGGGAGACCGACTTCGCCCGGGTGCTGTTCATCACCCCGGTCTGGCGGCTGACCCTGGTAGCCGGCAAGATCGCCGGCGAGACCCTGGTCGCCGTGGCGCAGTGCGCATGCGTGCTGGCGGTCGCGGCGGCTTCCGGGGTGCCGGTGCCGGCCGGGCGGCTGCCCGCGCTGGCCGCGGCGTGCCTGGCCGCGTGCCTGGCCGGCGGGGCGTTCGGGCTGGCCACGATCGCGGTCCTGCCGAACCAGCGGTCGGCGATGCAGGTCTTCCAGTTCCTGATCATCCCGCAGTACCTGCTCGGCGGGGTGATCGTCCCGCTGCGCGGGACCTCGTCAGCGCTGAACGCGGCTGCCCAGGCGATGCCCATGCGGTACGCGGTGGATCTGACCCGGGCGGCATACTACGCCGGCACGCGCGGCTACGGCGAGGCCGTGGCCGGCCGCCCGCTGCTGGACGCGGCCGTGCTGGCCGGCGCGGCCGCCCTGCTGCTCGGGGGCGGCGCGATGCTGTTCAGCTACCGCGAGCGCACTCGTTGAGCTCAGCCCTGAATGCCTGCGTGGGACTTGGCGTCATGGAGGACGCGGGCGAACGCCTCGAGGTAGCTGGGGTCGCCCTGGCGGCTGCGGAGGATCCAGTACTCCGCCCCCCAGAACAGGTGGGCCCAGGCGCCGGCCGGGGTTTCCCGGGCCCACCGCGCGCACCGGTTGTAGTTGGCTATCACGTGCTCCGGCGGGCAGCTGTAGGCGGCCCGGCCGGCCGGGCTGGGCGGCGTCGTGACCGGCTCCCACGGCTCGGCCTGGATCTCGGCGAACATCAGCCGCGTGCCGCTGGCCGCCGCCCGGTGCTGGAGCTGCCTGCGCCTGCGCTGACCCCACCACCGGGCGCCGCCGTCCAGGTACACCGTCCGCCCGCCGAGGGCGGCCAGGGCGTGCCGCGGGTAGTAGTCGATGCCGACGATATCGGCCAGCTGCTCGGCTACTGCCAGCGAATCCCCCTGGTCCCGGGTCCGCCACCACTGCGTCGCCGCGACCAGGGTGGAGGTGGGCAGGAACCCGTTCAGCAGGACCGGCCGGGACGGGTCGGCCGCACGGACCGCGGCGACCTCGCGGCGGACGAACCCGGCCGCCAGCCGCCAGGAGTGCTCGACGCCCAGCGGATCCACCGCCTCGTGTTCTACCTGCCAGGCGATAACTGCCCGGCATGCGGTATACCGGCCGACGACGCGGGCGATGAAATCGGTCCCGGCGTCCAGCAGCGGCTGGCGGTCCGCGGCGGTCACTAGCCGCCGTTCGGGGAGCGGGGACGGCAGCCGGTGGGCCGGGACGAAGAACTCCGGGTAGCCGAACGCCTTCACCGGGCCGAGGCAGATGATGATCTGCTTGCCCGCCCGCTCGGCCGCGTCCACCTGCCAGTCCAGCCAGGCTGGATCGAACCGGCCCGGTTCAGGCTCCATCCGGTCCCAGTAGGCGGCCAGCCGGATCACCCGGAACGGGTAGTCCAGCAGTTCGGTCAGCGTCGGCTCTGGGTCCAGGCCCAGCGCCTGGGCCTGTAGCGGACGGAAGCTGATGCCGAGCAGGGCATCGCCGGCCGGTTCTACCGGGAGCCGCTGCCAGCCGCCGGTCAGCGGCCGGGCGGGCCGGGAGATCCGGATTTCGGCGGCCAGCGGCGCCAGCGCCGCCGCGGCCCCGAGCGCGACGGCCACGGTGTTGAATTTGCCTGGGCCTGCGGCCGCGGTGTTGAATCGGCCTGGGCCTCCGGCCGCGGCGCGCCCGGCCCGGCGCGGCGGGCTAGCCACGGCCGCCACCGGCCAGCGCGGCGCTGCGGGCCCGGACCAGGCCGTCCAGCATCGCGGCCACGCGGTCAGCCGCGCCGGGGCGGCCCAGCCGGGCCGACGCCGCCCGCATCTCGGCCAGTTCGCCGGGATGCTCCTTGAGCTGGCCGATCGCGGTGACCAGCTGGCTGGTCCGCGGCAGGTAGCGCCCCGCACCCGCGCCGGTCACGCGCTGCACACCGCCGCGTTCCTGGCCGGGTAGATGCGACATCAGCAGGATCGGCGCGCCGCAGCAGGCGGCCTCGGCGATCGTGCCCGGGCCGGCCTTGCTCACCACCAGGTCCGCACAGCGCAGCCACGCCGCCATGTCCGGGACGAAGCCAAGCACGGTCAGCCGCCCGTCCGAACGGGCCGCCAGCCGGGCCAGGCGGCGACGCAGGCGAGTGTTCCGGCCGCAGATCACCGCCAGGTCGGCATCCGGCACGCCGCGGAGGACCGCCGTTGCGTAGCGGCCCAGTCGTCCGGCACCCTCCCCGCCACCGGTCAGCACGACCAGGAAGGCGGACTCCCGCTGCCGTAGCGAACGGCGTAGCTCTCCGCGCTCTGTCTGGGTGGCCGGGCCGGGCCGGAATCCGTGCCCAACTGGCAGGCCGCTGGCGGGCGTCGCCACCAGGTCGGTGCCGTCTGCCCGCCAGGTGGCGTGCGGCACGCCAAGATCGGTGATCACCACCATCAGCGCGGCGGTGCGGCCGGCCGGCGTCTGGTCCAGCCAGGCCCGTGCCGCCATCTGCCCGGCGAGCGGATGAAACGACACCACAGCGGCCGGCCGGACCGCGGCGAGGGAACCGGCCAGCGGCCGCCCCGCCACGGCCAGCAGGGTCCGCCGCAGCAGCCTGGCGGCCGGGCCGGAATCGGTGGCGTGATAGATGACACCCCACAGCCACGGCGCCAGCCGCACCACTGGCCCGTAGGCCCGGGTGATCAGGCGCAGCAGCCGCGGCACGGCGGGCCCGGCCAGCGGGTCGTACAGCACCGGGGCGTACCTGCCTGGATAGCCGCGTTCCAGGGCGTCGGCAACCGCCACCGCGGCGGCCCGGTGCCCGCCGCCGGTATCGGCGATCAGGAATAGCAACGGGACGGGACCGGGGTGCGCCGCCGGAGGGCCGGGCCTGTCCGCACGCTCAACGTCAAGCATGCGGCCATGCTGGCGGATGCCCGGCAGCCCCGTCGTCGGCCCTGCGGACCGCTCCGCCTACACCTCTGGACGACAGTTGCCGTAGACATCTACCGCACGCGGCTGACTGGGCTGCCGTCCAGCGGCGCCCTCCGATCGTCGCATGTTCAGACCGGACCGAAACGCAGGATCCGAGGTCCCGGAGTTGCGGCAACCAGATACCGGAAAACGGGAACAAGAACTGTGGCCGTGAAGTTTACTGGCAGTCCCGTCCCGGCTGGCATATCACCCGGTAGGGCTAGGGCGCCGGTCAAGTAGTAGGGCACGCTGGCCGTGCAGCTTCTGTCCCTTTCGCCGGATTCGCTGGGCGAGTTTTGTGGTTGATCCGGGCCTCGTGGTGACTTTGGTGCACCATAGTGCACCAAAGTCACCGCATAGCCCCGAATTACCGCAGTAATAGGAGCGGCACGCCGCGCGGACGTCAGGCCGCGGTGATACTCGGGATTACTTGGCTGGCACTCTAGGAAAAAGGGTGTACTTGTTCATAATTGCCAGCGCTGGGTCATTGGCCGCGTAGCTGTACGAGGTGCCGGGCGGTGTGCCGCGCGAGTCCCATTCCCAGGACAGATGCCCGGCCAAGTTGGTGTAGTTCGCGAACTGGGCAGACATTTTATCGTCAAGGTAGGAAGCACGCTCGAATGTCGAGTATCCGACATAGCTGTCAAGCTTTATTCCGCACTCGCCAACGTAGATCGGCTTGTCAAGCCTGGCCGCGTCTTGCCAGCGGTGGTCGAGACCGTTGCCGTCGGCAGCGGTCCCTTTGGCGTTGCGGTATCCCGAATAGTCGTGCCAGGAGCAGATGTCGATGTGGGGACTGTCGGCAGCGGCAGCCCAGTGATTGCCGGTACCGGTACCGGACATGCCGCATTGCCCCCAGTAGCCGGTGCCCAGCGACACAAGATGGTTCGGGTCGATGGACTTGATGAGCCCGGCGACATCGTCCCGGAAAGCCTGAAATATCCGCGGGGCATCAGCCGGGCAGCCAGCCCCGGCCCCGCCGGCCCCGCCGACCCCGCCGGCCCCGGCCCCGCCGGAGACATCGGGCTCGTTCATCAGCTCCCACATCAGGATCCGGTCGTCGTCCTTGTACCGGTTGACCACCTCGTTCACCCACTGCCGGTAGGGGACGGTCTCGTAGCGACCGACGGCGCTGGTGTAGCCGGTGCGGTACCAGGTGGTGTCCTTGTGGCCGGTGCCTTCGTAGTTGTACTGGTCCTGCAAGGTGCAGATGACCTTGAATCCGGCGTTGCCGGCCGCCGTAAGGCAGTGGTCGAGCGCGGTCCAGTCGCGTACCCCGTTATTAAGCGCGAACTGCTGGTAGAACCACGTGCGGAACCCGTTCATCTTCCCGCCATTGGCGTTGATCTGCGCCAGTGAGGCGGCCAGCGTCGTGCCGTCATTGACGAAATAGCGAGTGTCGTTCGGAGGGTGATTCCAGCTCGTGACGCAGGCCCGCCATATGTTGAACCCGATGAACCGGTAGGGCTTGCCGTTCAGGTAGAGCCGCTGGCCGGTGCGGTGAACAAACCCGGCCGGAGAGCGGGACCGGCTACAGGAAACCGCCGCGGCCCCGGCGGCCGCTGCACCGGCGGCCGCCGCGACGCCGCCGATGAAGGTCCTGCGGGTCAGCTCGGCCATGGCAGCCGGACCTCCAGTGCTGTTTCGGGAGCGCGGGCTGTTCGGGAGTGAGGCCGGCTTGATTCTACGGGCAGTACCGTTCTCGCTGGTCCGCTTGCGTCGAACGGATTGCCCGGTGAGCAGGGCTACCCAGCCGGGAGCATCGCGTCGAGCACGCGCTTGTTGACTGGTTCGAGGGAAACCGCCCGGTTCGTCAGGGCGACGTGGACCTGATTGCCGG
The DNA here is from genome assembly GCA_019245115.1 of Streptosporangiaceae bacterium. GTDB lineage: Bacteria > Actinomycetota > Actinomycetes > Streptosporangiales > Streptosporangiaceae > JAFARZ01. The sequence continues at coordinate 30,981 of JAFARZ010000152.1, read as the reverse complement.
CACGGTGGACGAGCAGGGACGAGGTGGTGCCCGTTCCTCTGCCGACGATCCCGATGCAGGTGCCGTCACGGCTGATGGGCCAGCCCAGGCCGATCGTCCCTCCCGAGGCCGGACCTCTGCGGGCATGCGGCCGGAGCGCCTCCCCGACGAGCCCGTCGGGCAGCAGCGATGACCAGCCGGCACCGAACCGCACCAGGTCGGCCGCCGTCGCCCACAACCCGGCGGCCGCCGGCATGGTGTAGATGCTCGCGGGTGTCGGCGCCAGGGTGCCGTCGGCGTTCACGCTGTAGCCGGTGACCGCGGCCGTTCCGATGTCGGCCGCGCTGGCCGGGAACGACGAAGCCGTCATGCCCAGCGGTTCTAGTACCAGCCGGGCGGCGGCGTCGGCATACGGCAGGCCGGTGACGTCCGCGATCAGCTGCCCGAGTGCGGCATATCCGCCGTGGCTCAACCGGAACGATCCCCGGTCCTGGCCGCAGGCCAGGACCGGGCCGCTCAGCTCCGCCAGTCCGGAGACGCCCACACCGGAGGGGTGATTGCTCACCCCTCCGGTGTGGGCGAGCAGCTCCCTGATCGTGACGGTGGCATCGGCGAGGGCGACCGTTCGCAGATGGTTGTTCGCCGGATCGTCGAGACCGGCCCGGCCGTCGGCGATCAGGCGCAGCACCGCGACAGCGGTGACCGGCATCGCTATCAGGAGCCCGGGGAACCTGTGGTCGGCTGTCATCGGTTCGGACCGCTCCAGGTCGGCCCAGCCGGTGGTAACAGTCCACATCGGGGTGCCCTCGGCCTGGCCGGCCAGCACCAGGCCGGCCAGGCCGAGATCGGCGACTGCTTCATCGATGATCCCGGCCACCGCGGCCGGAAGGTCGTGGCGGCCGCTAACCTCGGGTGCGGCGATCCGGCTGTCGGTGATCCGCGTGCCGAGGGGGAAAGCAGCCAGCTCGACTATGCGATGCGGCGGTTTGGCCTCGACGCTCGCATGGATCTCCCGGTCGGCCTGCCGCAGCCGCGCCGTCACCGGCGTCTGCGCCAGGACAACGAGCTCCTGACGCAGGTCCTCGGCAACGCCGGCGATGATCCCGGTGAGTTCCTTGGCCGGGACCATGGTCAGGAACTCGTCGCTGAAGTGCAGCCGCAGTTCGCCCTCGTCTGGGGCTGCCCACCCAGGCTCGCCAGCATCCCGGAACCGGGAGATCACCCATCGCACCTGCGGCAGCACACAGCTTTCCGTGCCGAGCCTCTCATTGATGCACTGGCAGAACACCGTCCAGCTGGGCTGGCCGTGCTCTCGGGCGATGGCCCGCTGGGCATCGTGCAGCGCGGCGAACTCGCCGGCCCGCAGCCGCCGTTTGGCCTCGATCTTGAAGTACCGCAGGTTCGGCTGGGCCGGCAGCGAGCGCTGGGCTGGTAGCGAGCGCTGGGCTGGTAGCGAGCGCTTACCTGGTGACATCGCGGGCGAGCAGCGGGACGAGCACCTGGGCGTCGGGGCTGCCCCAGCCGGTCACCGGGTCCCAGCCGGTCGTGGCGTCGAATCCCTGGATGGTGACCGAGCCGAATTGCACGGTGTTGTTGCCCTGGGTGATGTCATGGAACGCGTGGTGGTACTGGTCGCCGCGGCCGATCTGGTAGATGGCGGGGTTGATGAAACCGAGATGCCGCCCGGCGTACTGGTCGGCCATGGCCACGATCCCGGCCCAGGTCGGTGCGCCAACGCTCGTGCCGCCGCTCTGGCCGATGATGAACTTGCCGTCAACGACGACGACGATCGCCATGCCGGTGTCCAGGTCGGCGTCGGACGCGACATCGGGCACGCCGCGGTGCGCGCCGATGCCGGGGACGCCGTCCTGGTAGGCCGGCCGGGCGAAGTCGTCGCTGAATCCGCCGCCTGAGGCGACGACCCCAGGTATCCCGGAGCCCGGCCGGTTCCATACGGTCTCGCCGATGTAGTCGCCGGTCGTGTGGCTGGCGTCCAGGCTGGTGCCGCCGACTCCGAGCGCGAGCGGGTCGCAGGCGGGCAGGTCCACCCCCTTGGTGAAGGTGCCGGTAAGGGACGTGCCTGCCGCTCCGGAGTCGCCCGACGCGAAGATGACCGTCACGTGCCGGTCAGTGTCGAACCGCAGGGCGGAGTGCAAGGTCGCCGCCTCGGCTGGCGTGAAGGAGTTTTCGTTCAGCCCGGCACTGACGGAGATCACCCCGCCCAGGGATGAGGCGAGGCGCAGTGCCGCGGCGAATTCCGTGGTCAACGTCGCCACCTGGCCCTGCGCCTGAGGGACGAGGACCACCCGGACGGCGGCCTGCGGCGCGACCGCGTGCACGAACTCAATGTCCCCGAAGTACTCGCTGGATGCCTGGAACGGGGAGGCGCCAGGCGCCAGGCTGGTGTTGACCTGCAGGTTGACCGCTGGCAGTCCGAAGACGCTGTCGAAACGGCCGAGATCTTGCCGTACGTCGGTAAGCCCGGCTTCGCCGGGCACCGCGGCGAGTTCGAGCAGCACGACGGACTGGCCGCGGCCGGTGATACCGCGATCGGTCAGCGGCTGGATGCCGTAGGCGGTCCGGTACTGCCGCGGCGAATAGCAGGTGGGCGAGGCCAGCGTCAGGCAGTTGGAGACCGGCCCCGCCGTCGTGTTGCTGGCGCCCGGGCTCGCGCTGGCTACCGTACCGGGTACGACCGCCCCGGTAAACAGGATGGCAACAGCGATCGCCACCGCGCGTTGGAATGATGTACGCATGGCAGTCCTTTCCTCACGCCCGCGGGTCCGCGTCATCGGGCAGGAAAAGAACAGCCAGGTATCGCATGATGCACAACCGGTGTGCTAAGAGCACTCCCCGCGGACCGGGAGGCGGCCGGACCGCCTGTCGCCATCATCTTACCGGCTCGGCGTGGGGAGCGGATCGGCCGAACTCTCCGGGCTGGGCGTGGGTGCCTGACTTGGGGGTAGATAGGTTGGCTTCTCACGAACGGCGTGGGTTCGACTCACCGGACGCTGCGCCGGGACAGGCGTGGCCCGCCCAGGATGGCTGGTCCCGGCCAGCACGCCGGATACGGCACCGACGGCGCACACGAGCACCGCGCCGCCCACGGCGATCCGGCGGCGCCAGCGGAGCCGTCGGCCCTGCGTCATGATCCGGTCCAGATCCGGGCTTTGCCCCGCGGACCAGGTCGGCGGCTGCTCCGCCCGGAGCGCTCGCCGCAGCGTGTCGAGATCGGTCATGGTTCACTCACCGCCAGCCAGGGACGCGGAGCGGGCATCGTCATCGGCCGCTACCCGGAGCTTGGTGAGCGCCCGTGAGCTGGTGCTCTTCACGGTGCCGAGGGTGATGCCCAGGTCGCGGGCCACGACCGCCTCGGGTAGGTCGAACAAGTAACGCATGATGATCACGGCCCGCTCCCTCAGCGTCAGCCTGCCCAGCGCGCCGATCAGCCACTGCCGTAGCGCGACCTCTTCGGCGAGGTCGGTGTGCGCTGGCTGTTCCGGCACGTCGTCGGTCGGGTACTCGCGCAGGCGCCGCCGCCATTTGTCGGTCACATAGTTGACCAGCACCCGCCGTGCATACGCGAAGGCATCATCACGACGTACCCGCGACCACGCGGCGTAGGTCCGTGCCAGCGCCGCCTGCGCCGCGTCCTCGGCGGCGTGGCGATCGCCGGTCAGCAGGTAGGCGGTGTGCAGCAGCCCCCCGAAGCTTGCCCCGGCGAATTCGGCGAACTCCTCGTCACCCCGCCTCACTTAGCTCCTTCCTGGTTGTCCCCACGTGTGCATGTACGGCTGGACCCCTCGAAAGGTTGCTGCCGTGGCGGCACAACTTTCCCGGTGCTCGCACGTATTTCCCGGTACCAAGCCGATAGCAGAGTTCCGGGAGGAACGCATGGAATCCATACGGTGGCGGCTGCCGCGCAGGCTCGCCTGGGTACTGGGGACAGCCGCCGGGCTGGCGCTGGCCGGGGGCGGCGTCGCTATCGCCGCGGCTGAGACCGGCCACGGCCAGGCCAGTGACGCGCCGCGGCCCGCCCACGCGGCGTCAGATACCAGCACACCCGTCCCTGTGCCCAGCGCGACGGGCGCCGGCGCCGCGCCGTCCCCGGTCCCGAGCCCGCCGGGCAGCGCCACCCCGGTCCCGGTCCCCAGCTCCACGGCGACATGCAAGCCCGTGCCATCCCCGGTCCCGTCAACCGCGAAGGCCCCCGCGCCGGTCCCTTCGGCCAGCCCATCCGCATGACAGGTCTTCGCGCACGTGTACCTCGGCTCCGCGCCGCTGCCGGATTGCCCTGAATGTCCGATAATTCTCGAACAGGGTTTGGATTAAGACGGAACATCCGTCCCTCACGGAAATTAAATGTACGAAGGCAACATTTCAAAATAACATGGGTTTCCGGCGTGTCGGCTATATGTGCCTGTTTTGCACCTTCTAGGTGTTTGAACACCTAGAGTGCCAGTCAAGTAATCCCGAGTATCAGCGCGGCAGGAAATCCGCGCGGCGGGCCGCTCAGATTACTGCGGTAATTCGGGGCTATGCGGTGACTTTGGTGCACTATGGTGCACAAAACTCACCACGAGGCCCGGATCAACCACAAAACTTGCCCCAGCGAATCCGGCGAAAGGGACAAAAGCTGCATGTCCAGCGGGTCCAGCCCACTACTTGACCGGCACTCTAAAAATACGATGCATAGCTCTTCTTTGCCGCAGAGCTGGTTGGACATAACCCGGCATAACGGCCAGATGATCAACCAATTCTGCGGCAAAGCCAGCCTGGGTAACGTCGGCACCGGCCGCGAACCGGAAAAAACGCCCATCCCGCGCCTGGCGCTGCCAATTCGGCGGGTAAATTTCCGTGTAACACTTAATTTCCGCGTTGCTGCGGACCCTGGATCTTCAAACTCCGTAAGCTCGTCGACCCAGCCCCGCCCGGCTCACTCATGAAGTGACCTGCCGGGGCAGCGCCTCGCGCCGGTACGTCTCGATCTCCTCCTGCATATCCCGCGCCAGCGCCGCCTCGGCGAAGGCCGGCTGCGCAAGCAACCGCCGGAACCGGGCCAGGTCCTGAAGCAGCGGGGCGGTGCGGATGTCCGCGGGAAGGTCCAGCACCGGCCTGAGCGCGGTGACGGCGCCGTCCAGACTGCCCTGCTGCAGATGAGCCTGCGCGGAGTAGATGGACGCATACAAGGATGACCAGATGCGACGCTCAGCGGAAGGAGCGGCCTCCGTCAGCGTGATCGCCTGCTGTGCCTCGGCCAGCGCTGGTGTCGGTGCCTCCAGCAGGACCTGAACATCGGCGGCGTTGCTGTGATAGCGATCCGGCCTCATACCCCAGGTCCCGCCGAGCAGGTCCGCGGCCGGCTCCCGGGCCTGTTCGGTCTCGGCCAGGTCCAGGGCCTGCCTGGCATCTTCCCGTCGGCCGGTGCGGGCCAGCGCCTTGGCGCGGAACAATGCGAGGAACACGCGGGCAGAATCGCGTGATTCATAGCTCAGCCCGTCCTCGGCAAGCTCCGCAGACTCGGTATAGCGGCCGTCACGCCCGGCGAGCATGGCCTGGGTGGCGCGTACCCAGGCGCGGGCGCCATCGTGATCGGCCTGCTCGGCGCACATCCACGCGGTCCACGCGTGCGTGTCGGCGGCCCGGTAGTTCCCCAGGTTCCCGGTCTGCCAGGCGAGCAGTCCGCATACCTGCGCGGCCAGCAGGTACAGGTCCCGGGCCTGGCCCAGCCGCGTGTGACCGCGCAACCGGGACGTGACCCTGTCCCGCAGCCGCCGGGTCTCCAGCAGCAGCGGCAGCGGCGGCCCGGCTTGATCGAAGTCTCTGGCCAGGCGTCGCACCTGCCCGGCATACTGCTCGATTGTGGCGTCCGCTACCTCGGACATCCCGACCCACTCTCCGAACTCGGCCGACTCTTCGGCGACCTCGGCCACCAGGTCGTCACGTGTGCCGCGTCGCCGCGGCGGTTGAGCGACCACGACCGGGGTCGGCCGTGCTGGGACACGGCTGCTTTCAACATACTCAAGCCGGTCGCTTTCGGACATATGCGCCAAGTCATGGGCATCGACCAGCTGATCCCAGGTCGTCCCGCAGGCGTCGGCGAGGATCTTCAGCGTGGCCACCGTCGGCCGGGCGCCCCCGTCCGGCCACTTCTCGAAGTCGCCGATCCGGTTCCCGGTCATCGGCGCCCGCGGGTTCCCGATGAGCTGGTTGAACCGCTCCGCCGCCTGCCGCTGCGACAGCTCGGCCGCTTCCCGCCACGCCCGCCGCGGCCGCACCCCATGCTGCATTAAGTCGCGCGCGACCAGTTCGGTCAGCCGCGAGCCCTGCGCCCCCAGCGCCTGCAAGCTGGCCCGGAGCTTCTCCCGGTAAGGCTTACTACAAGCCTTATAACGAACGGACGTCATTTGCACCTCCGCGATCGTGCCTCCCGCGTGCTGCTGGCGTTCACAGTGTGCTACCGGCTGTCGTTTACCGCCAGTGCCGCTGGGGTCGCATCGTGTCCTTCCGTGGGTGCTTCACACCCGTGGCGAGGGCGTCTTCCCAGGTGGGGCGGTGATGTCGTTCGGGATAATTTCCCTCCTTGGCTGAGTGGGCGGGTCGGCGGGATTACGGCAGTCTCGATGGCCATGAGCAGAGAGATCGCGCAGTGTTAGGGAGATGGCTGCGTCAGCAGCGGGAGGCCCGCGGCTGGGCGCGGCGGGAGATGGCGCACCGGCTCACCCAGGCCGCCGAGGCGGCCGGCGACACGACGATGCCGGGCATCGAGCATCTGGAGACCTATATACGTCGCTGGGAGTCCGGTCGCCATCAGCTCACGGAGCGTTACCGGATTTATTACTGTACGGCCTTCGGCATCCGCGTGGGCCAGTTCGGCACGGCGCCGCTGCCTCCGCCCCTCACCGTGCCCGCGCCGGGCAGCCCGGTATGCGGTGAGACAGACATGCCTGGCACGGATTATCCCGCCGTGGGGCGCGATCTGGTGCTGACCGCCCACGACGCCAGCGGTCGTGTCGAGGAGGCCGAGCAGCACCGCATCGGCGGGGTCACCTACGACCAGCTCCGCGCCGACGTGGCCCGGCTGTCCCGCCTGAGCGACACCGGCGACCCGGCCTTCGTGTCCGCTGACCTGCGGCGGGTCCGCGACCGGGTCTGCCGGCTGCTGGGCCGGCGGTTGTGGCCGCCCGAGCAGACCAGCCTGTATATCCTGCTCGGCTGCCTGAACGGGCTGATCGGCAACATCGCCGTCCGGCTGGGTCATCCCGATCCTGCGGAGGAGCTGATCCGCTCCGGTTGGGCCTACGCCGACGCGCTCGGCCACCGGCCACTGCAAGGGCAGCTGCGCCAGCAGTGGTCGGCGCTGATGTACTGGCGTGGCCGGTTCGCCCAGGCCCGGGATCTGGCCGCCGACGGGTTGCGGTATCTGCCGTCGGGGTGGCCGGGGGCCGCCTTGCACCTGCACCTGGCCCGGGCGGCCGCGCGGCTGGGCGATGCGGACGGGGCCCGGCGGGCGATCCGGGACGCGCACGAGGCGCGCGGCCGGGACTACACCGATGATCTGGTGGAGATGGGCGGCCAGTTCGCTCTCTCCGAGGCCACCCACCACGCCCTGGCCGGCGGGGCGCTCGCCGGGGTCGCGGACGGCGGAGGGGAGGCGGCCGAGGAGCTGCAGCGCGCCATCGGGTTGTACGAGGCCGGACCGGGGGAGGGAGAAGATCACTGGGCCGGCGGCCAGCCACTGGCCGGCATCGATCTGGCTCTGGCCCGGCTGCGGTCCGGCGCGCTGGACGCGGCCGCGGCGGCCCTGGACCCGGCCCTGTCTCTGCCCGTCCCGATGCGGATCGCCCAGGTGACCACCCGGCTGGTCGTGGTCCGCGACGAGCTGGCCGAGCCGATCTACCGCCGCTCCGCGCAAGCCCGGGAACTGTGCGAGCAGATCGAGGAATTCGGCCACGATACGGTCCTTGCCCGCTAAGCCAACTCCGGATCCGCGGCGCTGGTGGTAGTTTCCTGTCTGGGGCCCGTCGGCGACGGATGGGTGTTCGTGGAGTTCGGGGTTCTTGGCCCGCTGCGGGTGAACGGCGGGGACGGGGTACTTCCGGCCAAGCAGCGTGTGCTGCTGGCCGTTCTCTTGCTGCGCGCTAACCGGGTTGTGCCGGTCGATGTGCTGATTGACGCGCTGTGGGATGACGCGCCGCCATCCAGCGCACGGACGACCCTGCAAGGGTACGTGAAGCAGCTGCGGCAGAATACGAGCATTCGTGTCCGCGATCGGCTGATCACGCGTCCTCCCGGTTACCTGATCAGGCTTGACGCTGGTGAGCTGGACCTGGACCGGTTCACCGGGCTGTGCGACCGGGCGCGAGCGGCTATGGCCGGAGATGACTGGCCGGGTGCGGCAGGGCTTTTCGCCGAAGCGCTGGCGCTGTGGCGGGGAGAGCCGCTGGCGGATGTTCCGTCGGCGGTGCTGTGGCGTACGGAGGTCCCGCGGCTGGCTGAGCTGCGGATGCGGGCGGTGGAGTCTCGGGTGGATGCGGAGCTGCGCCTGGGCCGGCACGGCGAGCTGGTCGCGGAGCTGCGACGGCTGGTCGGCGCTGAGCCGCTGCGGGAGAGACTGCACGAGCAGCTCATGCTGGCGCTGTTCCGGTGCGGGCGGCAGGCCGAAGCGCTGGAGGCGTTCCGCGGCATCGACCGGCGGCTCCGCGACGAGCTCGGCATATCTCCCGGACCAGAGCTGCGGGAGCTACATCAGCGTATTCTCGCTGCGGACCCGTCGCTGGCCGGCGGCTTGCTATCGAGCCTGGACGTGCCGCCGGCGCAGCTTCCCGCGGATACGGCTGATTTCACCGGACGCGCGGAGCAGGTGAGGCTGCTGTGTGACCTGCTGGGCGCGTCCCCGGGTGCCGAGCGGCCCGGGGCGGTGGTGATCTCGGCGGTGGCGGGGATGGGCGGGATCGGTAAGACCGCGCTGGCGGTGCACGTGGCGCACCGGTTGCGGGAGAGGTTTGGCGACGGGCAGTTGTATGTCCATCTGGAGGGTGCTACCAATCCGCTGCGGCCGTCGGAGGTGCTGGCCCGGTTCCTGCGCGACCTGGGTGAGTCGGATGAGGCGATACCGGCCGGGCAGGAGGAGCGAGCGGCTCGCTACCGCAGCCTGCTGGCGGACCGCAGGATGCTGGTGGTGCTGGATGACGCGCGGGACGCGGCGCAGGTCCGGCCTCTGCTGCCAGGCGGTTCGGGTTCCGCGGTCCTCGTGACCAGCCGCGGTGTGCTCGCCGGGCTGGCCGGAGCGGCGCAGCTCAGCCTGGGCTCACTGGATGAAGATGAGGCCCGTGACCTGTTCGCGGCGATCGTCGGCGCGCCCCGGGCGGCGGCGGAGCCGGAGGCCACGGCGGCGGTGCTGGCCTGGTGTGCCGGGCTGCCGCTGGCGGTGCGGATCGCGGGTGCCCGGCTGGCATCGCGGTCGGCCTGGAGCGTCGCCCACCTGGCCGCCCGGCTCGCCGACGAACGGAACCGTCTGGCCGAACTGGCTGTCGGCGACCTGGCGGTGCGGGCCAGCTTCGCGGTCAGTTACGACGCGCTGCGAACCGCGCTGCCCGGGGACCGGGAGGGCGGCGCGCACCCGGCGCGAGTGTTCCGGCTGCTCGGACTGGCCGGCATGGTCGTCCTCAGCCTGCCCGCCATCGCGGCGCTGGCCGGACAGCCGGAACGCGATGTGGCCGCCGCGCTGGAGACCCTGATCGATGCCCACCTCCTGGAGTCCCCCGCGCCGGACCGGTACCGGATGCACGACCTGGTCCGCGGCTATGCCGCCGGCCTGGCCGAGCATACCGACAGCGCGCGGGAGCGAGACGAAGCCCTCGGCCGGATGCTTCGCTGGTACGGAGAACAGGCCGCCCGGGCGGGACGGGCGCTGGTCGACAGGCTGCCCGCCAGCCCGCTGTTCCCCGGCGATGTCTCGACGGTCATGGCCAGTCCGGCGCAGGCAATCGACTGGTTTGAGACCGAGTTGGCCAACCTGGCAGCCGCCGTCCGGCGCGCGGCTGACCAGGGCTGGCATGACATCGCCGCGCAGATCGCCGCCGCGATGTGGGCGTTCTTCGACCGGTCCCCTTACTGGGACGCCTGGCACGACATCACCGAGACCGGTGTGGCGAGCGCCCGGGACCTGAGCGACGATGCCGTCTTGAGCTGGCTGCTGAACAGCCTGGGCCAGGCGTGCAACAAGCAGAACCGGTTCACCGAGGCCCTGCCGGTCCTGACCGAGGCGCTGGAAATCCGCCGTCGAGCCGGTGACAAGACCGGTGAGGCATCGGTCCTGAACTCACTGGGCTCTATATTCGGCGCACAGGGCCGGCTTGAGGAGGGCCTGGCCTACCACCAGTCAGCGCTGGCCGTTCAGAGCACCGTCAGCGAGCCCAGACAGGTTGCCGTGAGCCTGCATAACGTCGGCGTAGCGCTGCAGGATCTCAAGCGCTATGCCGAGGCGCTGGACTACCTGGCCCGGGCTCTGGCCCTCTCGCAGGAGGTCGGCGAGAGGTTCGGCGAGGCCCTTACCGAGAACTCGCTCGGCGAGGTCTGTTTCGCCCTTGACCGATTCGAGGAATCCGCCGGGCACTTCCGGCGGTCGTGGCTGGCCGCTCATGACACCGCGCCAGGGACTTCCACACAGGCTGACCCCATGTACGGGCTAGGCGCCGCGCTGACCGCACTTGGCCGCCACGACGAAGCAGCCGACGCATGGCGCGCCGTACTGCCCATCCTCGACCGGTGCGGCGACCCGCGAGCCGCCGAGGTGCGCGCCCGGCTCGCTCTATTAGCTAGGTCAGCCTGGCGATCCGGCGTGCCACCGGAATGCGGGCCAGCCCGAGCAGCGCCGCGACGGCGTGTACCTCGTCCGACCGGATCCGGTGCGGATCCCTGGGGTTGAAGCAGCGCATGTGGCCCGCCGTCATCTCGCTGATCAGGTTTGACTGGCCCTCGAGCACGGACATCCAGCTAGCGGCGGTCCCGGCGAGCATCGCGGTGCCCTGTGGCTGCTCCGCTTCCGGCTGACCGAATTGCCAGCGGAGCTCGTCGCGATGCCCGCCGCCGGACTCGACCACGATCGCAACCGTGGTCCCGGCCACCGAAGGCCACTGAAGCGCGATCGCGTCAAGTTCGTCGGGGTGCCGGGACTCCATCCGGTCCCCGATGGCCCGCAGGGCCGCTTCCATGGCGGCACAGTCGTCGCCGTCGGCCTCGGGAGGACCTGGCACCGACTGGTCGGCTCGCGGGTCGGTCCTGCTGGCAACCGCGTTCCAGTTGTCGTCCACGGGATGGTAACGCAGCTTGACCAGGATCTCGTTGACCTGCATCCGCAACGGCGGCGGCAGCGCCGCGCCCGGGACAACCGTGCCGCGGCCGATCGAATCGTCGTGAACCTCACCGGTGAACCAGATCTTCTCGTCGCCTGGCCCGTCCGCCTCGTGCGGCGTGCGGAAGCAGGCCTCGGTGATTCCCGGCACCTGGTCGACGCCGAGGAAATCGAAGACCGCCGACATGACTTGCTCGGGAGCGGTCACCAGATCCTCGTAACGGACGTGATGGCAGGACTGCGGATGTTTCTCTGCGAACGCGAGGTTCGCCTGCGTGCAGGAGAGCCAGTACCCGGCGACGGCGGCGACGCTGTTGCCCGGATACTGGGCGACGAACGGATCGAACCCGAAGCGGTGCAGCCCCCAGGGGCAGGCCTCGACCCCGGAAGCCACCACGTCCATGCAATGCCTGGTCAGCACGATGAACCTGGCCTCGGGATAAATCTGGCTGATCAGCTCAGCGAATTGGTAGGTGTCCAGGGATTTGTCGCACCAGCGGTCCTTTCCCCTGCGCCGGAGATATTCCCCGAACGCGTCATCCACCGCGGCGCGTATTGCCTGCCTGGAGCGGGGCGACAGATCTATCGAATCGGTCGGCAGCCGCCGCTCACCCGAGTCGGCGTTGTCTAGCGCGTCCCAGCTCCGGGCCAGTTGCGCACAGGCAGTGGATATCCCGGTCTCCGGCGGGCAGGCAAAGTCCGGGTGGCTATCCAGCAGGAAACGCAACAGGGTGGATCCGGACCGGCTCGTGGTCAGGATGAACACCGGAGAATCACATGGGCTATTCATTTCTGGCGTCTGCATGCGACCAGCCTGACATAGGGAAAGCCGTAGCGCATCCGCCTGATCCGCCTGCGGTAGCCCAGCGGTAGGTCGCCGGAAAGGTGGCACTGCGAGACTAGCCATGTTCACAGTCGCATACATTTCAGGAGGTTCACAGTGGCCAGCTTTACCAGTCAGATCGCCAGCCTGATTCCCAACGTGTTCCCGGCCGCCACGGCCGGCGCCTGCTCGTCATCCACGTTTTGTCATGGCAGCATGCGCATTAGGTGCACTAATTGCGTGGACTTCTGCACTATCGATACCTGCTGGTACTGCTACCTGGATGGTAACTGCAGCATCACTGTCTGACGATTCACAGGAATGGCAACCGATGATTTACGTGCTGTTCGGCAGCAGGTGCCTGATCGGGGGCGTCTTCGCGGTCTCGGCGTTCAGCAAGCTTCGGAGCAGGGCGGCGTTCCGCGACTTCAGGGAATGGCTGGCGGCGCTCCCCGTGCCGCTGCGGCGCGGCCGGAATGCGGTCGCCGCATCGGTCGCGGCGGCCGAGGCGCTGGCCGTCGCGCTGATCGCGCTGCCGTGGACCGGCGTGGTCGGCTTGCTGCTCGCGGCGGTGCTGCTCGCGGGCTTCGCGGCGGCCTCGTACGGGATCGCCCGCTCGCGTGCGGGTGTCTCCTGCCACTGTTTCGGTCCCTCGTCCGCGCCGATCGGCCTGCGTCACGTGCTCCGGGACGTCCTGCTCGCCGCGGTGGCCGCGGCCACCGCGGCGGCAGCCGGACCGGGGCAGGCCAAGCCGGAAGGCGTCGGGCTCGCCGTCGGCGTGGCGGCTGTCGCACTGATGGTGGTCCTGTTCCTCGATGATCTGTCCAGTCTCTTTACTCAGGGGGTCCGATCATGACCTATGTGGCCATCGCCGTGATAGGCGTGCTGGGCCTGTTCAATGTTGTGCTCACCATGACCGTTGTCCGGCAGGTACGCCGCCACGAGGAAAAACTCGCGAACTGGCGCTCCGAGCCGGGAATGCCGCAGCTGAACGACATCCCGGTCGGCAAGGAAGTGCCGGACTTCACCGTGACGACGCTCTCTGGCCAGGAGATCTTCAGCGGCGACCTGGTTGGCGAACGCAGCCTGATCGCGTTCTTCTCCACGCACTGCGAGCCCTGCAAGAACCACCTGCCCGACTTCAGGGATTATGCGATCACGACCATGAGCGGCCCGGCCCGGGTGCTCGCCGTCGTGGTCGGGGGCGAAGACGAAGCGGGTGATTTCATCGAGGGACTCACCGGCGTCGCGTCGATCGCGGTGCAGCCCATGCAAGGCCCCATGGTGACGGCGTTCTCCGTCACCGCCTACCCCACCATCTACCAGCTTGACGAGCGGGGGCGGGTCGCGGCCAGCGGCCGCAGCGTGCGGATGCTGGAGCGCATCGCCGGACACAGGGGCGTCCCGGCGGATGCCTGACCGGCATCGGCGCTGGCGCCAGGCCAGGTCGGCGTGGAACAAGGTCGCCCGGCGGCTGCGTACCGCGTGCGGCCTGGTCTGGTCGGCCTGGCCGCTCGGCATGCTGGTGATGGTCGCGCTGGCCGTCCTGACCGGGCTTGCGCCCGCGTCTCAGGCCTGGCTCACCCGTATCCTGATCAACTCCCTCGTGCGGCACCTGACCACGGCGAACCTCGGGCACGTCGGCGTGCTGGCCGCGCTGATCGGCGTCATTGGCCTGATCAAGGGGCTATCCCCGCAGATAAAGCGGTACACAGACGCGAAGGAACGCCGACAGCTCGAACTGACGATCCAGGACAGAACATATCGTGCGATAAATTCCTATCCTGGGCTGAGCCGGTTCGAGTCGCCCGACTTCTACGACAAGATCCGGCTCGTCCAGCAGATCGCGAACAGCGTGCCGCAGCGGCTGGTGTCCTCCAGTGTGCAGATGCTCCAGTCGCTGATCATGGCGATCAGCTTCTTCGTGACGCTGGAGATGGTCAGCCCGCTGCTCGCCGCGATCGTGACCAGCATGGCCGTGCCGTCCCTGGCCGCCCAGATCGCGATTAGCAGGCGTCGCGCAGACGTGATGTGGCGGGCCACGCCGGCCACCCGCCGGCATATGTTCTACGCCAGCTTGCTCGGCGACAGGAAGGCCGCGACCGAGCTGCGCTTGTTCGGGCTCGGCGACTTCATGCACCGCCGGATGATCAGCGACATAAAGCAGATCAACGCCGAGGCCGAGGCCGTGGACCGGTGGAATTTCTGGGTCGAGGGATCGCTCGAGCTGATCGCCGCGATCATCGCCGGGGCCGGACTGTTCTGGACGGTCCGCCAGGCGGCGGCCGGACGGCTGTCGCTCGGCGACGTGAGCATGTTCATCGCGTCCGCGGTTGGCGTGCAGAGCGCCATATCCGGAGCGGTCACGCAGCTCGCCGACGTGTACCAGTCGCTGCTGCTGCTCGGTCACTATGAGGACGTCGTCTCAGCCGGACCGGACCTGCCGCTCGCCGCTGACCCGGTGGCGGCACCGCCGCTGCGCGACGGCATCGAGCTGCGGGACGTGTGGTTCCGCTACCAGCCAGAGCACCCGTGGGTGCTGCGCGGGATCACCATGCGGATACCGCACGGGACAGCGGCTGCGCTGGTCGGCCTGAACGGGGCGGGCAAGAGCACGATCGTCAAGCTGATCTGCCGGTTCTACGACCCGCAGCGCGGCGCCATTTACTGGGACGGCGTCGACATCAGGCAGATGGCGCCCGAGGAGCTCCGGGCTCGCATCGGCACCGTCTTCCAGGACTACATGATGTATGACCTCACCGCGCGGGAGAACGTCGGCGTCGGGGACCTGAACCGGCTGGGAGATCTGCCGGCTATCCGGGCCGCGGCCACGCATGCAGGAGTGGATGAGAAGCTGTCCGGGCTGCCCTACGGGTACGACACGATGCTCAGCCGCATCTTCTTCGGCGGGAAAGACAGGGATGACCCGCAGACCGGCGCGTTCCTCTCCGGCGGCCAGTGGCAGCGCGTCGCGCTGGCCCGGGGGCTGATGCGGGCCGACCGGGATCTGCTGATACTCGACGAGCCCAGTTCGGGACTCGACGCCGAGGCGGAACACGCGGTGCACTCTGAACTGGTCGCGATGCGGCGATCGGGAACCAGCCTGCTGATCTCCCATCGCCTCGGCTCGATCAGGGACGCGGATACGATCCTGGTGCTCTCCGGCGGCATCGTCACCGAACGAGGCACCCATGACGAGCTGATGTCGCTGCGTGGCGAGTATCACCGGCTGTTCGTTCTCCAGGCCAGTGGCTATGGCGAGGGCGCGCGGCCAGATCACGGTCCGCGCCGGCGGCCGGACGGCCTGGTTGGTCCGGGTGCGATGATCGCCGCTCTCGGCCCGCGGCGGGAGTAGAGGAGAAGGGTTGTCGTGACTTCTGTGGCGGTCCTCGCGGTCGCGGTGGCGCTGCCCTCGGTCCTCGGCATGGTGCTGCTCCGGCGGCAATTCACGGTCATCACCGTGCGAGGTGGCAGCATGCTCCCGACCCTTTATCCTGGTGACCGTGTCCTGATCCGGCATGGGATCGGGCGGCGGCTGCAGGTCGGAGCGCTGATCGTGTTCCGTCCCCCGATGGTTTCCTCTCCGTCACGCCTGCTGTGGCCGCTGACTCCGGGAGTCACCCGGAACGGCTGGGTCATCAAGCGTGTGGCCGCACTGCCGGGCGCGGCTGTCCCCGAAGCGATGCTGCGAGCGACCGGTGGAATGCCCGTGGTCCCGTCCGGGATGCTTCTTGTATCGGCCGACAATCGGGACGGGAGCGATTCACGGGAATGGGGTTTCATACCCGCCGATAACGTGCTCGGACCCGTGGTCCGGAGGATCGCCGCCCTCCGCTGATTTCTGGTGGCGCTGACGTCCCCCTTCCCCGCAGAATCCCAGCGACATCCCAACGCGCCGCCATTGGAGCACGTTTCCCTGGACTTGCCGTGTTCGTGAAGTCTTGAAGGGAATGGAAGATGCGCGTCGACGTCCTCGGGCCCATGGCGGTTACCCAGTCAGGTGCGTTCGTACGGCTGGCCGGTCAGCGACAGCGGGCGCTGCTCGCCGCACTCGTTCTTGACCTCGGCCAGATCGTATCGGTGCCGCGGCTGGTGGATGTCGTGTGGGGCGACGAACCACCCCGGACGGCCCGGACAAAGCTGTATGCCCATGTCTGGGCGCTCCGCGAGGAATTCGACCGCGTGGCGCCCGGGAGTTCTTCCCTGCTGACCACGACCACTCCGGGCTATCGGCTGGCCAGCTATGGCGTCTGCGTTGACCTGGCCGAGTTCAAGGGACTTACCGCGCGCGGGAGGCAGGCACTGAACAGGCAAGACGCGCAGACGGCTGCGGAGCTGTTTCGCGGAGCGCTTGCCCTGTGGCGGGGCCAGCCGTTCGCGGACGTGTCGTCGGCGGCGATCAGGACCGTCGCCGACGCGCTGAACGAGCGGCATCTGCAGGCCTTGGAAGCCAGCGCCGAGGCCGATCTGGCGCTGGACAGATATGAAACGGTGGCCGCCGACCTGGGGGAGTTGCTGATCAGCCATCCTCTTCGTGAGCGGATGCGTGCCCTCTGCATGCTGGCGCTCTACCGGATGGGCTGCCGCGCGGACGCCCTCAGCCATTACCACACGGGCCGTGAGGCCACCATCGCCGAGCTAGGACTGGAGCCCGGCCCGAACCTGCGCCAGCTTCAGCAGCTGGTTCTTCGCGATGATCCTGTCCTGACCACCCCGGTGGCAGCGCTGGGGCTCGTCATGGCAACCCCGGCCGCCAAACTCCATTCCGCGAGCACTGCGCCGTCAGCCCGCTCACATTGCCGACCATCGGCACCGGCCAAATGCTGAGCGGCCCCCGCGGCCAGCCCTTGCCGCGTCCGGGTCTTATGTGCCGACCTGCCAGGGGTCGACCAGTTCGACTCCTGTCTCCTCGAAGTCCTTGATGTTGCGGGTCGCCAGGACGGCGCCGAGTTCCCGGCAGATGGCCGCGATCTGGGCCTCGGGAACCCCGATGGGGCGGCCGACGCGCTCCCGCCCCGTGACGACGTCCGCGTACCGGCGTGCGGCGCGCTCGTCGAAGGGCGCTATCCGGCCCCGCAGCGCATCGTTCAGCAGGGCGCTGACGGCGACCGCCAGTCGCTGCCTGCGCTGGCCGGCTGGGAGACGGGCCACTCCGAAGTGCAGCTCGGCGGCCGTGATCGCCGTCGTCGCGACCTGGGTCGAGGGGCGGGAGTTGACCCAGGCCCGCACGCCGGGATCAGGCGCGGCGCGGATCAGCTCGGAGACGACGTCGGTGTCGAGGATGATCACAGGTCGAACTCTGCGGCGCGGGGAAGGTCCCTGCGGCGCTCGGGGATCTCGAAATCATCGCCGATGCCCTCAAAGAGCGCGTGAATCTGGTCGCCCAGTCCGTACTCGGTGCCGGGCTCGCGCGCCACGTCCACGAGTATGGACCGCACCTCGGCCTCCATCGAGCGACCGTGCTCCGCCGCGCGGACACGAATCCTCTCGATGACCCACTCATCCAGGTTCCTGATACTAATCGCCGCCATGACACCGGCCCTTCCGCTTGCTATCAATGCTAGCACGCAACGGGGCTCCGGGCGGACTATAGCGCGTCGTTCATGGCTGTATAGCTGATCCCTGCTGAGCTGGAGTCGTAGGTACCGGTGGTGAACAGTTCGGTGGCGGCGCGCTCGGCGAGCCCGTAGGCGGCCTGGGCAATCGCGGAGCCGAGGCTGATACGGACGACGCCCGCGGCGGTGAGCTGGGCCACGGTCGGCGCGCCGGGCCAGACCATAACCGCCACGGGTAGCGGTCCGGCCGCCAGGTCGGCGATCGCCGCGAGGTCGGTCAGTCCCGGGACGAACAGGCTGTCCGCTCCCGCCTCCGCATACACGGCGGCCCGCCGCAGCGCGGCCGCTACTCCCGCGGATGTGGTGGAATACGCGCCGGTGAGGAACACGTCGGTCCGTGCGTTGATCCAGACCGGGATGCCGTCCGTCGCGGCGCGGGCGGCGGCGAGCCGCTCCGCTTGCTGGCCCGGCTCGAACAGCGACGAGTCGCGTCGGTCCTCGATGTTCACGCCAACCGCGCCCGCGCCGGCCACGGCGGCGACGGTTGCCGCGACGGCTTCGGGGGAGTGGCCGTATCCGGCTTCGATGTCGGCGGACACCGGTACCGGGACCGCCGCGGTGATCCGGCGGATCACCGCGGCGGCGCGGTCGGCGCCGAGGTCCGCCCCGTCCGGCACGCCGAGCGACCAGGCGACACCGGCGCTGGTCGTGGCGATCGCCTTCGCCCCGGCGGACGCGATCGCGACCGCCGAGGCGACATCCCAGGCATTGGCCAGTAGCAGCGGATCGCCGCGCTGGTGCAGGCTCGCGAACAGTTCGGCGTCATAGCCGGGCTGGTTCACAGCGCGACGACCAGCTCGTGGTCGATCTCGGTGAACTCGACGATCCGGTCCGCGAACCGCCCCTCGATCAGGTCCCGGTACGCGGCCGAGCTGGTGTGCTCGTCGTATGCCGCCTGGTCGGCGAAATGCTCGACGAACAGCAGGTAGTCCGGCTTGGCCGGGTCGCGGTACACGCGGAACGAGAGGGTTCCCTCCTCACTGCCCGGACCTTTCGGCGCGAACTCACGCACGATCTCCTCGACCTCGGCTTGCATCCCGTCCTTGAGCTTGATGGGAAACACCTTCACCAGCACGGTGGACTCCTTCGCTTGATCGGTTACGAAGGTCAAGCATTCACGCGCCGATCCCGGAAGTCCGGCCAGATCCGGACACGTTGATCCGGTGGAAGGTGTCCGGATCTGGCCAGCGATCCGCCGGGACGAGGAGGTATACCTGGGCCGTGACCGTCTTTTCCGCTGTCGTCACCACTGGCATCTACTGCCGGCCGGGATGCGCCGCGCGGCCGTTGCCACGGAACACGCGGACCTTCGCCTCGGCTGCCGCCGCCGAGGCGGCTGGGTTCCGCGCGTGCCGGCGGTGCCGTCCGTACCGGACATCCAGCCCGGTGGGATCCAGCGCGCCGGAGATCGTCTGCGAGGCCGTTCAGATGATCATCGGCGGCGCGCTGGATGATGGCGGCACCGAGGCCGCGCTCGCCCAGCGCATCGGCATGTCGCCGCGCCACCTGCGCAGGTTGTTCCTCCAGCACCTGGGTGCGAGCCCGGACCAGCTGGCCCGGTCCAGGCGAGCGCACTTCGCGCGGCGTCTGCTGGATGACACCGACCTCGCCCTGCTCGACGTGGCGTTCGCGTCCGGATTCGGCAGCCTGCGCCAGTTCAACCGGGCCATGCGGGAGGTGTTCCGGGCCTCGCCCGGCGAACTGCGCGCGCGACGGCGCAAGGCCGACCGGCTCGCCGCCGATGGCGGCCTCACGCTGCGGCTTCCGGTGCGGCCCGGCTACGACTGGGCCGCGGTACGGTCCTTCCTCACCGCCCGGGCGCTGCCCTTTGTCGAAACGGTGTCCGGGGACACCTACCGCCGCACGATCACCATGGCCGGCGCCCCCGGCCTCATCGAGGTATTTCCCGGCGAGCCGGAGTTTCTGCTGCTGAGCGTCCACCTGCCGTACTGGGAGGGCCTCATTCACGTGGTCGAGCGGGTCGGGCGGCTGCTGGCTGTCGACGCCGATCACGGGGTCCGCGTCCCGGGCCGTGGCGGCATCCTCGTTCCCGGCTTGTGGGACGAGTTCGAGGCGGGCGTGTGGACGATCCTGTCCGGCCAGCCGGAACGTGACCGGCTGCTGAAGGCTTTCATCACCCTTCTGGGCGGCCCGGCGCCCGGCCTTCCCGACGGCCTGACCCGCACCTTCCCCCACCCTGGCGCGGTGACCCCGGACAGCCTGCGGCCGCTAGGACTGCCCGAGCCCGAGGCAGCCGCGATCACCGCCCTGGCGGCCACACGGCTCAGCGAGCAACCGGCGATACCCGCGTGAACCTGTTCGCGGGTCAGGCCCAGCGGATCCAGCTGGACGAGACCTCCTGGATCGAGTACGTTCCCTGCTGGCTGCCCGGCGAAGAAGCCGCCGCCCTCCGCCCAAGCAGGCAACGCCTGCCGGTCCCCGCATCAGCGTCAACTTCTCCAGCCGTCTGCAAGCCACAAAGCCCGGTTAACGCCGATTGGACGCATATCGGCAGCGTGTAATCCGGGATTTCCCGTAGTACGGGCATTCCAGCAGGCAACAACGGTTGCCGTTTACCTAAGCAAACGGCGTCGCCGCAGGTAGCGATGCATGCGATCCGCGTTTCCCGGCTGAGGGCAGCCGCATAGCCATGTGATAGCCGGTCACCGGCGTGCTGGCCAAGCATGGACTTAATGGCGTGAAAGGCAGGGTACCAATGAGAACGCTCATGAAGACGAAACTCGCGCTGGCCGCCGTGGCCGCGTTCGGCATGCTGCCGCTGACCGCGGCGGGCGCGTCCGCGGCGGGCGCGTCCGCGACGTCCGCCGCGTCTGCCACTCTGGCCGGGCCGGCGAGCGGCAGCGCCAAGCTCATCGTGGTCTACCTGGAGAATCACAGCCTGGGCCAGATCGTGGGCAATCCCGACGCTCCCTACCTGAACTCCCTGTGGACCAGTTCGTCGGCGGAGCAGTTCACCCAGTTCTACGGCGTCAAGCATGGCAGCTTCAACAACTACGCCGCGTTCGCGGTCGGCGAAGCGCTGGCCAGCGGCGCCAGCAAAGCCGGACAGTTCAGCAACACGACGGTCTGGGACCAGCTCAGCGGCGCGGGCGACACCTGGGGCGTCTACGAGGAGTCGGTGCCCACCGCGTGTTACAAGGGGGCGACCTTCTTCGGCGCGACGGGCGAGTACAAGATCGGGCACAACCCGGCGATGCCGTTCGCGTCCATTGCTGACAACCCCGCCAAGTGCGACGATGTCAAGCCGCTTTCCGCACTGGTCGTGTCGAAACTGCCCGACGTGTCCTTCGTGACGCCGAACCTGTGCGACGACATGCACGGTGTGTCCGCCTCGGTCGCCAGCCAGCACCACTACACCCAGTGCGTGACCGACCCGGATCTGGTGAAGCGCGGCGACTCCTGGATAATGAAACAGGTCCAGAAATGGACCGCCAACGACACGAACAACGTGGCCGTGCTGATCATGTTCGACGAGGGCGAGCACAGCGACAGCACCGGACGAGGCGGCACCAAGGGCGGCGGCCACATCTACGCCGTGCTGACCGGCAAGCCCGTGACCGGTGGCCAGAACTCCGGGCAGTACAACGCCTACAATCTGCTGGCCGGGGTCGAGAAGACATACAGCCTGACGCGGCTCGGCAATGCCGCGACCTCTACCCCGATCGACCTGCCATGATCCATGTCCGGATCGGGGTAATTTCGCGTACGAGCCAGATCGCCGGAGCCGGGCGCGCAGGCCGCGGCGCTCGTCGGGAGTAGTGCCTCCCCAGATTCCGTGTGGCTCGCCGCGGCGCAGCGCTGATGCGAGGCAGCCGTGGCGGGCCTGGCATCTGCCGCAGATCTCCTTCGCGATCGCCACCTGCACTAGCGCCGGACCGGATTCGCTCACCGGGAAGAACAGCTCGGGATCCACCTCGGGCCGTTGGCACGCTGCCCGCTTGGTCCAGTGCCGGTGGGCTGGCCTGACCGCACTCTTGCTGGCCGGAGCGCAAGTCGTCGCGGCAGGCACAATCACCTCCTGCGGAAACGGCAGTGTCGGCCTCTCCTACCCGCCAGGCGGAATGTATGTCAGAAGCCGCCGGTCCGAATCCCGCTGTTGCCAGATTATCCTGAATGTCCGATAAATATAGAACGGGGTTTTGATTAAGACGGAACATCCGTGCTAAGCGGAAATTTAATGTACGAATACGGCCGGTAAACTTCCGCGCAGCACAAAGTTTCCGCGCTGTGCGGAGGCGAGGGCGAGGCGCGCCCGCGTCGACGCCAAGGGCAAAGACCAAGGCTGGCCCGCGTCGGCACCAAAGGGCAACGCGCGCCCACGTCGGCGCCAAAGGCAACGCGCGCCCGCGTCGGCGCCAAAGGGCAACGCGTGCCCGCGTCGGAGCCGAAAGGGCAAAGGGCAATGCCGGCCCTGCGTCGCAGCCGGAGGCCAAAGGGCAACGCCGGCCCAGCGTCCCAGCCAAAGGGCAAAGACCAAGGCGGGCCCGCGCGATCATCAGCTCGCGCTGATGGCCGCCACCGCGGCAACGGACGCCGCCAGGCCGATGATCTGCAGGCGGCTCCAGCGTTCGTGCAACCCGATCCTGGCGAGCAGGACCGTGACGGCCGGGTACAGGGCTGTCACCACGGCCACGACGGCGAGCTGCCCCGCACCCGTGGCGGCGAGGTAGAGCAGGTTGGCCACGCCTCCGGTCAGTCCCGCCGCCGCCCCGGGCGGCCATGCCCGCGGCCAGGCCTTCGGATCGGGCCGCTGAGAAGCCGGGCTGATCCAGGTCAGGGCGATCACGACCATCGCGGCCACGGCTTGGCCGGGAAGCAGCGGCCACGCTCCGGCCGACGTGCCGGCCCGGTCGAGGGCGATGAACAGCAGGGCGAACCCTGCCCCGGCGATGATCCCGGTGGCGACACCGGCCCGGCGGGAGCCGTATCCGCCGGCGGCCGGGATTGATACCAGAACGATCGCGGGGAAGGCAGTCGCGATACCCGCCCATGCCAGTGGGGCCAGCCGGTTGCCGAGCAGCACGCCGGTCAGCGCCGGCAGCATAGCGCTCAGTACCGCTGACAACGGGGCGACGACGCTCATCTGCGCGACGGCCAGGCCCCGGTACAGGGCGACGGTTCCCACGCCGCTGCCCACGCCGCTCAGC
Source organism: Streptosporangiaceae bacterium (assembly GCA_019245115.1). Classification (GTDB taxonomy): domain Bacteria; phylum Actinomycetota; class Actinomycetes; order Streptosporangiales; family Streptosporangiaceae; genus JAFARZ01. The sequence continues at coordinate 8,040 of JAFARZ010000152.1, read as the reverse complement.
GCACCCCACCACAGGGCGCCGGCTGCCGGAGCGCGGGCGGGGAAGATGGCCAGAGCCACCGCCGCGGCGATCAGGCCCATCGGCTGCGCGATGACCGTGACGGCGCCGGGATCGCTGCGGCGGCCGCCGATCCCGGCGGTGAAATCCGATGACCCGTAACACAGCGCTGCCAGCAACCCCAGCAGGACTCCCACCACAGCCCATTACCCAGCAGCGGGTCAGAACATCCGGCTTCAGGGCACCCGGGTGGGCTCAGGATCCAGAGCCCACCCAGGGTCCTGCAGGCCGGGTCTCAGATCGCGCGGACCTGCTCCGCCTGCGGACCCTTGGCACCCCGGGTGACGGTGTACTCGACCCGCTGGTTGTCCTGAAGGCTGCGGTAGCCGTCAGCCTCAATGGCTGAGTGGTGGACGAAGACGTCCGGCGTGCCGTCGTCAGGGGCGATGAACCCATAACCCTTGTCAGCGTTGAACCATTTAACTGTTCCTTGAGGCACTCTGCTCTCCTGTTTAGGCGATCATCAGGATGCACGGGGCGTGCATCCGGGCTGTAGCGACCGCCTGTCCTTCCAAGGCCGGGCCTGGGATATCGACTGGCGCCGCGGTCTGAACTTCGCAGGCGCTGTGACACGGACACGAACTTCGACAACAACCAGCTTCATTTAACACCATGCGGCGGGTCTGGCTGATGCCGACGCATGAGATCCATCCCGGCTCATGCGGTAGTCTGGATCGGCGCTATAGGCGCAGAGGCGTGGCCATACGGGCCCGCCGGTCGTATGTCGCTCGGTGAGCGAGCTGGTTTCCACGGACCTGGCGCCTTCGACAACGCGGCCACTTGAGTCCTGGAGACGATCTCTTGTCAGCTCTGCCTGCTGAAACGGTTGTGATCATGCCCGCTGGCCGCCCGCAGAATACCGGCGTCACGTTCGCGGACCTCGGCCTCCCCGCGCCCCTGGTGGCCGTCCTCTCCAAGGGCGGCATCACCACCCCGCGTCCGATCCAGGCGGCCGTGCTGCCCGACGCCCTGGCTGGCCTTGACATCCTCGGGGGCGCCCAGACCGGATCGGGTAAGACGCTGGGCTTCTCGCTCCCGCTGGTCGTCAGGCTGGCCGGGGGACACACGATGGCGCGCCGCCCGCGCGGCCTGGTGCTGGTGCCGACCCGCGAGCTGGCCACCCAGGTCCAGGCGGTCCTGTCGCCGCTGGCGAGCGCCATGGGGCTGTCCGTCGCCACGATCTTCGGCGGCACCGCGCAACGGCCGCAGGTGGCCGCGTTGCGCAACGGCGTCGACATCGTCGTGGCCTGCCCAGGACGTCTGGCCGACCTCATCGGGCAAGGCCACTGCCGCCTCGGAGATGTCGAGGTCAGCGTCATCGACGAAGCCGATCAGATGGCCGACCTGGGATTCCTTCCAGCGGTGCGGCAGCTGCTCGAAGCCACTCCGCCGGGAGGTCAGCGGCTCCTGTTCTCGGCCACCCTCGACCGCGAGGTGGATGTCCTCGCGCGGCGCTTCCTGACCCGCCCGGCGCGGCATGACGTGGACGCCGCCGCGCCGCCCGCCCAGATCGTCCACCATCTGCTGACCGTGACGCCGGCGGACCGGGCGGCGGTCGTGACGGCCCTGGCCAGCGGCGAGGCGCGGGTGCTGATCTTCACCAGGACCAGGCACGGAGCGCGCAAGCTGGCCCGGCAGCTGACCACGGCCGGGACGCCGGCGGCTCAGCTTCACGGCGACCTGGCCCAGGGCGCGCGCCGGCGGAACCTCGCGGCGTTCGGATCCGGCGAGGTCCGCGCCATGGTCGCGACCGATATCGCGGCCCGCGGCCTGCATGTGGACGGCATCGGCCTGGTGATCCACGCCGATCCTCCGGCCGAGCACAAGGCTTATGTTCACCGGTCGGGCCGGACCGCACGGGGCGGCGCCCCCGGGACCGTGGTCACCGTGCAGACCGCCGCGCAGGCGGCCGGGGTGCGCGCCCTCATGCGCAAGGCGGGCGTGACGCCACGCGCCACCGCCGCCGCTCCGGGCTCGGCGGTGCTGCGGTCGATCGCCGGCCCTCCGGCCAGGCGATCCAGGCGAACCGCGAGAGGCACCACCGCCCGTTCGTGATAAAGATCTCTTTAAAACGAACGGCGGTGGTTCATCCCCCGATCACCCTTTGAGCGCCGCCGGCGATCATCGACAGCAGGGTCATGGCGTCATGGTCGCGGGTGCCGGGTTCGGCTTGGTAGACGGTCATCCGCTGACCGTCGGCCAGGTTGAGGACCTCAGAGGTGAAGGTGAACTCGCCCACCTGCGGATGGCGGAACGGCTTGGCCTCCCCCTGTCGCTGCCGCACGTCGTGCCGCTGCCATAGCCGGGTGAACTCCGCGCTCCCGCTGAGCAACTCGGAGATCAGCGCGGGAACGTCCGGGTCGTCGGGGTAACTGGCCTCCAGCGAGCGCAGGTGGGCGGCGGTCGTCTCGGCGGCGTGCTCCCAGTCGGCGAACAGCTCCCTGGCCGCGGGGTGCAGGAACGTGTACCGGATCGTGTTCCGCCGCTCGGCGGGCCAGTCGGTGAGGCCGGTGAACAGGATGAATGCCTCCGGATTGGCGGCGAGCAGGTCGCTGGTCCGGGTGAGCACGTAGGCCGGGCAGGGCCGCACTGTCTCCAGGAGCTGGCGGACGCCTGGGCGGACCACCCGGCTCACCCGCGACAGGGCCCGTGCGGTGCGTCCGGCGGCGTGGTTGGCCAGCGCGTACAGGTGGGCGTGCTCCTCCTCGTTCAGCCGCAGGGCGCGGGCGAGACCGTCCAGGATGGGGCCGCTGGGATTGGACTCCTTGCCCTGCTCAAGCCGGATGTAGTAGTCGATGGACAGCCCGGCAAGCGCGGCGATCTCCTCGCGCCGCAGCCCGGGCGTCCGCCGCGGCGCGGCGCCGGACGGCAGGCCGACGTCGCCGGGCCGCACACGCGCCCGGCGCGCCCGCAGGAACGCGCCAAGCTCGTTTGGTTTCGCCATATTCCCAGTTTCGCATCCGACGCCGCGGGCAGCGTAGCCCCGTTATTGGTAGCACTGTCATTGCCAGGAACAGCGCGGTCTTCCTGGCCACCCGCGGCCGCGGCATCGTGGGAATCGAAGGAGCTGGAAGGAGCCGGAAGGAGGCATCCGATGCGACGCCCTGCCGCAACCGAGGACCGGTCGGCCACGGGGCCCCGGCCCGCCGCCGGGCCCCGGTCCGCGCCGGAACCGCGCCGGAGGGGGCCGCGGCCGGAAGACATCGGCTTCGGCCGGAGGTTCGTCGCCGCCACTTCGTTCGGGTCCGTGCTCAACCCGGTCAACTCCTCGATCATCGCGGTCGCGCTGGTGTCGATCGGGCATGCGTTCGGGGTCGGCGCCAGCGCCACCACCTGGCTGGTCTCCGCGCTGTACCTCGCCACGGCGATCGGCCAGCCGACGATGGGACGGCTGGCTGACCTGGTCGGCCCGCGCCGCGTCTACCTGGCGGGCACCGCCGCCGTCGCGGCCGGCGGCCTGCTCGGCTACCTGGGCTGGTCGCTCGGCAGCCTGATCGTCGCGCGCATCGTCATCGGGTTTGGCACGTCGGCCGCCTATCCGGCCGCGATGGCGATGGTCCGCGGTCAGGCCCGGCGGCTGCGCGTCGAGACGCCGGGCGGCGTACTCGGCGCGCTGGCCATCGCCGGGCAGGCGACCATGGCGGTCGGCCCGCCCCTCGGCGGACTGCTCATCGCGGTCGGCGGCTGGCGGCTGACGTTCCTGATCAACGTGCCGCTCGCGGCGGTCGGCATCGTGGCCGTCCTGGCCTGGCTTCCCGCCGATGATCAACGGGTCCGTGTCGCTTCCGCGTGGCACGAGCTTGACCCACCCGGCCTGGTCCTGTTCGCGGCCGCGCTGACCGGCCTGCTGCTGTTCCTGATGTCGCTGGCCAGCCCCCGCTGGTGGCTGCTCGGCGTCACCGTCGTGCTGCTGACCGGGCTGACGGCGCGGGAACTGCGCGCGCACACGCCGTTCCTCGACGTGCGCATGCTGGCCCGCAACCGCGCGCTCACCACCACCTACGTCCGGTTCGGGGTCACGATGCTGATCACCTATGGCTTCATCTACGGGTGGACGCCGTGGCTGGAGCAGAGCGCCGGGCTGTCCGCCGCGGACGCCGGGCTCGTGATGGTCCCCTCGTTCGTGGTCGCCGCCGTCGTCTCCGCGCTCGCCGCGCGGCGCAGCCGGGTGTGGCCGCTGCTGGTGGCGGGTGCCGCGGCGCTGGTCGCGGGCTCGGCTGGCCTGCTGCTGCTGACCGGGCGCTCGCCGCTGTGGCTGTTGCTGGTGATCAGCGTCGTCTTCGGCGCGCAGAACGGCCTGAACGTCGTGACGAACCAGACCGCCATGTACGCTCAGGCCCCGGCTGACTCGACCGGTACCGCGGCCGGGATGCTCCGGACCTTCATGTACCTGGGGGCGATCGCCTCTGCCAGCCTGATCAGCCTCAGCTTCGGCCGCGCGGCGACCGACGCCGGCCTGCACCGCCTCGCTGTCATCCTCACCATCGCCGCCGCAGGCCTGCTCGCCGCCACCCTCGTGGACGGCGGTCCTGGACCGCGGCGAGACCGTCGTCGTGACGGCTCGTGACGCGGCCAGCGTCGAGGACCTCGCCCGGTCGCACCCCGGTACCGCGCTCCCGCTGCCGCTCGATATCACCGACCACGCCCAGGCGCGTGCGGTCGTGCACGCCGCGGCCGGAGGCCTAGGCCAATTCAACACCGCCCAGGAACGCTTCGGCGCCATCGATGTCCTGGTCAACAACGCCGGCCACAGCTACCGCGCCGCCGTCGAGGCGGCCGAGGATCAGGTCCAGGAGCTGTTCGCCACCAACTTCTTCGGCCCGGCCGCGCTGATCCGGGCCGTCCTGCCCGGGATGCGCCGCCACGGCAGCGGCACGATCGTGAACGTTTCCTCGATCGGGGCGCGCAGCTTCCCGGTCGGCTCGGGCTACTACGCGGCCAGCTGGAAATCACCGTCATGGCGGTCGAGCCCGGCGCCTTCCGTACCAGCTTCCTGCGTTCCGTCGCCCAGCCACGCGATCATCACCGCTGTCCACAGCCCCAGCCCACCGTTGATGCTCGTGCTCGGACCCGATGCGCTCATCTCGTTCCGCGACGCGATGAAAGAGCTCAGTGCGGACGTCGACGCCTGGGAACAGACCAGCCTCAGCACCAGCTTCCCATTGACGGGCGGCTGACGGGCAGTGTCAGACCTTGAGCAGCTTGGCGCGGATCTGGTCGGCGTCCGGAAGCCCGAGGTCATCCAGGATCGCGAGCGCCTCCTCCCATGCCTGGCGGGCCTGCGCCCGGTTCCCGGCGGCGTGCTGGGCGTCGCCGAGGTGGCCCAGGGTCTCGGCGACCCCCCAGCGCGCGCCGATCTCGCGATGCAGGGCCAGTGCCTGCTGGTAGCAGACGGTGGCCTCGGCGTAGTCGCCGAGCTGCTGGTGGACGTACCCGAGGCTGTCCAGGACACTGGCCACCCCCTCGTCGTGGCCCAGATCACGGAACAGGCCCAGTGACTGCCGCAGGCAGGCCAGTGCCTGCTGGTGATCGCCGAGCAGGCCGTGGAACCAGCCGGCCGAGTTCAGCGCCATGGCGCGGCCGGACAGGTCACCGGCGGCCGTCCAGGACTCCAGCGCCCGCTGGGCGTGGCCGAGAGCCTCGCGGTACCGGCCCTGGTTATTCAGCGTCAGGGCCAGTGCGTGCTGGACATAGGCCTGCCCGGCATGGTCTTTACGTTCGGTGTGGATGCCCAGGGCGAGTTCCAGATGCCGGTAGGCGTCGTCGTACCTGCCGAGCCTGCCGCTGACGAAGCCCAATCGCTGATGAGCCGAGGCCTGCGCCGCCCGGTCGCCCAGCCGCCCGGTGGCGGTCACCGCGATCTGCTCGACTGCGGCCCAGTCCTGCCAGCGGCCCCGTGTGTCAAGGAACCGGGACAGCGCCCATGCCAGCTGCCACGCATGGACATCGAAGCCGGCCTGGTGGGCACGTCCGGCGGCGGCTATCAGCACCCGGCGTTCGGCCTGGAACCAGGCCAGGGCGGCGGCGGCGTCGCCGATCTGCTCCGGCTCCACGCCCGGCTGGGGTGCCGCCAGCGTGATCGGCCTGCGGGTGGGATGCAGCCGCAGCGCCGCCGAGTGAGCCGTGTGCAGGTAATGATCGAGCATCCGGCCGGTGGCCGCACGCCGGTCAGCCTCGCTGTCGGCCGACCTGGTCAGCTCGGCGGCGTAGGCGCGGAGGAGGTCGTGGCAGGAGAACCGGCCGGGGGAGTGCTCGGCCAGCAGGTGTGCCGCGGTCAGCTCGCCCAGCCCCCGGCGCGCTTCGTCCAGCGGCAGGCCCGCCATGCTGGCCGCGGCCGGGCCGTTGATGTCGGGGCCGGCGTGCAGCCCGAGTAGCCGGAACAGCCGTGCCGCGGTCGTGTCGAGCTGCTGGTAGGACCAGGAGAGGACGGCACGGACGTTCGCGGCCGCGTGTCCGGCGTCCAGGGCGTCCAGCCGCCTGTGCGCATCGCGCAGATCTGCCGTCAGCGCCGCGAGAGAAAGCCCTGGCTGGCTGGCCGTGCGCGCGGCGGCGATGCTCAGCGCCAGCGGAAGGCGCGCGCACTGCTCGATCAGCTCTTCCGCGGCGGAGAGGTCGCCGGTGACGCGTTCTGAGCCAAGATGGCGGATCAGCAGTTCCTCCGCCTCGCTGGCGGCGAGCACATCCAGGGCGAGCGGGTAGGCCCCCTCCATGGCGACCAGGCTGGTGAGCTTGCTACGGCTGGTCACGATCACCATGCAGCCGGAGCTGGCCGGCAGCAGGTAGCGGACCTGATCGACGTCCCGTGCGTTGTCAAGCAGCACCAGCATTCGCTTGCCAGCCAGGAGGCTCCGGTACAGGCCCGCCTGCGCTTCCAGCCCGGCGGGAATCCTGGCCGCCGGTACGGCCAGTGCGTCGAGGAAGAGCCCGATGGCCTCGGCAGAGGTCATCGGCGGTCCGGACGGATCGAAGCCGCGCAGGTTCACGTACAGCTGCCCGTCCGGAAATTGCGCGGCGACGTGTTGCGCGAAGTACACGGCCAGCGTGGTCTTGCCGATCCCGGCCGTCCCGTCGATCACCGAGATCACCGGGCCGTGGGCCGGCTCTGCCTTGGCTGCCTCGGCTGCTTCGGCCGCCAGGCCGGTGAGCGCCTTGAGCGCCTCGGCCCGGCCGACGAAATGCCGCGTGGCGGCGGGGAGCAGCCTGGGCATCACATTCGGGTGAACGGCCGCCGGGTCGCTGTGACCGGGCGGAGGCGGGGCGTGCATTGCCGATACCGAGCCGGAAGGCTCGCCGCCGGACAGGAGCAGAAGCTCACTGTCGGCCGCCAGGATGCGCTGATGCAGGAGCCTGAGCTCGGGCCCGGGATCGATGCCGAGCTCTTCGGCCAGGAAGCGCCGCACGTCCCGGTAGGCGGCCAGGGCGTCGGCTTGCCGTCCGCTGCGGTACAAACTCAGCATCAGCTGCGCGTGAAACTGTTCTTGCAACGGGTGGGCCGCGACGAGCTGGCGCAGTTCGGCTACCACTTCGCCGTGCCGGCCCAGATGCAGGTCGGCGTCGATCCGTGCGGTCAGCGCCTGGAGCCGCTGGTCTTCGATGGCCGGAACCTCGCGATCCCGCAGCAGCCGTGAGGGCACGTCGGCAAGCGGCTCGCCTCGCCACAGCCCCAGCCCCTGCCGCAGCAGGCCGGCCGCCTGCGCCCAGTCCCCCGCCTCGGCTGCCGCATGACCGCGCGCGGCGAGCACGCCGAACTCGCGGACGTCGAACTCGTCGTCGGCGACCCTGATCAGGTAACCGGGCGGCTGCGTCTGGATCAGATCGGCGCCGGACGCGCCCAGCGTCGAGCGCAGCCGCTGGACGGCGCTTTGCAGCGCGCCCCGCGCACCCGTCGGCGGCGCGCCCTCCCAGAGCGTTTCAGCGAGAGCATCCAGGCTGACCACTCGCCCGGCGTTCAGCAGCAATACTGCCAGCAGCACGCGCTGCCGG
>JAFARZ010000372.1 GCA_019245115.1 Streptosporangiaceae bacterium | reverse complement strand
TGTCCAACGTGTTCCTGGTCATCCCCGCCCTGCCGCTGCTGGTCGTCCTGCTCGGCTACCTGTCGCACAAGGGCCAGACCGCCACCATCCTGGTGCTCAGCGTGCTCGGCTGGCCGTGGGGCGCCCGGGTCGTCCGCGCCCAGACACTCGCCATCCGCAACCGTGACTTCATCAGCGCGGCGCGGGAGGCGGGCGAGAGCACCTGGCGGATCATCGCCTTCGAGATCGTGCCGAACGAGGTGAGCCTGATCGCGGCGAGCTTCGTGAACACGGTGCTGTACGCGATCGGGACCTCGGTCGCGCTGGCGTTCATCGGTCTCACCGACCTCAACACCTGGAGCCTCGGCACGATCTTGTACTGGGCGCAGAGCCAGAACGCGCTTCAGCTCGGCGCCTGGTGGTGGTTCGTCCCGCCCGGGCTGGCCGTGGCGCTGATGGGCACCGCGCTGGTGCTGCTCAACACCGGCATCGACGAGCTCGGCAATCCGCGGCTACGCGACGCCCGCAGCGCCAGCCGGATCGCCGGCCACCTGGTCCGGCCCACCGATCCGACGCCGGTGCTGCATGAGGTTCCGGCCGAACGGAGCCGGGTCGGGTCGTTCCTGCACTCCTTCTCCCGGAGTTCCCTTCTCGATGAGGCCCCGGGGGCCCGGGAGGACGGCTCCCCCCGGTCTGAGGAAGGGGCTAAGCAGTGAGTGACACGCCGGTTCTGGAGGTCAGCGACTTCTCCGTGGCCTACCGGACTCCCCATGGCGATGTGCGGGCGGTGGACCACGTCAGCTTGTCGCTGGGGGCCGGTGAGGTCGTGGGCCTGGCCGGGGAGAGCGGTTCCGGCAAGTCCACGCTCGCCTACGGCGCCTGCCGGCTGCTCCGTCCGCCCGCCGTGATCACCGGCGGCAGCATCCGCTATCGCGGACGGCGGCTGAACGGGCAACCCGGTCCCGCTGAACTGCTGAAGCTGCGCGCCGACCAGTTGCAGCGGCTGCGGTGGCGCGAGATCGCCATCGTGTTCCAGAGCGCGATGAACGCGCTGAACCCGGTGCTGTCCGTCCGTGACCAGCTCCTCGACGTGATCCATGCTCATATGGACATATCCAGGGCCGACGCCCGGGAGAAGGCGGCCTCCCTGCTCGACCTGGCCGGGATACCGCGCAACCGCTTGCGCAGTTACCCGCATGAGCTGTCCGGCGGCATGCGGCAGCGGGTGATGATCGCGATGGCGCTGGCCACCGACCCCGAGGTCGTCATCATGGACGAGCCGACGACCGCGCTCGACGTGGTCGTGCAGCGCGACATCCTCACCCAGATCGCGGAGCTCCGGCAGCAGCTCGGCTTCGCCATGCTGTTCATCACCCACGACCTGTCGCTGCTGCTCGAACTGGCCGACCGGATCGCGGTGATGTACGCGGGCCAGCTTCTGGAGGTAGGCACGGCGGCCGGGATCAAGCGCGAGCCCGCCCACCCGTACACCAAGGGCCTGCTGAACTCGTTCCCCTCGCTGCACGGACCGCGCCGGGATCTGGCCGGCATCCCCGGTTCGCCGCCGGATCTGCGTAACCTTCCGCCGGGCTGCCCGTTCGTTCCCCGATGTCCGCACGCCACCGACGCTTGCCAGGAGATCGACATGGGTCTCAAGCCGGTCAGCTCATCCGGCGATCCCGAGCACGTGACCGCCTGCCCGTTCGTCCTCCCGGACAAAGCCCAGGTGGTGACCTCATGAGCGAGCGAGCGAAAGCCTTGGAAGCGATCTCGCTCAGCAAGGACTTCCGGCTGGGGCGCGGGCAGGTGCTGCACGCGGTGCGTGACGTCTCGTTCAACCTGTACCGCGGCGCCGTGGTCGCCCTGGTCGGCGAGAGCGGATCGGGCAAGTCCACCGCGGCGCGGCTGCTGGCCGGCCAGGAGCGCCTCACGTCCGGCACGATCCGGCTGGACGGTGAGCCGGTCAGCGTGTCGACCCGCCGGGCGTTCCGCCGGTACAAGAGCAGCGTCCAGTACGTCTTCCAGGATCCGTTCGCGTCGCTGAACCCGATCCATACCGTGCGCTATCACCTGGAGCGCCCGGTGCGCCTGCACCAGCGGCCAGGGGGGTCTGGGGGGATGGCTTCCCCCCAGAAAAGGACTGACGTCAGCCAGCAGCTCGACACCCTGATGGAGCAGGTCAGGCTCACCCCGGCCCGGCAGTTCCTGGCCAAGTACCCGCACGAGCTGTCCGGCGGCCAGCGCCAGCGGGTCTCGTTCGCGCGCGCCCTGGCGGCCCGGCCGAGCGTGCTGCTCGCCGACGAGCCGGTCTCCATGCTGGACGTGTCGATCCGGCTGGAGATGCTGGCGCTGCTCGATGACCTGCGCAAGCGGCTGCGGATAGCGATGCTCTACATCACGCACGACATCGCCTCAGCACGCTACTTCGCGGACGAGGTGCTGGTCATGTACGCGGGCCAGATCGTGGAGCGGGGCCCCGCCGAGGAGGTCACCCAGCAGCCGCGCCACCCGTACACCCAGCTCCTGATCGCCTCGGCTCCCGATCCGGACAACCTGGGGAAACGATCGCAACCTCCCCGGAAGTCCGAGGAGGCCGCCACCGTGGGCTGCCCGTTCAGTCCTCGTTGCCCCCTCGCCGACGACCGGTGCCGCCGGGAGAACCCGGCCCTCACCACGCTGTCCCAGACCAGGGCCGCCGCCTGCTGGCACCTGGAGAAGACCGGAGGGGGGACATCAGCTAGCTCCTGAATCCTAAGAACCCGAGAGGAAAGCACAGTATGAAGAGGAGATTGCTGAACCATAGACGGTTCATGGCGGTGGCGGCCTCGGGGCTGCTCGCGGCCGGAGTCGCCGCCTGTTCGTCAAGCTCGCCGAGCGCGGGCTCGTCGTCATCATCGTCGGGAACCAGCGCGGAACCGGCCCTGGTGATGGAGAGCTCACCGGAAACCAGCCTTAACCAGGACTTCAACCCGTACGTGTCCACCGGCGACGCCTACGGCATGGGCGCGACCGGGCTCATCTACGAACCCCTGATCGAGTTCGACCTGGCCAACCCGACCACGCAGTACCCCTGGCTGGCCACGTCGTACACGTGGTCCAACGGCGGTAAGACGATCATGTTCAACATCCGCCAGGGCGTGAAGTGGAACGATGGCACGCCGCTCACCGCGGCCGACGTCGCCTTCACCTTCAACCTGGTCAACACCAACGCATCGATCAACATCGGCGGGCTGAAGATCTCCAGCGTGAGCACGTCCGGCAACACGGTAACGCTCAACTTCGCGACACCGCAGTACGCCAACCTCGAGGAGATCGCTGGCAGCGCGATCCTGCCCAAGGCGCAGTGGAGCGGCGTCGGCAACCCGGCGACGTTCACCGACGCGAACCCCGTCGGCACCGGGCCGTACAAGCTGGGCAGCTTCACCCCGCAAGGGTTCACCCTGGTCAAGAACCCCTATTACTGGCAGCCTGTTCCGGTCTCCAAGGTCTACTTCCCGGTCTACACGTCCAACACCGGCGCGCTGAACGCCTTGTTCTCGGGGCAGATCGACTGGACCGGTAACTTCATCCCGGGCCTGCAGAAGAGCTTCGTCAACACCGATCCCGCCCACCACCACTACTGGGAGGCGCCTGGCGCCAGCAACGCGCTGTTCCCGAACCTGAACAAGTGGCCAACCAACCAGCTGGCCGTGCGGCAGGCCATCAGCGAGGCCATCGACCGGACCACGATCGCCAACGAAGGCGAGGCTGGCCTCGAAGCTCCGGTTCTGAACTCGACCGGCCTGACGCTGCCCACATTCCAGGCGTGGAGCGCACCCGTGGCCTCCATGACGAACTCCGCCACCGCTGACGCGGCCACCGCGCAGCAGACGCTCGAGAAGGCCGGCTTCACCAAGGGCAGCAACGGCTTCTTCGCCAAGGGCGGCCAGAGCGTCTCGCTGACCATCGTCGACCCGGCGGCCTACACCGACTACGCCCAGGACGACGCACTGGTCGCCCAGCAGCTGAAGGCGGCCGGTATCGACGCGACGTTCGAGGGCCTGTCCGTGGACGCGTGGAACGCCGACGTCGCCGACGGCAACTTCCAGCTGACCATGCACTGGGCCAACAACGGGATCACGCCGTACAACATGTACGACAACTGGCTGGACAGCTCGCTGGCCGCCACCACTCCCGCGACCGGCGACTACGAGCGGCTGAAGAACCCGACGATCGACTCCGCGCTGGCCAAGCTGGCCGGGGACCAGACGACCCCCCAGCAGACCACCGATCTGGTCCCGCTGGAGCAGTACGTCGCGCAGAACCTGCCGATCATTCCCACCACCACCGCATCCGAGTGGTTCGAGTACAACTCGCAGCACTACGTAGGCTGGCCCACCCAGCAGAACCCGTACGAAACCGGTCAGCCATCCGGGACGAACAACGGCCCGGGCTCCGGCACGGACGAGGTGGTCATCCTCCACCTCCACCCGGCCCACTGACCCCGGTAACTATCAAGCGGGCCCGCTCCCGGCGATCCCCGGCGTCAACCGGGGCGGGAGCGGGCCACACCCCACGATCACTGTAACGGTCATCAAGATGCGAGACCCGCGCCTGGCCGGCCGTCGGGGCCGTCCGGTCCGCGAGCTGCCGGGGCTGAGACACCGCCCGTGTGATTACAAGGGCGGGAACCGGAAGTACAGGTCGTTGCCATACCCCACGGGACTGGGGGAAGTTACCAAGCCTCGGTAGCCTCCATTGAGATAGTTCTGATTAGGGGCCTGTCCTACGAGGACCATGTACCAGCCGTAGTAGGTAGGCGCGGTCGACTGGAACTGCTGGAAAGGTTTGGTGGTGTCGCAGGGCAGCCATTGAACACTGTGCTCGGTCGCGTCAAGACAATTGCCGGGGTGGCTGATTGATAGAATCTGCGAGGTCAGCGGGTCGTAGGTGAACTGCTCGTCGACGTTCGCGGGATCGCAGGGATTCATGAAAGCCGTACGGGTGTAGGGGTTGTACTGGTGCAAATCGACGCAATTGCCGTCATAGGCCTGGATCTGGAAGATGCCGGGCGGAAGGGGCAGAGCGACGACAGCCGCGTCGGCGCGGGCCGTGGTCGCGGCCATCGCGGGCATTGACCCGATAAGGGCGGCCACCGCCGCTGTCGCCGCCAGCGCCGCGGCGCCTAGCACCTTTTTGCCTCTCATCGATTCCTCCTTCGCGCTGCCAGTAGATGACCTATTAACTCTAGGTGACCGCCTCATTACTTGTCTATGATTTGGCTCACCGAATTTAAATAGGAACCAGATTAGTGGTAATGCTCGAGGTTCCCGGCATGACATATCCTCATTTATTCTGTATGTCGCCGATTACCTCATAGTTAATTCAGAGACGAATCGAGGGTTCAGCTGACGCCGACGCCGGTGATCAGGCCGTTCGCGACCGACGGCGCGGCACCGAGGACTATGACGAACATGATCGCCGCGCTGGTGACCCTCTATGTCAGGAGTCCTGGACCCACGACCCCCGAGGCGCGGATTGCCTGACCGCCACCCATTCCTTGATAGGCGGATCGAGTTCCTTGATAGGCGGATCGAGCACTACAGCGCGCGTGCCATTGGTGACATCGGCACGGACGCAGGTCGAGCCCCTTCGCCTCCATATAGCACGGAAATTTCATGCTACGCGGAAGTTTACCCGCCGAATTCGTACATTAAATTTCCACGCAGCACGGAAGTTCCACCTTAGTCCGGCTCGCATTTGAGACTTATCGCACATTCAGGGCAATCCAGCGACGGCGGGGATCCTGCGACGACGTAAATAGCCACCCATTACAGCCTTGGCCGATCCGGCCAATTCGTCAGCTCAGCTTAATTGTTTGGATAAATTCTTCGCGGTGACCCGGGTCCGCTGGATGCGGGCGGAACTCAGGAGCTGTCATACCTGGACGTCCAGCCCCCAGCGCCGGCGAATGGCCCGGTCAGCGACGCTGAACAGGGTGTGCACGATGATGCCCAGGATGAGGATCACGATGATGATCGCGGTAGCGCTCACCATGTCGGCCTGATCCTGGTCGGTGGACAGCAGCACGCCGAGCGACGGCCGGTTCGCGATGACCACCAGCAGCTCGCCAGCCATCAGGCTGCGCCACGCGAACGCCCAGCCCTGCCGCAGCCCGGCGACGAAGGCCGGCAGCGAAGCGGGCAGGATCAGGTACCGGTACAGCGACAGCCGGCGCAGCCCCATCATCTTGCCCGCGCGCAACAGCAGCGGCGGGGTGTAATCGACGCCGGTGATCAGGCCGTTCGCGACCGACGGCGCGGCGCCGAGGACGATCACGAACATGATCGCCGCGTTGGTGATGCCGAACAATATGATCGCGAACGGGAACCACGCGATCGATGGCAGCGTCTGCAGCCCGGTGATCAGCGACCCGACCGCGGCGCGCAGCGGTCTGATCCTGGACACCAGCGCACCGATGACGGCGCCGATCAGCACCGCGAGCGCGAATCCGATGATCGCCCGCTGCACTGTCGTGCCGATGGCGTGCCACAGCAATCCGGTGCGCGCCTGATCCCATAGGCTGGACAGCACCGCGCCGGGGCCGGGGAAGATCGCCTTCTTCCAGCCGGTCAGGTGAACGAGCTGCCAGATGGCCAGCACCAGCACGACAGCCAGCAGCTTCGGCCACAGCGGCGTCCACACCCTTTCCACCAGCCGCCGATCCTGATGTGGTGGCGGGATAAGCTCCAGCTCGTCAAGCGTCTCGATCATCGGGCCACCTCCGCACGCAGCCGGTCGGTGATCGTCGCGGCCAGTTCGGCCACGGGCGCGGAGTCGGTCCGGCGCGGGTGCGGGATCGGCACCGCGAATTCCGCGGCCACCCGGCCCGGGTGACTGCTCATCACTACCACCCGGTCACCGAGCCGGACCGCCTCCCGGACGTTGTGCGTGACGAACAGGACGGTGAGCTCCCGGCCGTCCCGGATCCGGTCCAGCTCATCGTGCATGACGTCTCTGGTCATCGCGTCCAGCGCGCCGAACGGCTCGTCCATCAGCAGCACGTCGGCGTTCTGCGCCAGGGCGCGGGCCAGGGCGACCCGCTGCCGCATGCCGCCGGACAACTCGTGCGGACGCTTGGCGCCGAACCCGTTGAGCCGTACCAGGTCGAGCAGCTCGGCCGCCCGCTGCCGCCGCTCGCTCTTGCCGGTGCCGCGAGCGCGCAGCGCGAGCTCGACGTTACCCTGCGCGGTCAGCCACGGGAACAGGGCCGGCTCCTGGAACATCAGCGCCACCTGCCGCGCGGTCACGCTGATCTCTCCGGCGCTGGGCCGCTCCAACCCGGCGACCAGGCTGAGCAGCGTGGACTTCCCGCACCCTGATGCCCCGATCAGGCAGGTGAATTCCCCCGTCGGAACGTCGAGCGTAACGTTGTCGAGCGCGGGCACCACGTGGGCGCCGCGGCCGAACACCTTGGATACTCCAGCCAGCCGCACGACCGTCTTGGTCTGGGTCGCCTTCTCAGTGATCGCTGTGTCGGACATGGCTATGAGCTCACTGCCGGCTCGCCCGCCGCCGTCAGCGCGGCGTTGAGCGGGCTGAGATCGAAAACGTTGCTGAGATTGCTCACGGTCTTGAGCAGGCCCAGCGAGGTGGCCTGTGTCGCGTCCGCGATGAGCGACGTGGCGTCCGGATCGTTGGTGAACGTGATTTCCTTGAACGACGCCGACACGATGCTCGCCGACAACGGCTTGCCGGTGTAGGAGGCCAGCTCCGCGTTGGCGTCCGCCTCCGCCGCGGCGGTGTTGTTCTTGATGAAGTCGTTGGCCTTGATCTGCGCCTTCACCAGGTCCGCGACGATGTCGGGGTGGGCGGAGAGGAACGACTGGGTCACCACCAGCAGGGTTGTGACGCCTGACTCGCTGAGCAGGACCTTTCCGCCGTCCTTGACCATCTGCACGTCATATGGCGCGGGCTCCGAGCCCCCGGCGATCTGGCCTGACTTGAACTCGAGTACCGCCGCCGAGTTCGGCGCGGTCGGCTTGATCGACACGTCACCGCCGCCGGTCGCGCTGGTGGCGAGGCCGTTCTGCTTGAGCCAGTAGCGCAGCGCCACGTCCTGGGTGTTGCCGAGTGAGGGGGTGGCCAGCGTCTGGCCCTTGAGCTGCGCCGCGGACGTCGTGCCGGCTTTGACCACGACGGAAGCGCCGCCGGTGGCCGAGCCCGAGACGACCTTGATCGCTGCGCCGGCGGACTTCTGCCAGGCGTTGATGGCCGGGTTCGGTCCGACGTACGCGGCGTCAAGCTGCCCGGCCAGGATCGCGGTCGTTTCCTGTGTGCCGCTGCTGAACGCCGTCGGCTTCAGCGTCCCGGCCGGGCCCAGGGCCTGCGTGAAGAAGCCTTCCTTCAGCCCGACCAGGGCCGAAGCGTGCGTGATGTTCTCCAGGAACCCGAGCCGGACAGTCACCGGCGCGGTGTTCCCGCTCCCCGCCCCCGTGCTCGAGCTCCCCGCGGTGGCGCCCGTCGTCGTACCGCTGCCGGTGGCGGACGACGAGCAGCCGGCCAGCAGCATCGCGCCGCCGGCAATCGCGGCGGCCATAACACGTCGCATACAATTCCCAATCTCTATCGAATTTATAGGAAATCTGTTCAGATTCACTATACATGCGACTCCCAAAGTGGGAAATACGCGATGTCATAACAAACGACGGCTGTGCATCCCCTGGTAACCCGCGACACCCCGCGGCGCAGCCCTAACTGCCGGTGTCGCTGGAGTCCTGGATGGTGACGCCGGCCACGGCAGGGAACTTCTGCAGGCACTTCTCCAGCATGGCGATCTGCGCGTCGGACGCCTTGCTGATAGTGAAGGTCAGCTGCTGGAGCGCGTACGGGTACTTCTTCAGATCGGGGATGGCCTGGGGGGACACCTCCGGCGCCTTGGCGCAGGCCGTGCGGATGGCTAGCCGCTGCGCCGTGGATGTCCCGCCGCGGAACGAGACGATCGCCTGCTGCTGCCCGAGGGCCTTGTCGAACTGCGAGCAGCCCGCCAGCCCCATTATGGCCAGCAGCCCCGCGATCCCGGCCAGCGCGGCGCGTCTCATCGGCGCCACCGCGGCAAGATGAACTACACGGGGTAGTACTGGCATGTCTCACAGCCTAAAGGGCACCCGCGCCTAGTACGGTATCGCGTAGGTAACTACCGGGAGGAAAGACGTGGCCGGGCGGATTGAAGACTATGCCATCGTCGGCGATATGCAATCGGTCGCGCTCGTTTGCCGGGACGGCTCAGTGGACTGGCTGTGCCTGCCGCGGTTCGACTCCGCCGCTTGTTTCGCCGCGCTGCTCGGCACCGACCAGCACGGCCACTGGCGGATCGCCCCGGCCGAAAGCGCTGACCAGGCCACTGTGACCCGCCGGTACGCCGGTGACACGCTCATCCTGGAGACCGACTGGGAGACCGCCGGCGGAACCGTCCGGGTGACCGATTTCATGCCGCCGCGCGGCGACGACCCGCCCACGCTGATCAGGATCGTCGAGGGCCTGAGCGGAACGGTCAGCATGACCGTTAGCTTGCAGCTGCGTTTCGGCTATGGCTCGATCGTGCCGTGGGTCTACCGGGTTGACGGGGGCATCCGGGCGATCGCTGGCCCGGACTCGATCTGCTTGCGTACGCCGCTGGAACTGATCGGCCGCGATCGCAGCCACCAGGCGACCTTCCCGGTCAGCGCCGGAGATCGCGTTCCTTTCGTGCTCACCTATCAGCCGTCCCATTGCAGCGCACCGCCGGTCACGGACGCCCTCGAGTCTCTGGATGAGACCCGTAGGTTCTGGGACGGCTGGGTAGCCAAGTGCACGTACAAGGGTGAATACCGCGACGCCGTGGTCCGCTCCCTGATCACTTTGAAGGCGCTCACCTACCGGCCCACCGGCGGGATAGTGGCCGCCGCCACGACGTCACTGCCCGAGGACATCGGCGGCGTCCGGAACTGGGACTACCGGTACTGCTGGCTGCGTGACGCCACCATCACCCTCGAGGCCCTGCTGCGCACGGGCTATACCGACGAGGCCCGGGCCTGGCGCATGTGGCTCGCCCGCGCGATCGCGGGTGACGCGGCGGACGTGCAGATCATGTACGGCGTGGCCGGTGAACGGCGGCTGGCCGAATGGGAAGCGGGCTGGCTGCCCGGCTACGAGGGATCGGCGCCGGTCCGGATCGGCAACGCGGCGGCCGGCCAGCTCCAGCTCGACGTGTACGGCGAGGTCATCGACGCGTTGCAGCTCAGCTGCCAGTCAGGATTGCATGACGACCGGCACAGCTGGGCTCTCCAGCGCGCCCTGCTCAGCTTCCTCGAGGAGCATTGGGCGGAGCCGGATGAGGGCCTGTGGGAGGTGCGCGGCGGACGGCGGCATTTCGTTCACTCCAAGGTGATGGCCTGGGTGGCCTTCGACCGCGCGGCCCGGTACGCGCAGAGCCAGGGCCAGGCCGGCCTGGCGCGGCGATGGCGCGATATCGCCGACCAGATCCACCTCCAGGTGTGCGAGAAGGGATACGATCCGGTCCGCGGTGCCTTCACCCAGTACTACGGCGCCAATGAGCTGGACGCCGCCGTGCTGCTCATCCCGGATGTCGGGTTCCTGCCCGCCGACGATCCGCGGGTCGTATCGACGATCCGGACCCTGCAGCGTGACCTGAGCCAGGATGGCTTCCTGCGTCGCTACGAGCTCTCATCCGGCCAGACGTCAGCGGTGGACGGCCTGGCCGGTTCCGAGGGCGCGTTCCTCGCGTGTAGCTTCTGGCTGGCGAACGCCCTTGACCTCGCGGGAAAGACGGAGGAGGCGGTAGCCGTTTTCGAACGGCTGCTCGCTCTTCGCAATGACGTTGGCCTGCTCAGCGAGGAATACGATCCGCGATACGGCAGGCTGGTCGGCAACATGCCGCAGGCGTTCAGTCACGTCCCGCTGGTGCAGACCGCCCTCAACCTCAGCGGCCACGCCGAAGAGCACCGCCGGAGCACGATCGTCTCCGATGTGCGGCGCATCGTGTCGGGGTAGACAGCGTCGTGCCAGGACAGACAAGAGTGCCATCGGCTCGGCACATCCTCATCGTCAACGCCCGCAACGTCAATCAGCCGGTGTTCGTCATCGGTGCGCCCCATTCCGGCATCGACCTCATCGGCCGCACCCTCAAGGCCGCGCCGGGCTTTCACCTGACAATCGGGCAGCCCAGCGTGCTGCGCGTGGTGTACGCCTTCGCGCGGCGGCCGTCCATGCACCAGGGCCGCTCCGAAGCCGCCGCGGCTGTGCTCCGGGACGCCTTCGGCCAGGCCTGGCAGATCAGCCCGGCCAGCTGCCTGGAATGCAGCCGGGACTGCCGGGCGGCGGCCGGTTTCGGCACGGACACCGTGGGCCCGTGTGTGGATCAGCGTGGGCTGGAGCGGTACGGCGACGCCAGCCCGGACCTCATCTACTGCGCCGAGGCGCTGACCGCGGCGTTCGGCGATGCTCGCATCGTGCAGGTGATCAGGGACGGACGCGACGTGGTGGCCAGCATGCTCGACGACCCCAGCGTCATGACGTGGTTCCGGCCGAGCTTCGTCAACACCGATACCGAGTTCCCCAACCCGTTCTTCGGCATCGAGACCGCCGAAGACCTCGAGCTGTGGCCGTCCCTCTCCCCCGCCGCCAAATGCGCGATGCGGTGGCGGTGGTCCGTCCGGCTGGCCGCGTGGCTGCACCGGGAACTGCGCAGCGGCCAGCTCAAGACGGTACGGTACGAGCACCTGCTCAAACACCCGCGCGACGCGGTTTCGGACCTGTCGGAGTTCATCGGAGTGAAGCTGTCCCACACGCTGATCCCGGTACGGAAGGCGCCATCCAGCAGGAATCTCACCATTGACCAGATTGCCGAGATCCAGAAGGTGGCCGGCGAGGAACTCCGTCGCCTCGGCTACCTGTAGACGCCTAGCATGACCGTGTGACGGCCGGTAGCCCGGGTCGGCGGTCGCGTCTGCCGCGGCTCGCTATAGCGGAAAGGATCGCGCGGCGCTTGTACGACCGCGTGGCGGCCGTTGAGTGGGTTCCGTCGGACGAAGCGGATGTCTTCCGGCTGACGTTTGCTTCCGGGCTTGAGCCGCGCTACCTGAAGGTGCCCCTTCCGGGAACTCGCGTCGTGTCACGGGAGGTCGCGATGCTCCCCGTCCTGCGCGCTCGTGGCTTCCCGGTCCTTGAGTTCGAGCACTCCACGGATGATCTGGCCGATGCCGGGACGGATTTTCACGTTACCCGGGAGGTGGCGCATGTCACCGGCGCGGAGCTGGTGACCAGCGACCCGTCCGCTGGCCATCGGCTCGCCATTG
The DNA here is from genome assembly GCA_019245115.1 of Streptosporangiaceae bacterium. GTDB lineage: Bacteria > Actinomycetota > Actinomycetes > Streptosporangiales > Streptosporangiaceae > JAFARZ01. Next base: position 6,814 of record JAFARZ010000372.1, on the reverse strand, counting down.
GGCTCGGCGAGATAGTCAGGCGGCTCGAAGGTCTCGAAGCCGACGCGATTCCCGGCGGTCTGCGGTGGAACCGCGATCCATCGCAATGGTGGCGGCCCAGGTACAGGGCGCTGCTCGAGGACCACCGCTGGCCGCCCGCGGCTCGTCAGTGGGCTGGCCGCATCCTGGAACGGCTGAACACCCGGCCGCCCGGCTTCGGAGGCTGGTTCGGGGAGATGCTGATCCGGGGTGACGGCTCATTCGTAATGATCGACTGGACCACTGCGGGGGCTAACTGGCCCTGCGCGCAGGCGGCGATCTGCATGGAAGGGCTCGCCGAGTGGAGCGTGGAGCATACGCGGGATCTCGTCCGGCGCTTCCTGCACGGATACGCGCCCGCTGGCCTGAAGCGGTCCGAGCTGGATGAGCTACGTTTGTGGCACATTCATGGATCTCTTGGCTGGACCATGCTGCGCCATCCGTCCGAAGAGGAGATCCGGCGCGCGACGGACGCCGCGCGCCGGTCTGAGATCTCCGATGATCCGGCTATCTGGTTCTGACAGGCTGCCTACCTGTCTGCTGGTACGACGAGAGTGGTGAGGGAACGAGCAGGTGCCTGAAGGCCGGTACCGGCCGCCTCCGGAGCCAGCGCGTCCCCTTCGTCGGTGAGGAAGGCCGACGCGTGGGCTGTGTCGATTCCGGCGAGCGTGATCGGCGTGCTGCTCGTCCCGTTGTTGAGGACCTCCACGACCAGCGAGCCGTCCCGGTTGCGGAACGCCGACACCTGAAGGTCGCTGTCGGTGCTCGAGGCGCTGACCCGGATCGCTCCCGGCCGGATGTACCGGCCGAACGCCGCGAATGCCCAGTACCGCTTGGACAGGTTGATCGTGGCGCCCTTCACCTGGATCAGGCCGGAGTTGGCGGTGCTGGCCGAGGCGCCCCACCAGTAGAAGAACCCGTTCACGTTGGCCTGGCTGAACGCGGTCTCGAGGTCTTGCGCCCAGGTGATGCCGGACCCGGCTGTCCCGTCATCCCACGCGGCGTCCCACGGGCTGAAGTTGGCCCACTCGCTTTCCCACACCGGCCGCTCGCTGGTCAGCGGGATGTTGGGCGGCGAGGTGTAGCCGTGGCTGGTGATTATGCCTATGTACCTGGCGGCGGCCGGGTTGCCGAGCACCGCCTTGGTGTAGGACTGGGCGCCGGCAAAGCCCGTCGAGTCGAGCCAGCCCTCGGCGTCGCAGCACGCGACCTTGGTGGGAAGGTGCTGCTCGGCCAGGGCCCGGCCGAGGAACGGAACGAAGTCGGCGGCCTGAGCCGGTGTCTCCTCCATGCTCGCGTACGCCGGGCCGATCTCGGGTTCGTTGACGAAATCAACCGCTTCCAGGGGGATCCCCTGCGCGGCGAATCCCGCGGCCTCCGCCGCGAGCCAGTCCGCGTAGGCCTGCCGGAAGTCACCGTTCACGCAACTGGCGCCCGGCGATCCGCACAGCGAGCCGCCGTTGTCCAGTGACTGGTTGGTTTTGAAGATCCCCGGGGCGCTCCACGCGTCCGCGTAGAACTGGTGCACGCCGAACTGCTCGGCCAGCTTGCCGAGCCATACCTGGTCGGCGACGTCACCGGGACCCTGGATCGCATCGCCCGGGTCGGTCGCGCCGCCGAGCCCGAAGCGCACGATGCTCATCCCCGCGCCGTCGCTCGTGCTGAACAGATCCGTACCGATCTGCTGGATCTCTGCCTGCGGCAGCGTACTGATCACCGGCTCGCGGAACGCCTCGGCGAACCCGAAGCCGTTGACCACCTGGTGGGCCTGGTGCGCGTCGACCGTGACGTCGGCGTTCCCGGCGGCTTGAACTGATGCCGCGGCCAGGCCAGAACTCAGTGTCACCGCCAAACCCAGTGCCACCGTTAGTCTTCCGGAGTTTCTCATCCGCTCCTCCTATTCCACGATGATTGCCCGGCGGTCAGGAATCCGGCCGGGTCTCAGGTTCCGCTTAGCGCGCCTGCGGCGAGGCCGTGTACCAGGTAGCGCTGGAAGGCCAGGTACAGCACCACCACCGGGATGGCGCTGACCAGGGCGGCCGCCATGAGATCGCCGTACAGCGGCTGGGCGCCTACGCCCTCCGCCTGAGCCAGACCGAACTGCTCCAGCGTGACCGCGACGGTCTGGTTCTGCAGTGCGCTGGCGAACAGCACGTCGTTCCACCCCACGAGGAACGCGAACACCAGGCTCACCACCATGGCGGGGGCCATGAGCGGCGCGACCACCCGGCGCAGCGCGCCCATCCTCGTGCACCCGTCCACCAGGGCGGCGTCCTCGAGATCCCGCGGCAGGCTCCGCAGGTAAACGAAGCAGACCACGGTGGCCAGTGGCAGGCCGAACGTCATGTAGACGGCGATGATCGCCGGATAGCTGCCGATCAGGTGGATGCTCAGGATTCCCTGGATGCCCGCCAGCATGATGTACAGCGGCAGAAGCAGGGCGAGCTGCGGGATGGACTGGCTGCCGAGCAGCGAGTACAGCAGCGGCTTCCTTGCCCGGAAGCTCAGCCTGGCCAGCGGGTACGCGGCGGCCACCCCGAGGATGACGGCCAGTGCCGCGGAGATGCCCGCGATGATCACGCTGTTGACCAGGCCCTGAAGTAGCGAGGTGGCCGACCACATGTCGCTGAAGTTATGGAACGACAGATGCCGGATGTCGGTCCCGCCCAGCGCCACCGTGGTGTTCGGGCTCATCGCTAGCTCTATGAGATAGAGCACTGGCGCGACGATGAAGACGACCAGCACCGCGACGCCGGCCCTGGACACGAGTGGCGGGAGCAGCCGCTCCGCGGAGTATGCCCTTTTCACGCCGTCTCACCTCTCCTCGCGGGACGGAGCCGGATCACCCACAGATAGACTGCCGCCGGAACCGCGAGCAACGCGATGTTGAAAACAGCGGTCGCCGACGCGACTCCGAAGTCGAAGCCCTGGAACGCGATGTAGTAAATGTTGATCGGCAGCGTGACCGTTGACGTGGGCCGCAGGTTGCCGAACATCACGTACGGCAGCGTGAAATTGCCGAAATGGAACAGCGTGGACAGGGCGAACGCCAGCGCGTAAACCCCCTTCAGCTGAGGCATCACGATGTACCTGAGCCTCGCCCACCAGCCCGCGCCGTCGACCGTGGCGGCCTCGAGCTGGTCACGCGGAATGGCTTGCAGCCCGGCCAGCAGCAGGAGGTAGATGAACGGCCACACCTCCCACACTTCGGTGAACGTCATCGCCCAGAACGCGTTCGGGCCGATCAGCCAGTAGGTGTGCACCGAGGTGATATGGAGGGCGGCCAGCAGCCGGTCGACCGCCCCGGTGGTGTCGTGGAAGGCGAGCTGCGCGAGCAGCGCGATCACGAACCCTGGTATGACGTACGGCACCAGGTAGATCGAGCGCAGCACCGCCCGGCCCCGGAAGGAGTGGTAGACGCTCAGCGCGGCGAAGAAGGCGATCGGCGTGGACGCCACGGTGGCGAGCAGGGAGAACTCGAGGCTGACCAATACCGATTGCAGCACGGAGACGCCGAGGACGTTCTGCCCGGTGAGACCGGTCGTGTAGTTGCGGAAGGCCGCGAACGGCGCCGTCGCCCAGTGTGCGATGTTGCCCGACCCGATGTGCAGGAAGCTCGTCCAGATGACGATGACAAGCGGGATCCCGACGAGCACCACGAAGAACAGCGCTCCGGGAGCGGACAGCCATACCGCGGGCTCACGCCGCGGCCGGAGGCCCAGGCCAATCCCGCGCCGTCCCACTCCCCTCCAGCGACGCTTCTTGCTGTTATCATGGCGCGGCGCCCCCGCTTGGCGGTCGGCCGGTCCGGGCGATCGATCGCCCGGACCAGCCGACACCCCGGCGGGTCCCGGTGTGGGGGGGTGCACCGGGACCCGGGTCGTTACCGCCTGGCCGTCGCCGGCCTGCGGCTCGCGGTTCACGAGCTCAGATGGCCCTGTACGACCGAGTTCTCGGCCTGTAGCTGGCTCAGCGTGTAGGAGTCGCTGTAGGAGTGACCCGTGGCGAGCTGCTGCGCGATGTGTCCGATCACCGCCAGCACGCCGGTCTCGATGTAGCTCCATGCCGGCGTGTAGTCGGTCGGCGTGGAGTTCTGCTCAGCCTGGATGAACGGAACGGTTGCGGGATAGGCCTTCTCCACCGCCGTGATCCCGGCCTGGGTGACCGGCATCCAGCCCATGATCTTGAACTGCTGGAGCTCCGCGGCGGGCGTGGTGCTTACCTGGATGAACTTCAGCGCCAGCGGCAGGTTGTTGTAGTACTTGGCGACGTCGTAGTAGTTCCCCGAGACAATGGACTCGGCGGCCTGGCCTCCGGCCGGCCGTGCCGACATGGCGTACGGCACGTTCGGCATCGGCGCGAACGCGACGTCGTTCGCGACCGGCGTGCCCTGTGCCTCCTGGATCAGGCTGTAGGCGGCGTCCATCATCATGCCGGTCTTACCGGCCAGGAACGCCGACGTCTCCTGCGATCCCTCCCAGGTCAGGTCGGTTTTCGGCACCACGTGGTACTGGTCTTCCAGCCCGAAGTAGAACTTCAGCGCGGCCTGAAGCGGAGACGAGGTGAGCGTGGCGGTCTTGCCGTCGGTGCTGATGAAGTCGCCGCCGTTCTGCTCCATGTAGGACCACACCGGCTTCCACGGGCCGTACGGGTCCGCGGGCGAGAAGCCAGCGCCGCTCACGCCCGGGTCGCTCTTCTGTATCGCATGCGCGTCGGTCACGAACTGCGACCAGGTGGTCGGAGGTGACGTGATGCCGGCCTTGGCGAACAGCGCCTTGTTGTAGGCCAGCACGAACGGGATCGACTCGAACGGAACCCCGATGTCCTGGTTGTTGTTCGGCCCGGACATGGTGAGCTGCTTCTGGACGAACGACGATTGGCCGCCGAACTCGCTCCAGTCGCTCGGCGGAATGGTGTAGAACTCGTTCAGCGAGGTCGCCGTCCCGTTGAACGACGAGCCGATGCTCCAGACATCGGGCCCGCTGCCGCTGGCGGCAGCCTGCTCGAGCTCCTGGGACAGCGTCACCGCGCTCGACGAGTAGACCCACTTGATCGTGGATCCTGTCGCCTGGTGGAACGCGTTCGCGATGTAGGCGTAGTACTGCTTGTACTGGTTGAGCTGCGTACCATACGGAGCCTGGGTGTAGACGGTGAGGGTCTGCCCGGACAGGTTGGCGCTCCCCCCCGCGGACGGATGACTCGACGAATTGCTGCTGCCACACCCGGCCAGCCCGGCCGCGGCCACACCGACCGCCAGCACCACGCATGCCCGAGCCCCTTGTGTAGTGGGACGCTGTCTCGTCAGGCGCTGTCTCGTCAGGCGCTGTCTTCTTGGCCGCTGTCTCTCCGGCCTAGATCTTCCTCCGCGCATTGGCCTGCTCTTCCGCTAAACCGACCCTGGAGCTCGCAAACAGTATTCGAAAGTTATCCGAAACTTTTTCCCACCACCAGGAGCCTAACGGTCGATCACTGGTGTGTCCAGGCCCGAACAGAGAGTGGCAGGCCATAGCCCCAAGCCACCCACCCCCGCCGCGAGTTTCCGCTGCACACCCCATCCCCGCGCCCTCCCACGTCATCCCGACCCCTCCCACGTCATCCCGAGCCCCCCATCCCCGCCCCGCCATACGCCCCCGCCCCGCCATACGCCCTCCCCCGCCCCGCTCGCACATATCCGACATGTCAGGCGCGCGCCCGGGGCCCGTGGCCCATTGCCCCCGATAGAACGGGGGCGGTGGGCCACAGCCCCGTTTCGCGCCCAGCCCGACCCCCCGCCACCACCACCTCCGCCCGCACCAATACCCGCTCCATCCGACCCCGCCCGGGCCACCAACATCCGCCCGCACCAATATCCGCCCCATCCGACCCCCAGCCACCACACCCCCGACCCGCCCCACCCGACCCCCCGCCACTACAACACCCGCCCGCACCAGTGCCACCCTTCCCCATCCATCCGCCCCTGTACACCCGCCCATCCCCATCCGCATCCGCCCCTGCACACCCGCCCACCCCCTTCCCCACCCCGCCCCCGCACGCCCGGTCCAGCCCGTACATATCCGACATGTCGGGCGCCAGGCCGATGTCGTCGCGCGGCGCGTGCAGGCGGTCGGCGAGGGATCGTGGATGGTTACGCCATAAAGTGGACATTCCACGGTGAGCCGAGTTCCGGCATGTCGTGGATGGCCGGTGCTTTGGCGGGATATGACCGATATGTGGACGCTGACCGTGCGGCCGACGCGGAATAAAAGGGCTCCCCGGAAGAAAGGGTGCCGGTTTCCAGCGCCCTTTCTTCCGGAGGGCTCCTAATTTCCAACAAGGTGGTGGCCCGTGTGCCCGCTATGCGGTGATACGCGCAAGTTCCCCAGGCCGACGCGGCACTTCAGCCGAGGCAGCATGGCCGAGATGTCGCAAACGCACTCGTTATTCCTGAGTGCTGCAAATGTTAAGGTAACCGCCCACAAGAGCGATTTCTCGCCCCGATCGAGCATTGGCCTCCCGGTGTTGTCATGACATGTCGGATATGCGCAGGCTGTTGCGGGCGGCCTGGCGCGGTCGGTCGGCTTAGGGCTGCGCGATCCCTGAAATTACACGATTCCTGAATTGCGCGGCTCCCGGAGATACGCCGTTCTCCGGGTGTTCGTTGCTGCGGGGCTATACCGGGTCCGGGAGTCATACCGGGTCCGGAGTCACGCCGGTCCCAGAGGTTATACCGGGTCCGGGGGTTACGCCAGTCCCAGAGGTTATACCGGGTCCGGGGGTATACCGGTCCCAGGGGTTATACCGGGTCCGGGGGTTGAGC
>JAFARZ010000151.1 GCA_019245115.1 Streptosporangiaceae bacterium | reverse complement strand
ACCCGGGTGGACAAGATGGCCCAGCTGTGCTGGTGGCACCACCACGTGGTGATCCACGGCTGGGGCTGGACGGTCACCGTCAACCGCGACGGCACCATGACCGCCCGCAAACCCGATGGCACCATATTCCAGCCCGGCCAGCCACCCGCCACCCCGCCCCGGATAACCCCCCGGACCGGGGCAGCACCCCGGCCGGGAACCCAGCACCGGACAGCCGGCGGCCAAAAACGGCGGACAACGCCAGGCCACACGGCCATCCGGTGCTGTCTGCTTACCGGCTCGAATTACCGACGGCCGTCGAGTGCGTGCGGCAGCTGCGGGCAATGTCCACTGTCGGTACTCACCAGGTGATGATGGCGGCGGTGCCGACCCACCCGTGATGCTCGCTAAACTCGGGCCTGTGCTGACGTTGGGCGTGGTGGCGCTTGGGGTCACCGATGTGCGGCGCGCAGCGGAGTTCTGGTCGGCGGCGCTGGGCTACCAACTGCGCGAGGATGGATTCGGCGGATGGGCGAAGCTGCTGGTACCGCCGGACGGGACCGGAACGGCGATCGCGCTGCAGCGTAGCCAGACGCCGCCGCAGGATCACCCGCGCCTCCACTTTGACCTGCACGCCGCCGATGCCGTCGAGCAGGAGGCCGAAGCGGCCAGGCTGGTGTCTCTCGGTGCCAGACGGGTCGACTGGGACAGTTACCCGGAGGACCCGGACTTCATCGTATTGGAAGATCCCGAAGGCAACCGGTTCTGCATTGTCGACCTGAGCCATGAGCATGACTGAGCCAGGGCGGGGCTTATGCTGTGACTATCATGCGTAGTACTCTCGCCTACTCCTCGTCGCGGATCCTGCTGTTCGTCGTCTCCGTCATCGTGCTGCACTTGATCGGCATCGGCGGACTGCTGCTGTGGGCACTGGCCTTCGTCATCAGCATGCTGGTCAGCTATGTGCTGCTGTCGAAGCAGCGGGACGCCATGTCGGTCGCTCTGGCCGGGAGGCTGGCAAATCGGCGGAAGCGCGGACCTGGCCTGCGGGCCAGGCTCGAAGAAGGTGCCCGCGTGGAGGACGGGGACAACGGTCAAGCCGACGAGGGGCTACAGGCGGCGGAGCGCGGGTCCGGGTCTGCCCGGCGAGGATGAGCCGGACACCGTCCCGTTGGCCGGCTCCAGCTGGCCGTTCCTGGGCAGCCAGCCGCCCGAGATCAGCATGTTCAGCACAGCGTCGACTGCTTGCGCGCGGGTCATCGTCGAGGTGTCGAGGACCAGGTCGGCGTCTCGCGGTTCCTCGTAGGGATCGGACACCCCGGTGAAGCCCTGGATCAGGCCGGCCCTGGCCTTGGCGTACAGGCCCTTCCGGTCGCGGGCCGCGCACACGTCGACCGGTGTGGCCACGTAGATCAGCAGGAAGTCCCCGACCTCCTTGACCACGTCACGCGCGGCGGCCCGGGCCTGTGCGTACGGAGCGATCGGCGCGCAGATCGCGATGCCGCCATGCCTCGCGGCCTCTGCCGCGACGAACGCGATGCGGGCGATGTTCAGGTCCCGGTCGGCGCGCGAGAACGTCAGCCCGGCCGACAGAAGCTGCCGGACATGATCGCCGTCGAGCAGTGATACGGTGCGGTCGCCGCGCTCGGCGAGCGCTTCGGCCAGGCCACGGGCGATCGTGGACTTGCCCGATCCGGAAAGCCCGGTGAAGAACACGACCAGCCCGCGTTCGCGCCGCGGCGGACGCGCGCGCCGCAGCTCGGCGGCGACATTCTCCGGCGTGAACCAGGCGGGCACTGGGTCGCCGGCATCAAGCAGCGCGCCAAGCTCGGTGTCCGACAACTCGGTCTGCTCGGTGCCTGCCTCGATCCGGGCCAGCGGCCGCCACACCTCGGAGTCCGGGTCATAGGCCCATTCGGTCTCGCGGATCAACGGAATCCGCACTCCCGGCAGGGTCAGCGTGCCATTTCCCGCTCCGGTCGGCAGATCGGCCGCCTCGGCCGGATCGATCAGCAGGTGGGTCGCGCCGTAGGCTGCCGCGACGAGCGCGCTGGCCCGCAGGCCGGCGCCCGGTCCGGCACTGCGGGGCGCCAGCGGCACCGGTATCACCAGCGTGCCCGCCGGCAGGTGCTGACTGGCCGCGAGCACCACCCGGACCAGGGCGTCCGGCCGGGTGATAAGACCGTCCGTGGCATCAGAGGGCGGGACGGCTCTCCCTGGGTTGCCGCGGGGGTCCGGGGGGACGGCTCTTCCCGGGTTGCCGCGGGGGTCCGGGGGGACGGCTCCCCCCGGATTAAGAGCAGTGACGAGCGGAAGCACGAGCAGGCGGGCATTGAGCATGCTGGCCTGGTGCTTGAGCTGGCCGATGTGCCGCCGGTGCAGCGGCCGTCTGGTCGCGTAGGCCAGCACGGCGGGCGCGCCCGCCAGCTCGGCCCGTACGTCGGCGGGCTTCCTCCGCAGCGAGCGGAACGGACCATGCTCGGGTTCCCGCAGCGGTGTCACGGGCCCTGCCAGACGGACAAGCGGTGATGAGAGGGGCGCGCGTTCGGTGATCTTGAGGACGGCGAGCGGGGAGCCCTCCCGGTCCTGGAGGACCAGGTGATCCGCGTCCGCGGGGGTCGCGTCGGCGGGAAGCTCGAGCGTGACCGGCACCGGCCACGGCGTGCCGTCCGCCAGGGCGCCGCGTTCGCCGACGGCGGCCACGTCGGCGGTGGTCATGAACCCCTTGAGTGGCGCGAACGCGCCTGAGGTGAGCAGCTCCAGATCCCCGAGCTGGACATCGTCCAGCGTCCACGCGGGCCAGTTGGCCAGCTCGGCGGGCAGCTGAGCGGTTCCATCGATATCTGCACAGTTTGCACCGGTCACGGGCGGTTGTCCTCCGAGCATGGTGAGGGAGGTAAGGGTCTGTACATCGCGCCCGGCGGGGGTAGGCAAACTAACACTACTCGCGCGAAGCGATCCTCTGGCTTTCTTACCACGAAAAGAACCTGGTCGTGGGCATCTGTCAGGTGTCCGCGGCTGAACAGCGCGATAGCGGCCCTAGCTGCCGAGACGGCGCGGCTCAGCCGGGCGGGCTCGACGGGAAGCGTCCGGACGGTCTTGCGATGCGCGACGACCAGGCCCCGCATCAGCATGTAGGCGGCGATGCCGCGGGCCGAGGCGGCCTGCTCGTAGATCGCGGGGAACGGACCGGGCTGACCCGGATAGAGCCTGCGCCACAGGGCCCGCCGCAGCGAGCGAGGCAGCGTCCGGTCGAGGAAACCCGCCGCGCAATCACGCTCCCTGATGCGCAGCAACAGCAGGCCGCCGGGGCGCAGCGCGGCGCCGAGCCGGTCAAGGACCAGCACGACATGGTTGATCCGGTCGAGCAGCAGCGAGCAGTGCACGATGTCGTACGACCGCGACGGCAAGGGAATAGTGCGCAGGTCCCCGACCGTTATCTCACCGTCTTCGCTGAGCTGTGGTTCGCGCCGTTGTTGGCTGAGCCGCGGGTGGTCCTGGTCGACGGTGAGCATCTGGATCTCGAACCCGTTGTCCCGCAGTTTGTCCAGGCCCAGTTCGTCCGCTGACGTCGCACATCCCGCCTGTAGCACGCGGATCGGGCGGCCGAGGCACTGGTAGAAGTAGTCGCGCACCGGCTGCGCGAATACCTCCTCAAGAAATACCGCGCGATCCGCCTCCGCGGCGGCGAGACCCCCTGAATCCATGGAATCGAAGCGTAGCGGAATCGGCACGGACTGTGTAAGAACTTGCGTTGCCAGGCGGCAGGCGGTATGCGCCGCCGCCGGTAAGCGGCGTAAACTTAGGGCATACCGCGCTGGAGACCACGGGGCCTCCGCGAAGGCCCGGCCGTTTCGTGCTGCGCACAAACGACCTGACCGCAAAACGGCCTGGCGCAGACCGCGCGACAGGGGCCGATCGGGGTAGCGGTTACCGACGAACCACCGGACTAGGGATCACAGGGAAATCATGAGCCTGGCTGGACTGCTCAGCATCCTCGACAACGATCCGCAGCTAAACGACATCCTGGCCGCCGTCGATAACGCCGATAACACCGATTACAAGGGACAGGACCTCGTCGCGCCGCCCTCGCTGCGTCCGGTGATCGCGGCCGCACTCGCGACGCGATCGAGGGATGCTGGGTTCGTGCTGGCCGTGACGGCCACACCCCGCGAAGCGGACGAGCTGGCGGCGGCGCTCGGCTCGTTCCTGACGCCCGACGCCGTGACGACCTTCCCTGGCTGGGAAACCCTGCCGCACGAGCGTCTCTCGCCGCGGTCCGACACCGTGGGCCAGCGGATCGCCGTGCTGCGCCGCCTCGCGCACCCCGGGAACGAGGGCGAGCCTGGCGGCCCGCTGCGCGCGGTCGTCGCCCCGGTCCGGAGCATGCTACAGCCGATCGTCACCGGGCTCGGTGACCTCGAACCGGTCAGCCTGGTCACCGGGCAGACCGCGGAACTCGACGAAACACTGGCCAGGCTGGTCGAGATCGGCTACAACCGCACCGACCTGGTCGGCAGTCGCGGCGAGATGGCGGTCCGAGGCGGCATCGTGGACGTGTTCCCGCCGACCGAGGAACACCCGCTGCGGATCGAGTTCTTCGGCGACACGGTGGAGGAGATCCGCTACTTCAAGGTCGCTGACCAGCGCAGCATCGGCCCCGCCGAGCATGGCCTGTGGGCACCCCCGTGCCGCGAGCTGCTGCTCACCCCGGCCGTCAGGGAACGCGCCAAGCTGCTGGCCGACACTCATCCCAGCCTTGCCGACGTCCTGGGCAAGCTGGCCGAGGGCATCGCGGTCGAGGGTATGGAGGCTTTCGCGCCGGTCCTGGCCGAGAGCATGGACCTGCTGGTGGACTATGTCCCAGCACAAGGCGTCGTGCTGGTCTGCGACCCCGAGCGGGTCCGGGCCCGCGCCGAGGAACTGCTCAGCACCAGCCGCGAGTTCCTCGAGGCATCCTGGGTGAACGCCGCCGCTGGCGGCGAGGCGCCCATCGATCTGGGCGCGGCCGCGTTCCAGCCGCTCGACGCCGTCCAGGACGCCGCAAAAGACAAGAACGTGCCGTGGTGGTCGATCGCCCCATTCGGCGTCACCGATGACGACACGCAGCTTCCCGAAACCGCAGACCACCGCCCGTTCGGGATAACTGCCTCCCTCGCACCCGCCTACCGCGGCGATGCGGCCAGCATGATCACGGACATCCGCGGTTGGCTCGCCGAGCGGTGGCGGGTGGTGCTGGTCACCGAGGGACACGGGCCGGCTCAGCGGCTGGCCGAGATGCTACGCGGCGAGGGGATCGGCGCGCGGAGCGAGGACATCGAGCAGCCGCCGGAGCCGGGGGTGCCGTACGTCACCACCGCGCGGATAGCCAATGGCTTCGTCTGGCCCGCGATCAAGCTGGCCGTGCTGACCGAGAGCGACCTGGCCGGGACTCCGGCCGGCCTGACCAGTACCAGGGACATGCGCCGGATGCCCAGCCGGCGCCGTGGCGGCGTCGACCCGCTCCAGCTCAAGCCGGGCGACTACGTGGTGCACGAGCAGCACGGTGTCGGCAAGTACCTGGAGATGACCAGCCGGACGGCGGCCGGGGCGACGCGGGAGTACCTGGTCATCGAGTACGCGCCCGCCAAACGCGGCCAGCCGGGGGACCGGCTGTACGTGCCGACCGACCAGCTCGACGAAGTCACCCGGTACACCGGCGGCGAAGCGCCCGCGCTGCACCGGCTCGGCGGAGCGGACTGGGCCAAGGCCAAGGGCCGGGCCCGCAAGGCGGTCCGGCAGATCGCGTCGGAGCTGATCAGGCTGTATTCGGCCCGGATGGCCTCGCCCGGGTTCGCGTTCGGGCCGGACACACCGTGGCAGCGTGAGCTGGAGGACGCCTTCCCGTACGTGGAGACGCCGGACCAGCTCGCGGCCATCGACGAAGTCAAGCATGACATGCAGCGGCCGGTGCCGATGGACCGGCTGATCTGCGGCGACGTCGGCTATGGCAAGACCGAGATCGCGGTGCGGGCCGCGTTCAAGGCGGTACAGGACGGCAAGCAGGTCGCGGTGCTCGTGCCCACCACGCTGCTGGTGCAGCAGCACTTCCAGACGTTCTCCGAGCGGTACGCGCCGTTCCCGGTCAAGGTCAAGCCGCTGTCGCGGTTCCAGGGGAGCGCCGAAACGGCCGAAACCCTCAAGGGGCTCGCGGACGGCACCGTGGACGTGGTGATCGGCACGCACAAGCTGCTGTCACCGGAGACCCGGCTCAAGCAACTCGGGCTGGTGATCATCGATGAGGAACAGCGGTTCGGCGTCGAGCACAAGGAGTACCTCAAGCAGCTCCGCACCGAGGTCGACGTGCTGGGCATGTCGGCCACTCCGATCCCGCGCACGCTGGAGATGGGCATCGCCGGCATCCGCGAGATGTCCACCATCCTCACCCCGCCGGAGGAGCGGCACCCGGTGCTCACCTTCGTCGGGCAGTACGACGCCAAGCAGGTCGCGGCGGCGGTACGGCGGGAACTGCTGCGCGACGGTCAGGTGTTCTTCGTGCACAACCGGGTGTCGTCCATCCGCAAGGCGGCCGCCACGCTGGCCGAGCTGGTCCCGGAGGCGAAGATCGCGGTCGCGCACGGGCAGATGAACGAGCATCAGCTGGAAAAGATCATGGTCGACTTCTGGGAGCACAGATCCGACGTGCTGGTGGCGACCACGATTGTGGAATCCGGCCTGGATATCCCGAACGCCAACACGCTGATCGTCGATCGGGCCGACATGTACGGACTGTCCCAGCTGCATCAGCTTCGCGGCCGGGTCGGGCGCGGATCCGAGCGGGCGTACGCGTACTTCCTGTACCCGCCGGAGCGGGCGCTGACCGAGACGGCCCACGAACGGCTGGCCACCGTGGCGCAGCACACCGAGATCGGCGCCGGCATGTACGTGGCGATGAAGGACCTGGAGATCCGCGGGGCGGGGAACCTGCTCGGCGGCGAGCAGTCGGGCCATATCGCGGGCGTCGGATTCGACCTGTACGTGCGGATGATCGGCGAAGCCGTCGCCGAACTGAAAGGCGACGGACCGGCCGAGAAGCCGGAGGTCAGGGTCGAGCTGCCGGTCAACGCGCACATTCCGCACGACTACGTGGCCGGCGAGCGGCTGCGGCTCGAGGCGTACACGCGGATCGCCGCGATCGACTCCGATTCCGACATCGGCACGGTCCTGGACGAGCTGACCGACCGGTACGGCGTACCGCCGGAGCCGGTGCTCAACCTGCTCGAGGTGGCCCGGCTGCGGGTGCTCGCGCGCCAGGTCGGACTCACCGACATCACCTTGCAGGGCAACCACGTCCGGTTCGCGCCGGTCGCGGACCTCCCGGACTCCAGGCAGGTCAGGGTGCAGCGGCTGTACCCGAAGACGATCTTGAAGCCCGCCGTCGCTACGATGCTGGTACCGGTACCGAAGTCAGCTCCCATCGGCGGGCAGCCGCTGCGGGACATAGCGCTGCTGGCCTGGTGCGGCGAGGTCGTTCGATCGGTGCTGGCCCCCAGTTAGAAGGGATTTGTGGCGGTGTTGCGCAGGTTTGTTGCCGCGATCGCGGTGACGGTGGGAGCGGGTCTCGCGGTGGCGGGCTGTGCTCCGGTCAAGATGGGCGCCGCGGCCATCGTTGGCGACCAGCGGGTAACGATAGCGAACCTGGACACCGAGTCGGGCAGGCTGGCATCCGCGGTCAAGTCGTATCCCGGCGTGCTGTCGCTGTCGCAGCAGCAGGTCACCCAGCAGACGCTGGCCTGGCTGATCCGGTTCCAGATCAACGAGCAGTTCGCCCGCGACAACGGGATCACCGTCTCGCCGGGCGAAGCGAGCAGCGCGCTGCATGACATCTACACCTCAGGCCAGGCTCAGGCCGCGCAGAGCGGAATCAGCAACGCCAGCCAGGAGCTGGTCCTGGCGGCCTACGGCATCGCCCCGGATCTGGGCACCGAACTCGGCCGGTACCAGGCAATCGAGAACGCGTACCTGACGCAGCTCAACGGCGGCACGATGCCTACCTCAAACACCGCCGGTGTCAACGCGGAAGTGGCCAAGTTCCAGCATGCCCAGTGCCTGGTCGCCAAGTCGCTCAACATCAGGGTCAACCCGCAGTTCGGCCGGATGGACTACTCGACCTACGGGGTCGTCACCGCTGCGGACACGGTCTCCCGGCCGTCCGGGCCGGTGCAGCCTGCCTCGCTGACCGGGATGGCTCCCGCTTGCTGACGGTGCTGCTGACCAGCCCGCGGGTGGCACCCGGGCTGCTGACGTGGGAAGCGTGGTCGCTGCTGCGTTCCGCGTCGCTGGTGACCGCGCCTGCCGGGCATCCGCAGCTCGCCGCGTTGTCCGCCGCCGGTATCAACGTCGAGGTGGCGGACGCGCCAGCGGACGGCGCCGCGGCCGGAGGCCCAGGCCAATCAGACACCGCGGCCGGAGGCCCAGGCAAATCCGGCACCGTCTGGCTGGCGCCGCCGGGATCCTACGACGTCCCGGACGGCGCCGCGACCGTGGCCGGGGCCGTCGACCTGCCCGGTTCTCACTTCCTCGACCTGGTCGTCGTCATGGACCGGCTGCGCACCGGATGTCCGTGGGACGCCAAGCAGACGCACATGTCGCTGACACCGCACCTGCTGGAGGAGCCGTACGAGGCACTCGAAGCACTGGAGAGCGGTGACTTCGAAGCGTTCCGCGAAGAACTCGGCGACGTCCTCTTCCAGGTGGTGTTCCATGCCCGGATAGCAGAAGATTTCAGTATCGACGACGTGGCTGACGGCATTGTCGAAAAACTGATTCGTAGACATCCACATGTGTTCGGGGATGTGACCGTCGCCGATGCTGAAGAAGTGAAGCGCAACTGGGACGCCATTAAAAGGCAGGAAAAGAACGAACGGGCGGCGGTCTCTCTAACTGAGGAAACTTTCACGTCGGCCCTGGATGGTGTCCCGTTCGGCCAGCCGGCCCTCGCGCTTGCCGCTCAGTTGCAGCGGCGGGCCGGACGGGCCGGAGTGCCGGCCGAACTCATGAACCTCGCCGCCCGCGACGCCCATCCCGACGGCATCGGGCCGAGCCTCGGCCCAGAGATCGGTACCGAGTTGTTCCGGCTCGTAGCGCGGGCGCGCGAGGCGGGACTGGACCCCGAGCTGGAGCTGCGCGCGGCCGCCCGGCGGTACCGGGATCGGGTGCGGGCCTGGGAAAAGTCCCGGACCACCACCCCCAGCGACTTCTGAGCGCTCGTCCGGTTCCGCCACCAGATCGCCGCGCTCGTGCTCTCCGCCCGGCAGCATCGTCGCGCTCGCTGTCCGCCACCAGATCGCCGCGCTCGCTGTCCGCCACCATCATCATCGTCGCCGTATCACCCGGCGCCCCTCGAGTGCCCGGTTTGCGAAGTTCCGGCGCACCGCCCGATCCTCGTGGCCTGGGCGCTCGTGTTGAGAATTCGATTCTGACGGCACCGATGGTGCCATCGGCACGCTCGAATCGGACAAATTGCCTTGGAGGGCGGCACCGATGGCCCCATCGGTGTTCTCGCGGCGGCCGCTTCATCTGAGCGAGCGGGGCTTCGAAACAGGTTCTTAGATTGCCGGCGCTGCATCTGTAGCCAGGGTGGGACCTTGGTCCCGGGTTGGATGGACCTTGGTCACGACTACTGGGGACTTTGGCCCCTTGGCCGACATCGGCTGGACTGATGCGGGCTCGGCTGGTGGAGCTTGCCTGGCAGGGACGGCCAGGCCTTCCGGCGGCCGGTTCTTTCCGGCGGGCGGAGAGCCAGCCCACCCGTCCGGCCGTTGCCGTCGGTGTGACGATGGCGCCATCGATCCCACTGAGCTGCGGTTTCGTCCGGTTCGGGGCTAACGATGGCACCATCGATCCCGTTGTGGTGGGGGCTTGGCGGTGCTCTTCGGTGGGCGCGACGCCGCCGTGCGGGCGGGGTCGGCGACGTCGATGCCGGTTACTGATAGTGACGGATTTCAGTGCTGGTGGCGGCGATGTTTGCTGGTGGTGCGGATTTCGCCGGAAGCGGCGGTACTCCCGGCCGACCGTTGCCGTGCTGCGGTGGCCGGGACGATAGTTACTCAACGTGAAGGCAAACCTTTGCCGTCAGGGTGGGAGCCTGTCTGGGGGGCGACGATCGTCGCTGGTAGACACCCATCTTCTTGCGCAGAGTGACGCGAGTGACTCAGGGTGACCGACTGCCTGTGCTGATGGGTCGACTGGCCCCGTTTGATGCCTGCCTGGCATCAATCGACCAAAGAATCCCCTTTATCTCTATGTCTATTATATGGTTACTTGTCCGAATTAGTGTGATTTGTGTGGCTGATGTGACAGCAGTCGACCAAGCGGCCGAAAAATCATGGATAGTTTGTGTTTTTGTTACTCCACGCGGTAGCCAGGCGTGCCGGCGTATGTAACGATAGCGAGCGGTGTCGTCTGTAAACCCTCCGATAGGACCAAACGTCTCTTTGTTGGGAGGATTAAGGAGGGAATGGCGCATTAGCGGACGTTTCTGCACGAACTCCGCAAAGTACTGAGCGGGACTTAAATGGGACCGTGGCATGCCCATGTGTGATGGCCTTGCCACGGGGGGGCGGGAGCATGTCTGATTATTCAATTACGCGCGCCTATCGTGGCCGCCAATCGGCGGTGCGGCAGGCCACATGGACCAGGGACTACCTGCGCTGGACGGCGATAGCCGATTTCTGCTGTGCCTGCGCGGGCGTTTTCGTGGCTGTCGATCTGCGCTTCGGAAAGCACATCGACGCCTCGTACGTGGCGCTGAGCCTGGCGCTTCCGGTGTGCTGGCTGGCCGCACTGTGGCTGGCGGGAGGGTATGACGTACGGTTCGTCGGCACCGGGTCGGACGAGTTCCGACGGGTGCTCAATGCCGGCGTCGGCCTGACCGCGGCGACCGCCATCAGCTCGTACGCGACCAATATCGAACTTTCTCGCGCCTACCTTGTCATCGCCGTGCCCAGCGTTACGGCGTTCGACATGATGACACGGTTCGCGATCCGCAAACGATTGCACCGAAGGCGTGCCGCCGGTCTGTGCATGCAGAGCGTGGTGGCGGTGGGCCACGCGCCGGCGGTGGCCAACCTGATCACCGAACTGCGCCGGGAGCCGTACCACGGGCTGACCGTGGTGGCCGCCTGCGTGGCCGGGTTCCCCGACTACACCGAGATCGCCGGAGTCCCGGTGTGCGGCGGCCTCGATGACGTGCCGACCACGGTGCGGAGCTTCGCGGCGGAAACGGTCGCGGTGCTCGCCTGCCCGGAAATGGACGGCATCAAGCTCCGCGGACTGGCCTGGGAACTGGAGAAGACCGGCACCGATCTGTGCCTGTCGCCCGCCCTGCTGGACGTGGCCGGCCCGCGGACCACGGTGCGGCCGACCGCGGGGCTGACGTTGCTGCATGTCGACCACCCGCAACTGGGCGGCATGCGCCTGGTCGTCAAGGACCTGTTCGATCGCTGCGCGGCCGCGGCGGCGCTCATCATGCTGTCCCCGCTGCTGGCTGTCCTGGCCATGACCATCTGGCTCTCTGACGGAGGGCCGGCGCTGTTCACCCAGACGAGGATCGGCAAGGACGGCCGCACGTTCCGGATCTACAAGTTCCGCACCATGGTGGTCGACGCCGAGCAGCGCAGGGATCAGCTGCTCGCGAACAACGACTCGGACGGCATTCTTTTCAAACTGCGCAAGGACCCCCGGATCACGGCGGTGGGAGCGCACCTGCGGCGCTGGTCGGTGGACGAGCTGCCGCAACTGTTCAACGTTCTGCTGGGGGACATGTCGCTGGTGGGACCCCGTCCCGCTCTTCCGGATGAAGCGGCGAAATATGCCGAGCATGTACGTCGCAGGCTCGTCGTCAAGCCAGGCCTGACCGGCCTGTGGCAGGTGAACGGGCGATCGGATCTGTCCTGGGAGGAATCGGTCCGGCTGGACCTGCGCTACGTCGAGAACTGGTCGTTCGCGCTGGACCTGCAGATCCTGTGGAAGACGATCTCGGTGCTTTTCCGAGGGGCGGGAGCATACTAATGGCGGAAGGCGCGGTTGCGACCCTGGAGCGCAATCCAGGCAAGCTAGACGTCGCCCAGCTGGTGCGACGCGCGGCGGCTGGGGACCTGCAGGCATGGGAAAGGCTTGTCGAACAGTACGCAAGGCTCATCTGGTCGATCACGGTGGAATTCAAGCTGGTCGAGAGCGACGCGGCCGATGTCGCCCAGACCACCTGGCTGCGGTTGCTCGAGCACATCGATCGTCTCGAGTACCCCGATCGCGTAGGTTCCTGGCTGGCGGCCACCGCGCGGCACGAGTGCCTGCGTAGCC
This sequence comes from Streptosporangiaceae bacterium, assembly GCA_019245115.1. Classification (GTDB taxonomy): domain Bacteria; phylum Actinomycetota; class Actinomycetes; order Streptosporangiales; family Streptosporangiaceae; genus JAFARZ01. The sequence continues at coordinate 16,805 of JAFARZ010000151.1, read as the reverse complement.
TGGCGGCGCACAAGAAGGTCGTGCTCGGCCATGACGAGGAAGACCTGGACGGCGTGGCCGCGCACGAGCCCGAGGTCGATGAGCGCCTGCTCGCCGACGAGCGCGCGCAGGTCGTTCGCGAGGCCCTCACCAGGTTGCCGCGACGATGGCAGCAGCTCCTCGAGATGCTCATGGCCGACCCGCCTGCCTCGTACGCCGAGATATCCGACCAGCTCGGACTCCCGGTCGGCAGCATCGGTCCCACCCGCGGGCGCTGCCTGGCCCGGCTGCGCGTGCTATTGCAGGCGTCGTTAATGGGTGACCACTCGTATCAAACCGCCGACTGAGGGCTCATGTAGGGGTGAAGAGTCGGGTCCTGATTATCGTCCAGAATCTTCCGGTGCCGTTCGACCGGCGGGTGTGGCTCGAGTGCCAGGCCCTCACCCGCGCGGGGTATCGGGTGACCGTCGTATGTCCCAAAGGTCGCGGCGACCCCTCGCATGAGGTCATCGATGGCGTGGAGATCTACAAGTACCGGCCCTATGCCCCGGGTGGCAGCAAGATCGGGTTCGTCGGCGAGTACGTGTACTCGTTCCTCGCGACGGCCTGGGGGATTTTGAAGGCTCGCAGGTCCGGGCGGTTCGCGGTCATCCAGGCCTGCAATCCGCCCGACATATTCTGGCCGATCGCGCTCGCCTTCCGGGCGCTGGAGGGCACCAGGTTCGTGTTCGATCACCACGACCTGTGCCCCGAGCTTTACGAGTCACGATTCCCGGACGGGCCCACGCTGCCGTACAAGGGATTGCGCTTCCTGGAGCGCAGGACTCACCGGGCCGCTAACCACGTGATCGCCACCAACGGCTCCTACCGGGACATCGCCATTTCGCGCGGCGGCAAGCGGGCGGACGAAGTCACCGTGGTGCGAAGCGGACCGGACCCGGAACGACTGGTGCGCGGCGATGCCGACCCCGCCCAGCGCCGTGGCCGGCGATTCCTGGCCGCGTACATCGGCGTCATGGGGCCGCAGGACGGGGTGGACATTGTCGTGCGCGCGGCCGGAATCGTGGTGGGCGATCTCGGCCGCGACGACATCGCCTTCACGCTGATCGGGTCCGGGGACTGCTTCGACGAGCTGGTGGCGCTGCGCGACGAGCTGGGCCTGGCCGGGCACGTGGAGTTCACCGGCAGGGTGCCCGACGAGGTGGTCAGGCGCGTGCTGTCCACGGCCGATGTCGGCCTGTCGCCGGATCCGAAGAATCCGCTCAATGACCTGTCCACGATGAACAAGACCATGGAATACATGGCGTTCGAGCTCCCGGTGGTCGCGTTCGACCTGCGCGAGACGCGGGTTTCGGCCGACGAGGCGGGGGTGTATGTCATACCCAATGACGTACGGAAGTACGCCGAGGCGATCGTCGAGCTGATGGACGACGAACCCAGACGTGGCCGCCTCGGCAAACTGGGACGCGCCCGGGTGGAGCAGGAGCTGGCCTGGTCCCACCAGGAGCGGGCCTACGTGAGCGTCTACGACCAGCTGACCTCGGGGTGAGAACTGATGTGCGGGATCGCCGGATGCTACCAGCAGGCCGACGGGCGCAAGCTGACCGACGTCATGACCGATCGGATCGCGCACCGCGGCCCAGATGCCGCTGGCGTCTGGAGCCATGAGAACGAGCGCTTGTCCATTCATCTCGGGCACCGGCGGCTGTCGATCATCGACCTGAGCGCCGCCGCCGACCAGCCGTTGTCCAAGGAGGGACTGACCCTCGTCTATAACGGCGAGCTGTACAACTACCGGGAGCTGCGGGCGGAGCTGGCGGCCCGCGGCGTCCGGTTCGTCACGAAATCCGATACCGAGGTCGTCCTGGAGGCGTGGCGGACCTGGGGTCCTTCGGCGCTGGCCAGGTTCCGCGGCATGTTCGCCTTCGCGCTGGCCGATACCCGGACCGGTGAGCTCGTCCTGGCCCGTGATCCGCTGGGCATCAAGCCGCTGTTCTACCACCAGCGCGGTGACGGCGTGGTGTTCGCCTCCGAGCTCAAGGCGCTCCTGGCGGCGGCGGGCGCCGAGCTGCGAATCGAGCCGGGCGCGCTGGTGGCGTCCATGCTGTACTACTGGGTCCCCGAGCAGCGGTGCGCGATCCAGGGCGTGCACAAGCTGCCTGCCGGGTCGTGGGCGCGGTTCCGTCCGGACGGCCGCCACGAGACCGGGTACTACTGGCGCGTCCAAGACGTGGCGGCGCAGGCGGCAAGCGAGCCGGCCGCGGATCTGCGTGCCGTCATGGAGGAGTCGGTCGCCGCGCACCTGGTCGCCGACGTACCGGTGTCGAGCTTCCTGTCCGGTGGCCTCGACTCCAGCATCGTCACGGTCCTCGCCCACCGGGACTCCAGCGCCGCGGCCGGAGGCCCAGGCCAATCCAACGCCGTCGACGCGTACACGATCACGTTCCGGCCCGAGGACCGCAAGCTCGAGGCGATGCCCGACGACGCCGTATACGCGCGCAAGGTGGCCGACCGCTTCGGCATCGACCTGCACGAGATCGAGATCTCGCCGGACATCGTGAACCTGCTGCCGCGCATGGTCGGCATCCTGGACGAGCCGATCGGTGACCCCGCGGCGATCAACACCCTGCTGATGTGCGAGGCGGCCCGGGAACGCGGCGTCAAGGTGATCCTGTCCGGCATGGGCGCCGATGAACTGTTCGGCGGGTACCGCAAGCACCTGGCCTGCGTGATGGCCAGCCGGTACCGGCGGCTGCCCGCCGTGGCCCGGGTTCCCGCGCGGCTGGCCGTGCGGAGCCTCCCGGTGAGCGTGGGCAGCCGGGGCCTGCGCTATCCCCGCTGGGCCAAGCGGTTCATGACCTTCGCCGAACTGCCCGCCGAAGCGCGGTTCCGGCGCAGCTACACACTGTATGACCCCGATGAGCTCATCGCCCTGGTCAGCCCGGACCTGGTCGGCCACGTCAGCGACGTCCTCGACGAGCATGCCGCCATCTACGATGACAACGCGCTGGACGACGAGATCAACCAGATGTGCCTGGCCGACACACGGCTGTTCATGGCCGGGCTCAACCTCACCTACACCGACCGGGCGAGTATGGCGGCGTCCGTCGAGGTGCGGGTTCCGTTCGTGGACCCGGTTGTGGCCCGGGCGGCCTTCTCGATCCCGGGAAGGGACAAGATCCGTGGCCGGATGGCGAAGGCGGCGCTGAAGGACGCGGCGAGCAGCTGGCTTCCCGACGAGATCGTGCACCGGCCGAAGGCATCTTTCGGCGCACCGCTGCGGGCCTGGGTCCGCAACGACCTGCGTGAGCTGATCGGCGACGTCCTGGTCGGCGGCGAACTCGTGCAGGCCGGGATGCTCCGCAAGCCCGCTGTCCTGCGCCTGATCGCGGACGAGCAGGCGGGCCGGGAGGACTACGCCAAGCAGATCTGGCAGCTCCTGTCGATGGAGCTGTGGTACCGCCAGGTACGGGCCGCCGGAGTGGCGGCATAAGACGGACCTCCGGGGTGACGGCATGAATCGACGAAGGAAGCGATGAAGCAGATAGCCCAGAACTACAAGTCCGGCGAGCTCACCGTGCTCGATGTGCCCGCCCCGGTGTGCCGGGCCGGCGGAGTCCTCGTGCGGTCGCTGTTCTCGCTCATCTCCACCGGCACCGAGATGATGAAGGTGTCCGAGGCCAGCATGTCGATGGTCGGCAAGGCCCGGGCCCGGCCCGACCAGGTACGCAAGGTGCTCGACTCGGTGGCCCAGCAGGGCGCCGTCGCCACGTACAAGAAAGTCATGAACCGGCTGGACTCCTACACCCCGCTCGGGTACTCGCTGTGCGGTGTGGTGACCGAGGTGGGCCGGGGCGCCGAAGAGTTCCGCGTCGGGCAACTCGTGGCGGCCGCGGGTAACGAGCACGCGCTGCACGCCGAGTACAACTGGGTCCCGGTCAATCTGTGCGCCGCGGTGCCGCAAGGTGTGCTGCCCGAGCACGCCGCGTTCTCCACGGTCGCGTCGATCGCCATGCACGGCGTCCGGCGCGCCGAGGTCCAGCTAGGCGAGACGGCGGCCGTGATCGGCCTCGGGCTTGTCGGACAGCTCGTGGTCAGGCTGCTCGCCGCCGCCGGGGTGAAGGTCGTCGGCATCGACCCGGTGGCCGATCGCTGCCGCCTGGCGGAGAAGGCGGGGGCGGTGCTGTGCGGTCCGCCTACCGACGACGGTCTGTCCGATGTCGTCCGCGAACTCGCGGAGATCACCAGCGGCCGCGGCGCCGACCACGTGTTCCTGGCCGCCGGCGGGTCATCCAACGGTCCGGTCGAGGCGGCCGTGAAGCTCGCCAGGGACCGGGCCCGGGTGGTGGACATCGGCAAGATGCGCCTCGACCTGCCCTGGAACGCCTACTACGACAAGGAACTGGACGTCCGGTTCTCCCGGTCCTACGGGCCGGGACGGTATGACGAGCGCTATGAACTCGAGGGTGTCGACTACCCGGCGGGCTACGTCCGGTGGACCGAACGACGCAACCTGGAGTGCTTCCTCGATCTGCTGGCCCGCAAGGAGATCGAGGTGGACACGCTGGTCTCGGGCGTGTTCCCGATGGACGACGCGGCCAAGGTCTACGCCGATCTGAAGTCCGGTGAGCTGAAGGCGGTCGGGGTCCTGCTGGAATATGCGGCACCGGCCGGGGACGCCCCGCTCGCGACCAGCCGCGTGCTGCCCGCAGTTGTCTCGGACGTGAAACCACAGACCGTTCGTGATAATGCGAAAAAGTCAGTGGCGGCCGGGTTCATCGGCGCGGGAAACTACGCGTCGTCGATGCTGCTGCCGCACCTGGCCCGGCTCAGCACGGTGCGGCTGGCGCACGTCGCGACCAACCGGTCGCTGTCCGCGGTCAACGCCCAGCGGAAGTTCGGATTCACCACAGCGTCAACCGACGCGAACGCGGTGCTGGAGGACGCGTCGCTGGACGCGATCTTCATCGTCACCAGGCACCGTACCCACGCGGACCTGGTGTGCCGCGCGCTGCGGACCGGGAAGGCGGTCTTCGTCGAGAAGCCGCTGGCCCTGAGCCGCCATGAGGTGGATCAGATCGTTGAGGTGATCGCCGAGACGGGCAACGACCGGCTCATGGTGGGTTTCAACCGGCGCTTCGCGCCGTTGCTCGCCGCGATGAAGAAGGACTTCGGTGACGGCGGGAACTCGGCCAGCCGCTACCTGGTCAACGCCGGCCCGCTGGCCGCCGACAGCTGGTACCTCAACGAGGAGGCCGAGGGCTCGCGGTTCGTCGGCGAGGGCGGCCACTTCATCGACACGCTGAGCTGGTGGGCGGGAAGCCCGCCCGAGGAGGTGTACGCGGTCCGCGGGCCGGAGAAGGACGACGTGCAGGCGACCATCCGGTTCGCGGACAGCTCGTCCGGGACCATCGCCTACCTCACGGCCGGCAATTCGCGTTATCCCAAGGAGACGCTGGATGCCGCCGGCGGCGGACGCAGCGCACGCCTGGACAACTTCAGGCAGGCCACGGTCTGGGCCGGACGGCGGCGCAGCGTCGCGCGGTCGCGAGGTGGCCAGGACAAGGGGCAGCGGACACAACTCGGCCGGTTCGTCGAAGCCGTGCTGGACGGCGGTCCGATGCCCATCGAGATCTCATCGCTCCTCGCCACCACCAGGGCGACGATCGCGGTGAACGAGAGCCTCATTAGCGGGCGTCCGGAGCGGGTATGACGGGAACTTCGGGGGACACGGGTCCGGTCGCGCGGCTCGGCTGGTATGCGCGCCGGATGGCGCGGATGTCGCCGGCCGAAGTGGCCTGGCGCGTGCGCGATCAGCTGCTCAAGGCTGCCTGGTCCCAACGGCAGGTCCGGCCGGAACGGCTAGCTGGAGTCAGGCCGCCGGCCGGGGAGCGGACGTTCGCGGGCGTCCTGCCGGAAGGCACCGCGAACCTGGTACCGGCTGAGGCGAAGGCGGCCATCCTGGCGGCGGCTGACCGGCTGCTGCGCGGCGAGTGGGAGGTGCTCGGCGTCGTCCGCGACGACCTGGTGGCACCTGACTGGTTCCATGACCCGGTCACGGGCCGCCGGTCCGATCCCAGCCGGTACGCGTTCCGCATCGATCACCGGGCGGAGGAGCAGGTCGGCAACATCAAGCAGGTCTGGGAGGTCTCCCGCCTGCAGCACCTGACGCTGCTAGCCACGGCCTGGTATCTCACCCGCTCCGAACCGTACGCCCAGCGGGTGGCCGATCAGCTCCGCTCGTGGTGGCGAGAGAACCCGTTCCTATCCGGAGTGCACTGGACCAGCGGAATCGAGCTGGGCATCCGGCTCATCAGCCTGGCGTGGATCCGGCGGCTGCTGGCCGACTGGCCCGGCGTCACCGGCTTGTTCGAGAACAACGGCCTCGCGGTGCGCCAGATCCGCTGGCATCAGCAATACCTGGCGACATTCCGCAGCCGAGGGTCATCGGCCAACAATCACGTGATCGCCGAAGCCGCCGGGCAGCTCGCGGCCAGTTGCGCCTTTCCGTGGTTCAGGCAGAGCTCGCGCTGGCGACGCCACTCCACGCGACTGCTCGAGTCGGAGTTGGCCCGCAACACCTTCCGATCCGGAATCGGCCGTGAGCTCGCTTCGGATTACCATTGCTTCGTCGCGGAGCTGGGATTTCTGGCGGCGGTCGAGTCCGAGGTCAGCGGCCATCCGCTCGGCGCGGCCACCTGGCAGCGGCTGTGCGCGATGGCCGACAGCGCGGCGGCACTAGTCGACGAGCGACTGCGCCCGCCCCGCCAGGGGGACTCCGACGAGGGCCGCGCGGTGGCGATCGACGCCCCGATGGCCAACCGCTGGCCGTCCCTGCTGGCCCTCGCCGGCACCCTGGTCGGCAGGCTGGACTGGTGGCCGCGGCCGGCGCCGGACGCCGCGAGCGTGATCATCGGCTCGCTCCTGCCTGAGCGGCGAGAGGTGACCGGCAGGCCGTCCCGGCGCCCGTTCAGATTCGCCGACGCCGGGACCACGCTGCTGCGTACCAGCGGTAACAAGCTGCCGGAGATCTGGTGCCGCTGCGATGGAGGACCGCACGGGTTCCTGAGCATCGCGGCGCACGCGCACGCCGACGCGCTGGCCGTGGAGGTCCGCTACGGCGGGGTGGATATCCTCGCCGATCCGGGAACGTACTGCTATCACGGCGAGCCTGCGTGGCGGTCGTATTTCCGGTCAACGATCGCGCACAACACCGCCGAGCTGGAGCGACGGAACCAGTCCATCGAGGGCGGTCCGTTCCTCTGGTCGCGGCACGCGCGCACCCGCGAGATCCAGGTCATGGATGACGGGGACATAGCCAGCTGGACCGCCGAGCATGATGGCTATCTCAGCCTCGACCCGCCGGTGGTGCACCGGCGCTCAGTCCTGCTCGACCGGGCCTCCCGTCTCATCGACATCGTCGATCAGATCGAGGGCGGCAGTCACGGTGTCCGCCTCGCTTTCCATCTCGGCCCGGACGTCCAGGCCGAGCTCGAGGATTCCCGTGCCGTCTTGAGCTGGTTCGGATCATCCGTTCCCGGATCCGCGCGGCTCGAGTTGCCGCCGGGGCTGCGGTGGAGCCTGCACCGCGGCGAAACCGATCCCGTCCTCGGCTGGTACTCGCCCGGGTTCGGGCGGCGCGTCCCGGCATGGACGCTGCTTGGCAGCGGGCGCTCGGATCCCGGCACGCCGCTGGCCACCCGGCTGGAGTTCACGGATGCCGGCAAGTCCCTTAAAGCCTCGATTTCGCGACAAGCCGTATCATGGTGCGCATCCGACGCCAGCCTGGGGGTGTCCCCCCGGGCTATGCACAGTGAGGCCCCGGATATGCACGTGGAGGCCAGATGAGGCGAGCGGGGGACAGGCCATGCGAGCGCAAGCGAGCGCCACGGCGGTTGCCGTCCCGGAGGGACGGTAATTCCCGCCGTGGCTCCAAGCCGGCCGAGCGCAGCGAGGTCTTGGCGCGGAGGGGATCATGAGCCAGCAGGCACTGGATCTGCGGACGTCGCTGCACCTGGTGCGGCGGCACAAGTTCCTGGTCGGCGGGGCGATACTCCTCGGTATTGTCGGTGGCGGGGGTTACGCGACCCTGCACCCGCCGATGCTCACCAGCACCGCGCTGGTGGTGCTGCCGCAATCCGCCGCCCAGAGCGCGGCGGCGGCCAATGCGAACGGCTCGCCCGACCCGTTCACCGCGACTCAGGAAGTAATCGCGGGCAGTAACGACGTGCTGACGGCGGCGTTGCCCGATGTCCGGCCGGTGGTACCACTGCCCGAGCTCCGGCAGGAACTCCAGATCGGGAGCCTGACTCCCTACGTCATCTCGATCACCGCCAAGAGCAAGGTCGCCGACGACGCCGAGACGACAGCCAACGCCGTCGCCAGAAGTTACATCCACTACATCGGCTCGGCGAACAGTGCCGTCGGGCGGGTGACGGCACAATTGCTGGAGCCGGCCACGAGTGCCGCCGGCCCGACACCCACAAAGCAGCTGCTCATCTACGGCCTCCTCGGCGGGGTGGCCGGGACACTGATCGGGTTGATTCTCGCGCTGGCCATCGGCCGGCGGGACCGGCGTCTGCGTGGGCGCGACGAGATAGCGGATTCCATCGGCGTCTCGGTTCTGCTGTCCGTTCCCGCCGAGAGTCCGCGCGACGCGGCGGGCTGGACGAAGCTCTTCCAGGAGTACCAACCCGGAGCCGTGGACGCCTGGCGTCTCCATAAAGCCCTTCATTCACTCGGGCTCATCGGCGTCACCCCTGCGGACTCCAAGGCCGCCAGCGGTTCTTCGGTCGGCGTGCTGTCGCTGGTCTCGGACCGGAACGCTCTCGCCCTCGGCCCTCAGCTGGCGGTCTTCGCGGCGTCCCTTGGCATCAAGACGGCCTTGATCGTCGGCCCGCAACAGGACACCAATGCCACCGCCGTGCTCCGTGCCGCATGCGCCGCGCCCACCACACCGCAGCGCTCGCGCTACCTCCAGGTCAGCGTCGTGGATCGCCTCGACGGCGTGACCGCGCCAGACGCCGCGCTAACCGTCGTGGTCGCCGTGGTGGACGGCCAGAATCCGGAGGTCGCCGGAACGCTTCGAGCTGCCGTGACCGTGCTGGGGGTCTCTGCAGGGGCGGCTACCGCCGGGCAGCTGGCACGGGTGGCGGCCAGCGCCGCCGCCGATGGCCGCGACATCGCCGGGATTCTCGTGGCCGACCCCGACCCGGCTGACCCGACGACCGGCCGTCTGCCGGAAGTGATCCGGCCCAGCCAGGCCAAGATGCCGACGCGTATGACGGGCACGTCGACGGAGGCGTGGCGGTGACCGAGCGGGAGTTCCAAGGGGGGCGGGTGCCTCCGGATAAGCCGGGGGGTCCGGGGGGACGGTTCTCCCCGGATAAAACGGTTGTCCGCTCCCTGAACGGTGGCAACGGCATGCCTGGGCGGCTGTCCGCCTTCGATGCCTACGCCGCGATCGACGACCGGCCCGCCGACCTGGCCACCGGCCTGGTGAGCCTCGCGTTCATCAAGGCGGCCATGCGGCGCCGGACCCGCTTCTGGTGCGTCGCGGCGCTCATCGGCTTCCTGATCGGCTGTGGCTACTATGCCTCGTCCCCGCCGGTCTACAAAGCTTCGACTTCGCTGCTTCTCACACCCGGCCCGTACGAGAACGTCAACACCGCGGCGAGCAACGACGAGGCCATGGCGGGCAGCCGGACGGTGGCCGGGCTCGCCATCCAGAAGCTGGGCCTGTCGGAAAGCCCGGCCAGCTTCCTGGCCTCTTATACGGCAACAGCGATCACCGAGCGGGTGCTGTCCATCACGGTGAGCGCGCCGTCCAGCGCGCAGGCGGTGCTTCGCGCGAATGCCGTGGGCGCGGCATTCCTGCAGTTCCGCGCGAAGGAGATGGAAAACGAGCAACAGCTCGTGCTCGCCTCACTGAACCAGCAGATCAGCCAGGCTGAGCAGCATTACAACTCCCTGAACACACAGATCAATCAGCTCTCGTCGCAAAGCCAGCCTGACACGCAGCGGCTCAAGACCCTTCGCAACCAGCGCACCCAGGCGACCGCCACGCTGTACGGGCTCCAGCAGGCCGCTCTCGGTAACCAGACGGTTACCCAGCCCGCGACCGCCTCCGCGGTCAACGGCAGCGTGATACTGGACGGGGCGATCCCGCTCGCTCACTCGCGGTTCAAGCCCCTGGTGCTCGACGGCGGTATAGGGCTCATCTTCGGACTGGTGCTCGGCCTGGGCATCATCGTGATCCAGGCACTGGTCTCTGACAAGCTACGCACCCGTGACGATGTCGCGCAGGCGCTGCGTTGTCCGCTTAAGCTCAGCGTCGGTCCGGTCCCATCCGGCCGAGGGCTGGCCGGCCGGATCGGCCTGGCCGGCCGCGACCGGCGGTCCCAGGCCGGTCACCCCGAAGTCCTGAGAATCGCCGGGCACCTCGGCCGGCTCGTGTCCGCCGGCGCCAATGGCGGGGGGGATCCGGGGGGAACCGTGCCCACGCCAGGAGCCGCGAGCTTGGCTGTCGTTCCGGTGGACGACTTGCGCGTCCCGGCGCTTGCCCTGGTGTCGCTGGCCACATCCCGCGCCGGCGCGGGCGAACGGGTCATTGTGGCTGATCTATGCCGCGGCGCCCCGGCGGCGAAGCTCCTGGGCGTTGGTGCCCCCGGGGTCGGGCCGGTGAACGGGTACGACTCCCGCCTGGTCGTAGCCGTGCCAACGGGCGATGAGGTGGTGCCGGGTGGTCCGCTCCGGGGCGGCCATGACGAGGCCGAGCGCTCCGCGTTCGCCGAGGAGGTGGCGGGCGCCTGCCAGCCGGGATCGGTCCTGCTCACGCTGATAACCCTTGAGCCCTCGCTCGGCAGCGAGCACCTCGCCACCTGGGCCGCCGACGCGGTCGCCATGGTCACCGCCGGCCGGTCGTCATGGACCAAGATACGTGGCGTGACCGAGATGATACGGCTGTCCGGAGTGCATCTTGTCTCCGCGGTGCTGGTAGGCGCCGACAAGACCGACGAGAGCCTCGGCCTGGCTCGCATGCCGGAAGCGGTCTGAGGCTCTCGCCCGAGCCCTCATTTTGCCGTCCGAACTGCCTTTTTTCCCGCCCAAGCCGTCGCTGGGTATCACGGCTGCCCTCTCGGCACTCATATGCACAGGGGTAAATGGACTGCTACCGAAGCCGGCGAAAAGGCAGGGGACGTAGTGAAGGTCGCAGCGGTCGCACCTGGCCAGGGATCAACCAGGCGCGCGGTGCCAGGGTCGCGTCTGCGGCCTGGAATCCTCCTCGATCGTGACGGCACCATCATCGTCGATCACGGATACGTCGGCTCGATTGACCGCGTAGATTTCATCGACGGGGCACCGGAGGCAATCGCCAGCTTCAACCGAGCCGGTGTTCCCGTCGCCGTGGTCACGAACCAGGCCGGCGTCGCCCGTGGCATGTACGGCATCGACGATGTCGCCCAAGTGCACGAGTACATCACCGCCCACCTGGCCAAGTGCGGCGCACATATCGATCTGTTCCTGTTTTCTCCTTACCATCCCGCGGGTGTGGTAGCGGAATACGCCAGGGCGAGCGAGGACCGCAAGCCAAGACCGGGCATGGCACGAGCCGCGGCGCAGGCACTCGGACTCGAACTGACCACGTCGTGGGTGGTTGGTGACCGGCCGGAGGATCTCGGGCTCGCGGAGGCGATCGGCGCGTCTGCTGTCTATCTGGGGCCGGACGAATGCAACCGTCCGGGAGTCTGGCCGTTTCCGAGCCTGGCCGTCGCGGCCCCGTTCATCCTGGAGCGGATCAACGCATGAGCACCATCAACGATCTTGCGCCGGCCGGATCACTGGCGACCGAAACCATGGCGACGTTCCCGGCCGCGCCATACCGGAGTGCTGCCTCATACCTGGATGCTTACGCCGACGAGATCGCCAGGGCGTTCAAGAGCATCGACCCCGCTCTGTTCGATCACGCGGCGGCGATCCTCGCCGATGCCTATGCGCGCGATGCCCGGATGTTCTCGTGCGGCAACGGCGGTTCGGCATCCATCGCGAATCACATGCAGTGTGACCACACCAAGGGCATCCGGAATACGACCGACCTCGCTCCCCGGGTGCTGAGCCTCAGCACCAACGTGGAGGTGCTCACGGCCATAGCGAACGACCTGGGGTACGAGAACGTCTTCGTCCATCAGCTCCAGTCCCAGGCGAGGCCCGGTGATGTCCTGGTCGCTGTCTCGTCATCGGGCCGCTCACCCAACATCGTGCGGGCACTCGGCTGGGCGCGGGAGAACGACGTGCGCTCGATCGCCATCACGGGCTTCGACGGAGGAGCCGCGAGGACCCTGGCCGAAGTGAGCATCCATGTTGACTGCACGAACTACGGCATAGTCGAAGATCTGCACCAGGCCATCATGCACGCGCTGGCTCAGTACATCCGCCAGTCGAGGATGACCGCGGACGAGATCTCATCAACTGTCTTCTGAAGCGAGGCCTCATGCGGGTAGCGATCAACCTCTTGCCCGAAAACCCGGCACACCCATCCGGCGCTCACTGGTTCTGGACCAGGATGATTCCCGAGATGGTCAAGCGACTGGAAACCGGCGAGGAACTGCACCTGCTGGTAAGCCCCAAGTCTCGGCATCTGTACCAGGGATATGGGCCCGGCGTCAGATACATCACCTACCCATGGTCAAACGAGCGGCGTGCGGCGCGCACGCTGAGCGAGCAGCTCTACTCGCCGCTGCGGTTGCCGCTCGGCGGCATCGACGTCTTCAACACATTGATGGCACCGCTGGTGAACCCGTGGTCGCTGGTCGTCCACATAAAGACGATGCATGCGTTCACCGCACCCGAGTCCCTCACGCCGCTGGCTCGTGCCTACCGCCGGATGAACTACCCGCACGCCGCTCGCGCGGCGGACGCGATCATCATCAATTCGGAGAGCCTGCGATCGGAGGTCGAGCGCTACCTGACCGTTGATGCCCGCAAACTCAGGCTCATCTACGAGGCGGTCGACCACGACCTTTTCAAGCCGGGAGACGCCGACCTGGCTCGCAACCACGTCGCGTCGTACGGCGTGACCAAACAGTTCGTGCTCTTCGTATCCTCCCTGTGGCCGTACAAGAACTGCGACGGATTGCTGCGAGCATGGGCGCTGGCCGGGAATCAGCTCGGTAGTCGTCAGCTGGCCATCGTCGGCCCCGGTCGTGATCAGGCTTATATGGCATCGCTGCGCTCGCTGGCGGCCGAACTTGGCATCTCGCAAGAGGTGGTCTTCGTGGGCGGCGTACCGCTCGAAGAGACCGTCAACTTCTACCGGGCGGCGGACGCGTTCGTCTACCCGTCGCTCAACGAGACGTTCGGGCTTCCCATCCTCGAGGGGATGGCATGCGGCTGTCCGGTCGTGACCTCGGACACGAGCGCGATGCCGGAAACCGCTGGCGGAGCCGCCATCCTGTCCGATCCCAAGGACCCGGCATCCATCGCCCGCGGCATAGTCGAAGCGATCGGACCAGCCAGGGATCGTCTACGCGAGCTGGGCCTTCGTAGAGCCGCCGAGTTCACCTGGGGCGCGACCGCCGCGTCGACCCTGGATGTCTACCGAGAAGCCGCCGATCACCGGAAAAGCCGGAGGAACCGTAGGACATGAGGATTCTCGTCACCGGCGGCGCCGGTTTCATCGGATCGCATACCTCCGACCGGCTGCTCGCGCTCGGCCATGACGTTGTCATCCTCGACGCGCTGACCCCGCCGGTACACCGGAACGGGCGCCCGCAGTACCTGAGCCCGGGAGCCGACTTCTTCCAGGGCGATGTCCGCAATCGCGACCTGCTCACGAACCTGCTCCGTCGCGTCGATGCCGTCTACCACTTCGCCGCATATCAGGACTACCTGCCGGAGTTCTCGCGGTTCTCCGACGTGAACGTGGTCTCGACCGCGCTGCTGTACGAGATCATCGTGGTCGAGCGCCTGGACCTAGCGCGGATCGTGGTCGCCTCGTCGCAATCAGCGATGGGAGAGGGCCTCTACCGGTGCCCTGCGGACGGCGAGCAGACACCGGGGATGCGTCCGGAAACCGCCCTCGCGGCTGGACGGTGGGACATTCCGTGCCCCGAATGCGGCGGCGCGCTGGAGATGCTGACCACGCCCGAACGGATCTCGAATCCGCAGAACGCATACGGGATGTCCAAACTCGCCGAGGAAATGGTGGCCATCAACCTCGGCCGCCGGTACGGCATCCCCACCGTCGCCCTGCGCTACAGCATCGTCCAGGGCCCGCGGCAATCGGTGTACAACGCCTACTCCGGTGCGTGCCGCATCTTCTGCCTGAGTTACCTGCTGGGCACCGCGCCGACTCTCTACGAGGACGGAGGGGCGATCCGCGACTACGTCAACATCGAGGACGTCGTGGACGCCAACATAATCGCGCTGACCGACGATCGCGCAGCCGGACGGGTCTTCAACGTCGGTGGCGGAGCCGCCGTCACAACCCGGGAATTCTCCGACATCGTCATGCGCCACTACGGCTCCGACCAGCCGAGCCTGGTGACCGGCGAATACCGGTTCGGCGACACCCGCCACATCCTCTCCGACATCGGCGCCCTGCGGTCGCTGGGCTGGGAGCCGAGGCACACGCCCGCCGACTCGGTCGCCGCCTACGCCGCCTGGCTCAAGGGCATGGAAGGTCTCGACGACGTGCTCGCCCAGGCGAACGCGCGAATGCGTGCCCTCGGCGTCGTCCGGAAGGCCGGAACGTGAAGGCGTTCTTGCTCGCCGCAGGAGTGGGCAGCCGCCTACGGCCGATCACGGACGCCACCCCCAAGTGCATGCTGGCCATCGACGGCAAGCCGCTGCTCGACATCTGGTTCGACAGCTTCGCCAAGGCGGGCGTCGACGAAGTACTGGTCAATCTTCATCACCTGCCGGATGTCGTCCGCGATCACGTCACCGCGCGCACCGGACCGCCCGCTGTCCACATGGTCTACGAACCGGAACTGCTGGGCAGCGCCGGCACGCTGCTAGCCAACCGGGAATGGGTGGCGGGAGACAATTTCTTCCTCGCCTGCAACGCCGACAACCTGACTGACTTCGATCTCAGGACGCTCATAGACGCCCACAGCGCTGCGGGCGGGGTCGCCACCCTGACGCTGTTCCACTCCCCGAACCCGTCGGCCGGGGGCGTGGTGGAGATCGACGACACCGGGCAGGTGGTGGGGTTCACCGAGAAACCCAGCCATCCGGTTTCCGACCTGACCAACGCCGGCATCTATGCCTTCCGTCCCGACGTTCTCGACGAGATCGACGCGGTATTGCCTCGCGACATCGGTTACGACCTGCTGCCCAAGCTGGTGGGCCGGGCCAGGGCCGTGCTGATCGAGGGCTACTTCCGTGACATCGGGACACCGGACGCATACCGCCTAGCACGACAGGAGTGGCCCGTACGGGCTGGACGATGATCATCACTCAGACGCCCTTGCGAATTGGCCTGCTCGGCGGCGGGACCGACCTGCCCGACTACTATCGCGAGCACGGCGGCCGCGTGGTCAACTGCGCGATCGACAAGTACATCTATGTCATCGTGAAAGAGCGCTTCGACGACGACATCTACGTCAACTACTCGAAGAAAGAGATAGTCTCGCGGATCGACGACCTGGAACATGAGCTGGTCCGTGAGGCGATGCGGATGACCGGCGTAACCAAAGGCGTCGAGATCACCACGCTGGCCGACATCCCGTCCGCTGGCTCCGGCCTCGGATCATCATCCGCGGTTTCCGTCGGCTTGCTGCACGCGTTGTTCGCGTACACCGGGCGGCAGGTGTCGGCGGAAGAGCTCGCCCGGGGGGCGTGCGAGATAGAGATAGAACGGTGCGGGAAGCCAATCGGCAAGCAGGATCAGTACATCGCGGCGTTCGGCGGGATCCGTGACATCCGTTTCGGTCCGGGCGAAGACGTGATCGCCGACGAGCTGGAACTCACTCCCGCCGGACGGCGGGCGCTTCAGCATCAGATCATGCTCTTCTACACCGGTGTCACCCGTAGCGCGAACTCCATCCTCGCCGAACAGAACGCGAACATCGCGGCCACCCAGCCGCAGCTGGATATGCTGCGTGACCTGGCCAGCTTCGCCGCCGATCGGCTGCGCGGCGGCGACATCGACGCGATCGGGGCGGCGGTACGGGAGGCCTGGGAGGCCAAGCGGAAGCTGGCATCTGGAGTGTCCAACGAGCGGATCGACCGGGCGGTATCCCAGGCGCTCGAGGCCGGAGCCTCCGGTGCCAAGGTCACGGGCGCCGGCGGGGGCGGCTTCCTGCTCGTGATCTGCCCGATGGAGCAGCAGCCCGCGGTACGCCGGAGCCTGGCCCACATGCGGGAACTGCCGATAAAGCTGGACCGTCTCGGTTCGCGCGTGGTGCTCAACGTCCTGCGCGACATCTGGGCCTGATCTCGCCAACGCGTGCCAGGCCGGCGATTTAATGAGGTTTTCTCAGCGGACGGTTCCCCCGAAAGCGGGGCATTCCACGTTGGGTGTAACCGAGTTTTCGGGCGTGTCGTGAATGGGGCGTGCCGGTTTTGCTGGAATTTGACCCGTTACGTGGACGTACCCATGCTGGATGACGCGGAATAAAAGGGCTTTCCGGAAGAAGGGGCGCCGGTTTCCGGCGCCTTTTCTTCCGGAGGGCTTCTATCTTCCCACTGAGGGACCTTGGTCTTGGAGGTCTGCCCGGCTGATGTCTGGGTTGGCCGGGGGTGGGCGGAGTGGCTGCGTTAATCAGTTGCGGTGTGTGCTGCTGGAGGGCCACAGTTAGCGGGTCGGTGGCACAGGCCGCCGA
>JAFARZ010000318.1 GCA_019245115.1 Streptosporangiaceae bacterium | reverse complement strand
TGTTAGACGGCGCAACCAGCCACGCCAGTAACACCGGATCGTGGCGCACACCCCCTAGGGGTATACGCCACGATCACGGATCCACCTCAAACTGCCGAAACGGGCACCACACCCCCGCACCCCGCACCCGCGTAACAGCCTCTCTAGCGGGGACGATGGCACATTCACCACCCGGGACGATGGTCAGGCGGCGGTCACCTCCACCTCCACCTCCACCTCGGCTGGCGCCTCGGTGGCGGCCGGCTCCGGGATGCCCATTTCGCGGGCCCGGCGCGGCAGCCCGAACGCCACCGCGAACGAGATGACCAGCAGGCCTATCGTCGCCAGCGTCGTCCATTCGGCGGCGTGGAGGTAGCCCGCGACATGACCGACGTGCCCGCCGTCCAGCGCGAAGAAGATCGCGCCCAGTCCGGCGATGCCCAGCGACATGGCGAGCGAGTTCACCGTCTGCGCGATACCCGACGCGGAGCCCATCTCGTGCGGCAGGACGCCCGCCATCACGATGTCGAACAGCGGCACGAACACCATGCCCATCCCGATTCCGCCGACGATCATCGGTGCCAGCAGGTCCACCGTGCCGACGTTCCCGCCCGCGGAGCGCAGCGCCAGGAAGATGCCGGCCAGTCCGGCCGCCTCGACGATCAGGCCAGCGTGCAGGACGCGCCGGCCGAGCTTGGTCATCGCGATCCCGCCGATCGCGGAGCCGGCGAAGGCGCCCGCCGCCCACGGCGCGGTGGTGACTGCCGAGTGCCAGGGGGTGAACCCGAGGCCGTTCTGCAGGAAGACGTTGAAGATCATCACGATGCCGCCCAGCGAACCGACGAAGGCGATCGAGAACACCAGCCCCATCGAGTACGGCCGGTGCCTGAAGACCGACGGCTCGACCAGTGTGGCAGCACCCGCGTTCTTGCGCCGGAGCTGGTAGTAAGCGAACACGGCGAGGATGACCACGGCCGCGGCGAGCATCCCGGACAGCCAGGACGGCCAGCCCAGCTCGTGTCCCTGCGCCAGCGGGAAGACCAGGCCGAACATGGCCGTTCCGGCCAGTGCCGCACCAGGCAGATCCAGCCGCCGCGCGGCACGGGCGGCCGGACTACCTGCCGGAATATCGGCCGGAGCCCCGGCCGGCAGCAGCCGCGCGCCGGCGACCAGCGCGGCCAGCCCGATCGGCACGTTCACTCCGAAGATCATCCGCCAGCTCGATCCGAACACGTTCAGGCTGATCAGCCCGCCCGAGGCGATCGGCCCGAGCATCGCGGACAGACCCATCACCGGGCCGTAGACGCCGAACGCCTTCCCCATCTCGTGGGCCGCGAAAAGGTCTCGGATGAGGCCGAAAACCTGCGGCAGCATGATCGCGCCGAGTAGGCCCTGCGCCGCGCGGGCCGCGATCAGCTCGCTCGGGTTGACCGCGGCGGCACAAGCTGCCGACGCCGCCACGAAACCGGCCATTCCGGTCAGCAGCACTCGCCGCCGTCCGAACAGGTCGCCCAGCCGGCCGCCGGTCAGCAGGCCGACCGCCATGGCCAGGGTGTATGCCGCGTTGACCCACTCGATGACCGCGTAGGAGCCGCCCAGCTCGCGGCGGATGGTCGGCGCCGCGACCTGCGCGATCGTCGAGTCGAGCAGGTCCATGACCGCCGCCGTGATTACCGTGGCGAAGGCCGCCCAGCGCCACCGCGGTGCAGCCGAAGCCGCCGCTGCCGTTGCCTCCATCGGATCCTCCGATCCTCGTCCGGACTTCGGAACAAAATCTTCTGTTCCACCAACTCTAGCAGAACGGAATGCTTTATTCCAGTCCGCTGTTACACTAAATTTCATGACCGAGGACAACATCGCGGGCCACCGGCGGCGGCCACATGGTCCGCTCAGCGGCCGCCAGGCCGAGGCCGCCCGTAACGACCGGCGCATCCTTGACTCGGCCCGGGCCGTGTTCGTGAGCGACCCTGGCGCGCCGATCACCGCGGTGGCCAAGCACGCCGGCGTCGGCATCAGTGCCCTCTACACCCGCTACGCCAGCAAAGACGAACTCCTGCGCAAGCTCTGCACCGATGGCCTGCTGAGGTATGTCGCCGGAGTGGAGGAGGCGCTCGAGCGGATCCGGGCCGATGGCGACCACTGGCAGGTCTTCGTGGACTTCATGCGGGAACTGGTGGACGCGGACACCACCTCGTTGACCTTGGCGCTGGCGGGGAAGTTCGCCCCCACCCCGGACATGTTCGAACTCGCCAATCGCTCCGCCGCGCTCCAGGACGAACTGTTCGGCCTCGTCCGCGACGTACTCCGGCCGGGTGTGACCGTGCACGACATCTCGCTCATGTTCGAGCTCGTCGCCGCCATAAAGGCCGGCACCCCGGAACGCACCACGCAGCTGCGCCGACGCTACCTGGCGCTGGCCCTGGACGGCCTGCGGGCGGCCGAGCGCGAGGAACTCCCTGGCCCGGCGCCCACCTGGCAGGACGTCACCGAACGCTGGAACCCCAGCTAACCGCGCCTATACGGAGCGCGGGCGGGCGGCGCGGGCTCGGCGCTTGCCCTCGTGCATGGCCTGGACACGGGCGACCGGGATCGCATGGCCCTCTTCCACCAGCGATGCCGGGAGCACCTGCGGCGCCGGCAGCGCGGCCGCCCACGGATCGCCGTCGGCGACCAGCGATGCCGCGTTGCGCACGGTGAAGTCGCGTGGCGACACGTCACCGAGAGAGTCCCACGCCACAGGGAACGACACCGGCACGCCCGGCCGGGCACGCGGGCTGTACGCCGCCACCACGGTGGCGCCGTGGGACCGCGTCGAATCGATGAACACCTTGCCTTCCCGGTCGTCCCGGATGAATGCCGTTGTCGCCAGGGCCGGCTCGAGCTTTTCGGCGCGGACGGCCAGGGCCCGCGTCGCCGCCGCCGCGTCCTCCGCGGACGGCGAGTCGACCGGCACGTAGATGTGCAATCCCTTGGCGCCGCTGGTCTTGACCGCGCCAGCCAGGCCGACGTCGGTCAGCGCCTGCCGCACCAGCAACGCGGCCGCCACCGCCTGCTCGAACGCGTCCGGGGACGGGGGGTCGATGTCCAGCACGACATAAGTAGGCCGGTCCAGGTGGCCCGCCGGGGCCAGCGTCACGTGGTACTCGACCGCGCGCTGGTTGGCGAACCAGATCAACGTCGGCTTGTCGTCGCACAACGCGTACCGCACCTCGCGCCCTGAGGCCTGGGCCCACATGGAGACGGTGCGGATCCATGATGGCGCATAGTTGGGCACGTTCTTCTGCATGAACGGTTCCTGGCCTCCCCGCACCCGGATCACCGACAGCGGCCGGTCCCGCAGGCCCGGCAGAATACGGTCCGCTACCGCGTCCAGATATGAGACCAGGTCACCCTTGGTCGCGCCCGCTTCGTCGAACAGCGGCTGGTCCAGGTGAGTGAGCTCAACCTCGTGCGTGCCCATGCGTAACGTCTACCCGATCTCAGATCGAAGCACCACCGTCCGTTCGTGGAAGCGGCGAGTCGGCAGCGTGCGGTCGGCCTACTTATCGTGACGGTAATCCTTTATTTCAGATGGCATATCAATTCCCGAACTTGGGTCAAAAATAACGTCGACGACGTTCCCAAGGCGCTGGTCCAGCATAATGATGAGTCTACGTTGTATTTGTTCCTGCGCGCTCATCCGAGATTCAAGGCTAGATAGCGGGTTCGCCTCGTCCGCACCATCCTCGGCTGTTTGCTGCTGTAGACGTCCATCTCGAACGTTCTCGAGGTATTTCTCCTGCTTGCCGAGTGCCACAGAAAGCGCCGCTAGTGTTCGCGAATTCTGCTGGTGCTTACCCGGAGTCCTCACCATTTGCCGGATCGTTTGAGCATCTACGTTCGCGGCCTTCGCAAGTTGACTCTGCTTCATCTTGCGCTCACGCATGCCCTCGGAGATAGCGTCGCCGACTGCTGCCCAATTTTCCGACACGAAATATCCTCCGCGTATCGCTTCGCGGCACAGGCTATCGGATCGCGGAGATTCCGCGCCATGTCGTGGCCGATCGGGCGGCATCCTTCAGCAGGGCAACTCCACCAGATGCTACAGCGCTCCGGCTTTAGCGATAATAATAACGTTAAAATCATCGCTAATATTAGCGTATAAGTTATAGAAAGTGGTCGACCATTCCCATGAGTGGTTGCGAAATCACGAGAAAGCGGTTACGGTTGAGCCATCCGCGCGGACGCGCTGAATTCCTACAGCAGCGAGAAAGGAGCAGGTAACTGTGACCTGCCTGAATGACAAGGAACATCCCCTCCGCAACCGCCGCGGTAGGTGAGTCGTGGCCAGTCGTCGTCGTGCCAGCGAGGTACCGGCCACCGTGGTCGAGCTGATCGATCGCATCCTGGACGAGCCGCGCCGCGCCCTCAGGCTTGCCCTCATCATGGCGGTGTTCCTTACGGTCGTCGCCCTGGCATTAGCGCTCTCCCGAGGACACACACCTGTGATCTTGGGGGCCGTCAGCGGGGGAAGCAATCGGAAGCGGCTGGCTGTCCCGGGCGACCGGGCGACCGAGCACCGTACGCGCGGGAAAGGTCGCGGATGCTTACCCGTCCACTGCGAGCGCCCAAAGTAGACCGGGTTCGCGGTCATGTCGTGGGCGGCCGCCGGTTTTGCCGGGATACGGGCATTATGCGACGGCGGTCGCGGTGGACGTCGTGGAAGAAAAGAGCCTTCCGGAAGAAAAGGCGCCGCTTAACGGCACCTTTTCCTCCACAGGGCTTCTTTCTTCCACGTAATGGCGCGCCCCTGTGCCCGCTATGCGGTGATACGCGCAGTTCACGCAGGCCGGCAGCGAATCCTCACCGAAGAGCGCGGACGCAAAGCACAAAAGGCAAAGCCGCGAACGCACGTTATCCCTGAACGCTCGCAATCCGTAACTGTCTCGACCATTGCGAGAGCCGCCAGGGCTTGTTTGCGTCCCTCCAGGCCGTCTGGATACCTAACCCTGCGATGCATAGCAAAGCTTTGCTTGACAGATGGTCGGACGTAACCGGACAAAACGGTCCGCCAGGCGACCATCTGTTCGGCAAGGCCTCCGAGGCGTCGGCCGCCCGGGAGAGACCCGGGAGAGACCCGGGAGGGCTTGATCTTTGCCCGCGGGTGAGGCGCATGATGGGTCATGGCACCGGTTTCCTCGATCGACCCGTTTTCCGCCGAATTCCTTCGTGATCCCTGGCCGAGGCACGAAGAGCTGCGCGAGGCAGGCCCCGTCGTGTGGCTGGAGCGGTACGGGATCTGGGGCATGGCCCGCTACGAAGAGGTGCACGCGGTCCTCCTGGACTGGGAGACCTTCTGTTCATCGGCCGGTGTCGGGCTCAGCAACTTCCGCACGGAGAAGCCGTGGCGGCGCCCCAGCCTGCTGCTCGAGGCCGACCCGCCGCAACACTCCCGCGCCCGGAAGGCGATAAATCGCGCTTTGTCGCCACGAACCGTCCGCGAGCTGAAGGCTGAGTTCGACCAGAGCGCCGCCGCTCTCGCCACAGACCTGGTCGGGCGCGGCGACGTGGACGGCGTGCGCGATATCGCCGAGGCGTTCCCGCTCGACGTGTTCCCGCGGGCCATCGGCCTGCCACAAGGCGAAGCCCAGGCCAAGGAAGCCCGGGCCCACACCAGGGAAGCACTCCTGACCTACGGGAACCTGGCCTTCAACGCGTTCGGCCCGCGCAACGAGCTGACCAGGAAGGCCGCGAGCGCATCCGGCCCGGCCATCGAATGGATCACGGCCCGCTGCGAACGATCCGCCCTGTTGCCCGGCGGGCTCGCCGCCAGAGTGTACGAGTGCGCGGACGAAGGCCTGGTCACCGAGGAGGAGGCCGGGCTCCTTGTCCGGTCGCTGCTGACCGCCGGGGTGGACACCACGGTGGTGGCGCTGGAGCAGGCCCTGCGTGGCCTGGCCACCCACCCTGAGCAGTGGAAACTCCTCCACGACGACCCGTCGCTGGCCGGCCCGGCGTTCGAGGAGAGCGTGCGCTGGGGCTCGCCGGTGCAAACGTTCTTCCGTACCGCGACACGCGAGGTTACGGTCGCGGGAACCACCATAAAGCCGGACGAAAAGGTCTTGCTGTTCCTGGCCGCCGCCAACCGGGACGCGCGCCGATTCCAGGACCCGGACCGGTTCGACATCCGCCGCAAGGCCGTCGGCCATGTCGGGTTCGGCGCGGGCATCCACCTGTGCGTCGGTGCCGCGTTCGCCCGGATGGAGGGCGAGGCAGTGCTCGCCGCGCTCGCCAGCGAAGCGGCCTCCATCGAACTGGCCGGCGACCCCGTCCCGCGCCTGAACAACACCCTCTGCGGCTTTTCCAGCCTGCCCCTAAGGTTGTCGTCATGACGTTCAGCGGCTGGCCGGAGGAGGCCCTCGACTTCTACGACGGGCTCGCGGCCGACAACTCGAAGACGTACTGGACGGAGAACAAGGCCGTCTACACCGACAAAATCCTGAAGCCGATGACCGAGCTGACGGAGGAACTGGCGGAGGAGTTCGGCGAGCCGAAGATCTTCCGTCCATACCGCGACGTCCGCTTTAGTGCCGATAAATCGCCGTATAAGACCCACATAGGCGCGACGGTCGGGGAAATGCTCTACATCCAGCTCTCCGCCGAAGGCCTCGGCGCGGGCGCCGGCATGTGGCACCTGGAATCGGACCAGCTCGCCCGCTACCGGGAGGCGGTCGCCGATGACAAAACCGGCGCCGAGCTGGAGCGGATCACGGCCGCCGTCGAGCGGGCCGGCCCGTCCATCCACGGCCACGGCGCCCTCAAGTCCGCCCCGCGCGGCTACGCCGCCGACCACCCCCGCGTCACGCTGCTCCGCTACAAAGGCCTGACCGCGTGGCAGCAATGGCCGGTAGAAGCGTGGCTGGAAACTGCCTCGGCTAAAGACCGGATTCTAACCTTCTTTAGAACGACGTCACTGCTTCGCTCCTGGCTAGCCGAAAACGTACGCGAGCTAACCAAGATCAAAGGGGGTATCTGACCCCGGTCAGCCGCTCGGATTCGGTCCACAGGCGGCTGGCCAGTTCTTCGTCGTGTGACCGGGCGCTGGATGCGGTCAGCTTGGGATGACCCCTCATCTGGGTCCGGCTGGACGGCCCGTAGA
Organism: Streptosporangiaceae bacterium; assembly: GCA_019245115.1. Lineage (GTDB taxonomy): Bacteria > Actinomycetota > Actinomycetes > Streptosporangiales > Streptosporangiaceae > JAFARZ01. The sequence continues at coordinate 25,855 of JAFARZ010000318.1, read as the reverse complement.
ACTGACCGCCACGGACGGCCGGATCGGTGGCCGCGCGTAGCAGCGGCAGCGCGCCCATTGCCGGGCTCTGTGCGAAGAGGGGATTGACCAGCCCCACGCCGAGCCGCATCGGGGCGGGGAGGTAGCGGCCCAGTTCGGTGTTCGCGTACCCGGGGTGCGCGGCGAGTGAGATCGGGTCCTGGCGGCCGGCCCGTTCGAGCCGGCGCTCGAGTTCGTAGGCGAACAGGAGGTTGGCCAGCTTGGACCGGGCGTAGGCCGCCGAGCGGTTGTACCGCTGCTCGTACGCCAGATCGTCGAAGTTGATGCTCCCCCGCTGGTGCAGCATGCTGCTCACGGTGACGATCCGCGCGCCTGGCACGTCCATCATCTGGTCGATCAGCAGCCCGGTGAGAGCGAAGTGGCCGAGGTGGTTGGTCCCGAGTTGCAGCTCGAAGCCGTTCTCGGTCCGGGCGTACGGCGTCATCATCACGCCCGCGTTATTGATCAGGAGGTCGAGCTTGGCGTACCGGGACCGCAATTCCGCGGCGGCTTCCCGGATCGAGGCCAGCGAAGTCAGGTCGAGGCGCACCACATCCGGCTTAGGCGCGATCTTCGCCGCCGCTCCCGCCCCCTTGCCGGTGTCCCGGCTGGCGATGACCACCTGCGCGCCGCGCGCGCCCAGTGCGCGCGCCACCTCGAAGCCGAGGCCGACGTTGCCGCCGGTGACCACGGCCGTCCGTCCTGTCTGGTCAGGTATGTCGGCGGTCGTCCAGTTTCGCTCGGCCATGGCTTCCTCCGCTTCCATCATGCCGCCCCGGGGCGTAACCTAGCGTGGCGAAATGTCGTTCTTGCAAGAGGGGGCAATGGTGAGCGACCCAGGGGATTCCCTGCGGGTCTCGGATGCCGAGCGTGACGTCACGCTCAAGGCGCTCAACGAGCACGCGGCCGTCGGGCGTCTCACGCTGGACGAACTCGAGGATCGAGCCGGCCGGGCCCTTGCCGCCAAGACGCGGGGCGACCTCGCCGCGCTGACCAGCGACCTTCCGGCGCAGGCCGATGCCCCGGCGGTGTCGGCGCCCGCTCAGTCCACCGCGCGCAAGCCGGTCCGCTGGATGGTCGCGATCATGGGCGGCTCGCACCGCCGCGGCCGGTTCCGCACGGTGGGCAGGATCAACGCTGTCGCGATCATGGGCGGCGACGAGATCGACTTGCGCGAGGCGGAGATGGCGGGCGGCGAGCTCACTCTCAACCTGTTCTCGCTGATGGGCGGCTCGAACGTGTACGTGCCGGATTCCGTCGAGGTGGAGATGGGCGGATTCTCGCTCATGGGCGGCAACGAGGTGCGCGGCAACCAGCGCAGTCCTCGCCCCAGCGCGCCAGTGGTCCGGATCCGTGGTTTCAACCTGATGGGCGGCGTAACGATCTTCCGTCTCCCGCCCCAGGCCCGCGGCGTCTCCCTCAAGGAAGCCCGCCGTCTGGCCAAAGCCGCCGAACGCAACGAACTCCCACCCCCCGCCTAACCCCCACCCCCCCGCGCCCCGTGCCCTCCGCTCCCCATGCGCGTCACCCCCGCCCCCGCCCCCGTGCCCTCCGTTCCCCATGCGCGTCACCCCGGCCCGCGCTCGCGCCCGACATTTCACGAATTGCGGTATTTGCGGGGGAGAGGGTCGCGCTCGGAATGGGTATTTCGTGGAACAAAAGTGCTTCGCGGAACATTAGGCGCCGGTTTTCGGCGCCTTTCTTCCAGGGGGCTCTAAAGTTCCACGGAAACGGCTACTTTTCTTCCGCGAGAGCGGCTCTTAGCTGGCTACGCGGCATTGGGTCACGTCGCGAGGTGCCCAAAAACCTCGGGAATGTCCAGGTTTGTCCAAACGGCACCTCGGCACCTCGGCACCCGGCACCTCGGCATCCCGGCAAGGCAAGGCAACACAGGGCAAGGCAAAGCGGGGGCAACGGAGGCAAGCGACTGGAAACAAGTTGCCCGCAACGCCTGCGTGACGCAACCATGTGTCATGGTCTTGGTGCGAACGGCGGCTCCCGAGGACTGGGAGAACCTGCGTGACATCCGGCTCGCGGCGCTGCGTGACGCGCCGGACGCGTTCGGGTCGACATACGCCGAGCAGGCGGCGTTCACCAGGGAACAATGGCTGGGCCGGATCGCTGGCAACAGCACCTTCCTGGCCTACCTCGACGGGGGCGGGACAGACCCCGTCGGGCTGGCGGGCGGCTACCAGGAGGAACCGGGCGTCATCGAGCTGGTCTCGATGTGGGTCGGGCCGGAGGCTCGCGGGCATGGTGTCGGCGAGGCCCTGATCGACGCCGTGGCGGACTGGGCCGCAACGATCACGAACGCCGTCACCTTGCACCTGTGGGTCACTGAGAACAACAAGCCCGCCGTCCGGCTCTACGAACGCTGCGGCTTCATCCCCACCGGCGAGCGCCAGCCGCTGCCATCCAACCCGGCCCTGACCGAGATCGCCATGTCCCGCCCGCTCTAACGCGTCAACTGACTCGAACTCCGCGCGGACGCCGAGCAGTCGCACCGGCCGTCGCCCGGTGAACCGGGCCAGCGCGGCGAGCGCGGCCTCCTCCAACGTCATGTCCTGCTCTGCTGTCTTTTTCAGGGCAACCCCGTGTGTCTCAGTGATGAACGGCGCATACCGCACCTTCACCACCACCCGCACCACCGGGCGCGACTCCGACGCCAGGTCCTCGGCCAGCAGCCGTGCGATCCGCACCACCTCGGACTCGACCACGGACCACGACGCAATGTTCGACTGGAACGTCTCCTCCTTGCCGTGCCCACGAGCGACATAGGGAGAGGCGTCCACCTCTGAGTCACCGATCCCGCGCCCGAGGATGACCAGCCATGGCCCGGTGGTCGGCCCGAACACGGCGGCCAGTTCGTCCGGATCCGCCGCCGCCAGCTCGGCCACCGTAGAAATCCCGAGCCCAGCCAGCTTCTTGGCGGTCTTGACGCCGATGCCCCATAGCGCGTCGGTCGGCAGCGATCCCATGACCGAGAACCAGGTGGCCGACGTCAGCCGGAACACCCCAGCGGGCTTCCCGAACCCGGTGGCCAGCTTGGCCTGCAGCTTGTTGTCCCCGATACCCACCGAGCACGACAGCTCCGTCGCGGCCAGCACCCGCTCCCGCACGTCCCGGGCGAACGATTCCGGGTCGGACGTCTCCACGCCCAGGAACGCCTCGTCCCAGCCCAGCACCTCGACCACCGCACCGGTGTCCCGCAGCACGTCCATGACCACCGCCGACACCTCCTCATAGGCAGCGAAATCCACCGGCAGGAACACCGCCGTATCGGGCAGCTTCCGTGCCGCCGTCCGCAGCGGCTGACCGGAATGCACCCCGTATTCGCGCGCCTCATAGGACGCGGTAGCCACCACGCCGCGCTTGGTCGGGTCGCCGTCCCCGCCCACTACCACCGGCCGTCCGCGCAGCTCCGGCCGTCGCAGCACCTCGACCGCGGCGATGAACTGGTCGAGGTCAACGTGCAGCACCCAGCGCATAAAACAAATGTACGCACAGCCGCCCCTGGGATAATTTGCGTCGTATGTCCTTGTCCAGGTACGGCGAGTTCCTCGCCTTCGCCATCGTGATCATCCTCATCCCCGGACCGGATTTCGCTGTCGTGACGAAGAACACCCTGGTGGGCGGCAGGCAACGCGGCGGCTGGACCGCCTCCGGCGTCTCGAGTTCCAACCTGCTGCAAGGGATGGCGGCCGTCACCGGGCTCTCGGCGATCATCTTGCGGGCCGAGCCTGTGTTCCAGGCAATCAAGTGGGCTGGTGTCTGCTATCTCGCCTACCTGGGCATCCAGGCCGTCCGGTCGGCTATCCGTGGCGAGTACACCTCACTCGACAACACCCAGATGCCTGGAACGGGCGTCGCGCTGGCGGGCTGGCGTCAGGGCTTCGTCTCCAACATCACAAACCCCAAGGTCCTGGTGTTCTTCCTCGCGGTCCTCCCGCAGTTCCTGCCCTCGGGCGTCGGCTTCGGCTGGGTGCTGCTCATCGGCTCGACGTTCTCGATCCTCGGTATGGCCTGGCTGTTCGTGATCGTCGCTGGCATGCACGGGCTCCGGACCGTGCTCGCCCGCCGCAAGGTCCGGTGCTCCCTCGACGCCACCACCGGCGCCGTCCTGCTGGGATTCAGCGCCAAGCTGGCCACCCAGCACGTCTAGCGGGCCAGGGTCCCAGGGGAGAAACCACAGTTCGTTCGTTGCAAAAAATGGTTTGCCTTGACGGTTAGATTGCAGTCGTGCTGTTGACCATTACGGCGACTTGCAGGCCCGCGACCGATCTGGGATATCTGCTGCACAAGCATCCGGACCGGCTGCAATCGTTCGCAGTATCGGCGGGAACGGCGCACGTGTTCTACCCCGAGGCCACAGCGCAGACCTGCACGGCGGCGCTGCTGCTCGAGGTCGATCCGATCGCACTGGTCCGAGGCAGCAACGGCCGCGGCAACGGCGGCACGCACGGCGAGCTGACCCAGTACGTGAACGACCGGCCTTATGCGGCGTCCAGCATGCTGGCCGTGGCGCTGAAGGAGGTGTTCCGCACCGCGCTGACCGGCCGCTGCGACGCCCGGCCGGAGCTCGCCGCGACCCCGATCCCGCTGGAGATAAGGGTGCCCGCGCTGCGCTGCCGTGGCGGCGCTGAATTTGCCTGGGCCTCCGGCCGCGGCGCCGACCTGGCACGCCGGGTGTTCGAGCCGCTGGGCTGGGCCGTGACAGCCAACGCCGTCCCGCTTGATCCGGCCGGGTGGGGTGATTCGCCTTACCTTGACCTGGCTCTGGCAGGCACGCTGACCCTGCGGAACGCGCTCAACCACCTCTATGTGCTGCTGCCGGCGCTCGACGATGCCAAGCACTACTGGGTGACCACCGACGAGGTCGACAAGCTGATCCGCGCGGGCGGCGACTGGCTGGCCGGCCACCCGGAGAGGGCGCTGATCACGCAGCGGTACCTGGCGCACCGGCGGGAGCTGACCTCAGCGGCGCTGGCCCGCCTCGCGGAGACCGACGACACCGATCCGGAGGAACTGGACAACGCGGTCGGCCACCCGCACCCGGAGGCGGACGAGGCGCAAAAGCCGCTGGCGGTACAGCCCCGAATTGGCCTGGACCTCCGGTCGCAGTTCCCAATTGGCCTGGACCTCCGGTCGCGGCGCCGCGCGGCCGTACTGGCCGTGCTGCGCGAGATCAACGCCCGCACGGTCGGGGATTTCGGCTGCGGGGCTGGCGAGCTCATCGCCGACCTGCTCGCGGACACCGACCTCAAGGACGTCAAGCAAATCGTCGCGACCGACGTGTCGATGCGGGCGCTCCAGCTCGCGGCGCGGCGGCTCCGCCTGGACCGGATGCCGGACAAGCAGCGGGAACGGCTGAAGCTTTTCCAGTCCGCCCTGACCTACCGCGACGACCGGCTGGCCGGACTCGACGCGGCCGTGCTGATGGAAGTCATCGAGCACGTCGACCCGGACCGGCTGCCGTCACTGGAGCTGGCGGTGTTCGGCTTCGCCGCGCCCGGCACCGTGGTGGTCACGACGCCGAACGCCGAATACAACGTGCGCTATGACACGCTGCCGCCGGGACACTTCAGGCACCGCGACCACCGGTTCGAGTGGACCCGCGCCGAGTTCACGGAGTGGGCGACGCGAATCTCGGCCGGATATGGGTACGCGGCGGCGTTCCGCGCCGTCGGCGACGTGGACGACGAGGCCGGGCCACCGACCCAGCTAGCCGTGTTCACAAAGCACACAAAGCACACAAAGGACGCGAAGGAGGCGTGATGGACATCCCTGAGCTGAGCCTCGTCGTGCTCGTCGGCGCGTCCGGATCCGGAAAGTCCACCTTCGCGGCAAAGCATTTCCGGCCCACGGAGGTGATCTCGTCGGATTTCTGCCGCGGGCTGGTCTCGGATGATGAGAACGACCAGTCGGCAACGAAGGCGGCATTCGACGTGCTGCACTACATCACCGGCAAGCGGCTGGCGGCCGGCCGGCTGACCGTCGTCGACGCGACAAACGTGCAGTCCGAGGTGCGGCGCGGGCTGGTGGCGCTGGCCAGGGAGCACGACGTGCTGCCGGTGGCGGTCGTCCTCGACGTGCCGGACGGTGTGTGCGTGGCGCGGAACGCCACGCGGCCGGATCGCGACTTCGGCGCCGCCGTGGTGCGCCGCCAGCGCGACCAGCTCAAACGCGGCCTCAAAGGATTGCAGCGCGAGGGTTTTCGCTACGTGCACGTGCTGCGCGGCGAGGCAGAGGTCGATGCGGCGACGGTGACCAGGACCCGCCTGTTCAACGACCTGCGGCACGAGACCGGGCCGTTCGACGTGATCGGCGACGTGCACGGCTGCCGCGCCGAGCTTGAGGCGCTGCTCGCCGGACTCGGCTATGAGCTGGAGCGCGACGAGGCTGGCCGGCCCACCTCCGCCCGCCACCCGGACGCCCGGCGGGCGATCTTCCTCGGCGACCTGGTCGACCGCGGCCCCGACACGCCCGGTGTGCTGCGCCTGGTCATGGGCATGGTCGAGGCCGGGACAGCGCTGTGCGTGATGGGCAACCACGAGGCCAAGCTGCTGCGCGCGCTGCGCGGCCGCAACGTGAAGATCAACCACGGCCTGGCCGAGTCGCTGGCGCAACTCGATGCTGAGCCGCCCGGGTTCCGGGATGCCGCCGGACAGTTCATCGACGGACTGCTCAGCCATTACGTGCTGGACGGCGGGCGGCTGGTCGTCTCGCACGCCGGGCTGATCGAGCGCTACCACGGGCGCACGTCCGGCCGGGTGCGCGAGTTCTGCCTGTACGGGCAGACCACCGGGGAGACCGACGAGTACGGCCTGCCGGTCCGCTACCCGTGGGCGGAGGAGTACCGCGGAAAGGCCATGGTGCTCTACGGCCACACCCCAGTACCAGCGATCGAGTGGCTCAACAACACCCTGTGCCTCGATACCGGTTGTGTTTTTGGTGGCCGTCTCAGTGCTTTGAATTATCCCGAACGTACTGTTGTTTCAGTTTCCGCGGGCGCTGTTTACTACACACCGGCGAAGCCTTTCCCCGGGGTTGCTCCCACCGGACAGCGTGATCCCGGCGTCCTCGACATCACCGACGTGTCCGGAAAGCGCGTCATCGAGACCGGGTATATCGGCCGGGTCAGCGTGCGTGAGGCCCATGCGGCGGCGGCATTGGAGGTTATGAGTCGCTTCGCGATCGACCCTCGGCTGTTGTTGTACCTGCCCCCGACCATGGCGCCCGTGGCCGCTGCTTCGGACGGGGACGTGCTTGAACATCCGTCTGCTGCTTTTTCTGCGTATCGGAGCGACGGGGTCGAATCCGTGGTGTGCGAGGAGAAGCACATGGGGTCGCGGGCGGTGCTGCTTGTCTCGCGTCCCGGTTCGCGGTTCGGGAATGGGATGTGGACGCGCACTGGACGCTCGTTCTTCGATGCCGAACTGACGCAGGCGCTGACCTCGCGGGTACGTGCTTGTCTTGAGAAAGCCGAGCTGTTCGATTCGCTCGGGACTTCCTGGCTGCTGCTCGACGCCGAGCTGATGCCCTGGAATGCCAAGGCCGGGCAGTTGCTACGCGATCAGTACGCGGCGACCGGCGCCGCGGCCCGCGCCGCGCTGCCGGTCGCCGTGCGGTTGCTGGAGGACGCCGCCGCGCGCGGCATCCCCCTACAGCCGCTACTCGGCAGCACGCGGGCTCGGTCGGCCAACGCCGCGAGGTTCACGCAGGCGTATCTGCGGTACTGCTGGCCGACCTCCGGCCTGGACGGCGTCCGCATCGCCCCCTTCCAGCTCCTGGCGACCGAAGGCGCCATCTACCACGACCGTCCGCACCTGTGGCACCTCGACTTGGCGGACCGGCTCGTTGCGGCGGATCCTTCGCTGTTTACCGCGACGCGGCGATGCGTGGTGTCGCTCACCGACCCCGGATCGGAGGGCGCCGGAGTGACGTGGTGGGAGGAGCTGACCGCCGCCGGGGGAGAGGGCATGGTGGTGAAACCTGCCGGTGGCTTGACACGCGGTCTGAAGGGGCTCGTCCAGCCCGGGCTGAAGGTGCGCGGCCGCGAGTACCTGCGGATCATCTACGGACCCGACTATCTGGAGCCGGCGAACCTGGCCCGGCTGCGCAACCGCGCGCTCGGCCACAAGCGCTCCCTCGCGCTGCGCGAGTACGCCCTGGGCCTGGAGGCGCTGGACCGCGCGGCGCGCGGCGAGCCGCTATGGCGGGTGCACGAATGCGTCTTCGCCGTCCTGGCCCTGGAATCCGAGCCCGTCGACCCTCGCCTGTGACGGGTGGTTAGCAGTTAGCGGTCGCGGTCAGACCGCGTAGGTCCGCAGCACGCGCAGCGCGGTGGCGCCGTGCGGGCCCGTAGTGCGCAGGCCGGACGCTTCGGGGCTGAGGCGCTGTGCGCCGACCCGGCAGAACGCGCCGGCCTGTCCGCTGATCGACGACCCCGCGTTTTCCGGGCCGAACGTCCAGTGGCTCGTGCCGTCCGGCGCGGTCAGTTCGCACCGCACTTCGGTCGGCTGTTCACCGGCCATGGTCAGGGCATACGGCAGCGTGCGGTGGGCCAGCCAGGCGATGTGCCGCAGCCGTTCGTTGTCGGCGAAGTCGATGCCGAGCGGGCCGGTGATGTCCAGGCCGTGCGCCCAGTGCTCGGCGAGCCGGGTGGTGGCCAGCGTGGCGGGCTTGACCGGACCCGCCACCCAGGTCAGCGGCTGCTGTGGATCCGCCGCCCGCAGCGCGTCCAGCGCGTCCCGGCGTGCCTGCCGCCAGCGCGCGAAGACCTCCGTCGGCGCCGCCCGTTCCGCGCGCACCAGTTCGTCGGCCCGGTCGTTGACCGTGCCGCCAGGTCCGCCAGGTCCGCCGGGTCCAGCGGATCGCGCGGCGATGGCCGAGCGCAGGTCCGCCCCCGCCGTGCTGGCGACGACGCCCTCCTCCGACTGCGCGAGATGGAGCACGACGTCGGCCACCGTCCATCCGGCCGCACCGGACTCCGACCGCCACTCCGCGTCGCTCAAACCGAGGAGGATGCTTTCCAGCCGTTCCTCCTCGGCCGAAAGATCATCAAAGACCGCCATCACACAAGCTTTCCATGATCATGGGTCGTTTGCGGAAATAGTTACCGCCTGTGACCCATGATCATGGCCGACGGCAGGTTGCCGCGGGGCAGTGACGGTGGCGGGAGCGGAGCCCAGGCCGCCGACCTTGGTGCCCTTCTGGAAGCCGCCGAAGAGCTGCGAAAGGATTATCAGCACGACGATCAGGACCAGCAGCCACAGCAGCCATCGGACGGCCCGTGACCGCGGCCTGACGCGGCGCCAGCGGCGCCCGGTGTAGCGGTCGACCCGGTGAGTTCGTCCGTCGCGGCGCGTGTACCTGTACATAGACCGGTGTATGCCCCGTCACGGCAAAACATGCCGGAAAATCTCGAATTAACCGTCAATCTGGGGGTAGCGGACATAATCGTGGCCCGTATGCCGAGAACGCCGGGTAGGCCTGATCTGCCTGGCACCCGAGAGCAAACCGACCAGTACCCCAGGTACACCACTGACCACGACATCACCCGACCGCTGAGAAGGCGAAGGCTTCGGCTGTTCCCGAGCACCGGAGCCGTCGGCGGCATCATCACCGCCGCGGCTGCGGTCATCGTGCTCCTGCTGGTCCTGTCCGCGATCCACCTGCTCCCGCAGCTTCGGAACCCGTTCGGCGAGACCACCACGGTGAGCACCCAGCCGGCCATCCTCAAGTCGATCAGCCAGCTCAGCCGGTATGAGGCGGCGAACGGCGAGTTCCAGGTGGTCGTCGACCTGACCAAGCGCAACGGCATCCTGCCCGGCTTCCTGGCCGGCAGCGAGACGCTGTTCGTCGGGCAGGGCAGCGACATCGCCTTCGTCGACTTCTCGCATCTGAAAGGCCCGGACATCACGGTCAGCCAGGACCGCAAGACGGTCAGCATCAAGCTGCCCAAAGCGCAACTGGAACCGGCCGTGCTGAACGTGAACCAGTCCTACGTGTTCGCGCAGCAGTCGGGCCTGTTCACCCGCATCGGCAACTTCTTCGGCGGCAACCCGAACTCAGAGCAGCAGGTCTATATCCTGGCCCAGCAGAAGATCCAGACGGCCGCCGCCGCGAGCCCGCTACGGACCGACGCGCAGAACAACACAAAGTCCATGCTGACCAGCATGATGACATCCCTAGGCTTCCAGCACGTCACGGTAACGTTCGCCTGACGGGCGAGCGAAGCGAGCGCCGCGGCGGTTGCCGTCCCGGAGGGTCGGCAATTTCCGTCGTGGCCCCAAGCCGGCCGAGCGCAGCGAGGCCTTGGCGCGGAGAGAATAGTTGCGTTAGAGCTTGCTCTAACTTCTAGGCTCGTTGTTGTGACGACCTGGAGCATCAGCGAGGCGGCTGCCAAGTGCGGTCTGTCCCAGCACACGCTGCGCTGGTATGAGCGTATCGGCCTGCTCGGACCCATCGACAGGACCGCCGACGGCCGGCGCCGGTTCACCGAAGGCGATCTGGACTGGCTCGCCCTGATCACCAAGCTCCGCGAGACCGGCATGCCGGTCAAGGACATGCAACGCTATGCGGAACTGGTCAGGTCCGGCGCCGGCCAGGAGGAACGCCTCGAGCTGCTGAGAGCCCACCGGGTCGCGGTCCGCCGGGCCCTGGCTACCCAGCGGGAATGCCTCAAGATCCTCGACTACAAGATCGGCTCCTACTCACGCCACGTCTGCGAAGCGCAGCGCCAAGAAAGCCAGGAAAGCCAGGAAAGGTAGTAATGCGCACCACCAAGCTAGGTGACCTTACGGTGTCCGCCCAGGGCCTCGGCTGCATGGGAATGAGCGAATGGTACGGCGCGACCGACTGGGACGAGTCCGTCGCCACCATTCACCGGGCTCTCGACCTGGGGGTCACGTTCCTCGACACCGCGGACATCTACGGTGCCGGGCACAACGAGGTCCTGGTCGGCCGGGCCATCACCGGCCGCCGCGACGAGGTGCAACTCGCGACGAAGTTCGGCATCGACCGGTCCGCCGGCGACGCCCACCGCCGCGTTCGCGGCGAGCACGACTACGTGAAGCGCTCCGCGGAAGCGAGCCTGCTCCGCCTCGGCACCGACCATATCGACCTGTACTACCTGCATCGCCCGGCGGAGAACGCCGAGATCGAGGAGACTGTCGGCGCGATGGCCGAGCTGGTCGCCGAAGGCAAGGTCCGGTACCTGGGCCTGTCCGAGACCACCAGTGACCTGCTGCGTCGCGCGCACGCTGTGCACCCGATCGCCGCCGTGCAGAGTGAGTACTCGCTGTGGACCCGCGACGTGGAGAGCGACGCCCTCGACGCCATGCGCGAGCTCAACGTCTCGCTCGTGTCGTACTCCCCGCTGGGCCGCGGCTTCCTGACCGGCACGGTCGACATGGCCGACCTGACCTCCGACGACTTCCGGCGGCGCAACCCGCGGTTCGCCGACGGCGGGGCGGACGCCAACCAGGCGATCGCCGACACCGTGCGCAAGATCGCCGAAGCCAAGGGCGTGGCCCCGGCACAGGTCGCCGTGGCCTGGGTCTACGCGCAGGAGGAGCGCCTGGGCGTCCCGGTCGCTCCCATTCCCGGCACCAAGCGGATCAAGTGGCTCGAGCAGAACATCGCCGCCATGGACGTAACCCTCACCCAGGAAGACCTGGCCGTCCTAGCTCCCCTGGCCATCCAGGTAACCGGCACCCGCTACTGAGAAACACCCGCTCGCAACCCCATGATTGTCACATCCATGGAGCTGCACTTGACCCGGTTACCTCCACCACGGCTGGCGGCGCTGCTCGGCGATCCGGGCCGCGGGCTCGGTGAGGACCGGGGCGCGTGAGGCGAGGTGATGCAGGTTCTCCCTGATCCACAGCAGGTGCGCGTGACGATGCGCCTGCTCCAGATCATCCAGCGACGGGGCGCGCAGCGGCGCGATCACCTGGTTCGCCACCGGCCTGCCGACCAGGAGCGCCACCTGATCGTAGAACTCCGCCAGGTTCCCGGCCGTCCGTGCCAGCAGGACACGGGTTTCCGCCATGCCCGGTGGCTCGGCGCCGTCAGGCTGTGGCGCGCACGCGTGCTCCGGTCGCAGGCTGGCCAGCGAGTACGCGGTGAGCCGCAACCTGGTGCTCGCCATCACCAGGCGCCACAGATCCTCAGGAGACACGCGCTTGCTGCCCTGTTCGGCCAGAAAACCACGGACCCCCTCGTCCAGCCGGATTCCAGCCGTGATCGCGGCTGCCGCCGACCCGGTGGGCGGCGTGGGGCGCAACGCCAGCGCCCAGTTGACCGACTCGGTCAGGTAGGCGGCGCCGCGCCGGTAGGAGTCGGCGAGGTCGTCGCCGACGATCGCCCCCGCCCCGCGCGGCCAGAACAGCAGTCCGACGGCCAGGCTGACCACACAGCCGATCGCCACGTCCTCAATGCGCAGCACCCCGACCTTCCAGCCGACCGGGATCAGGATGTTGAACAGCACCACGACCACGACGTTGAACGCCGCCTGGCCGAACATGAACGGCAGCGCACCCGGCGCGTAGGCGGCGACCGCCACCGCGATCGGCAGCGCCACCCACAGGGCCGCGGTGCTGGTGCCGATGCCGAGCAGCAGCAGCGCGCCGACGATGAACCCGATGACCGTGCCGCCGAGTGCGCGCAGCGCGGTGGATTCGGTGGTCGCCGCGTTGGTGCGCAGCACCGACATGGTGCCGAGGACCACCCAGAACCCGTGCTGAACTCCGGACAGGTCGGCCACCAGCACGGCGGCGGCAAGTGCCAGCGAGCCGCGGATGGCGTTCAGCATCCAGACCGAACGCAAACTGGCGTGCCGGGCCAGCACCCCGACCGCCCCATGCAGCGCCGCCACCCGGCGCTCCGCGGCGGTTCCCTCCGGTGGCGCCCCGTACCACCCCCGGCGTCGCGCCGCGATGGTCTCCGGGTCGGCCCGCCGGGTCGCGATCATGGCGTCGGCGACCACGGCCCGCACCGCGACGGCGATCGCCTGCTCATGGAAGGCGCGCCTGGCCACCGCGAGCGCGTCGTCCGGCGTGTGCGCATCCGACGCGCGCTGCCGCTCACAGCCGGCGACCCGTAGCTGCTCCATCGCCTCGATCCGCGGCGTGATGTCGGCGCCGCCGAGCAGCGCGGCGATCTGCTTCAGCACGGCGGCGACCGCCGCGAGCAGTTCCCGGTCCTCAGGGAAGTCTGAGTCCTCGTCGATCGCGTCGGTGATCAGTACCCCGCACCACTCGAGTTCCTCCACGACGCTGCCCAGCCCCTGGTCGGCCGTGGCCAGCCCGGTCGGCCGGTAAGGCGTGCTGGCGAACGTCACCATGAGCTGGTGCTTGGCGGCCACCGCGGCTGCCCGTTGAGATTGCGTGGCGCCGCCCTGGACCAGCGCGTCCAGCAGGTCCGCGTACGCTCGCGCGGTCGCTCCCGCGGCCGCGCGCAGCCGGTCCCCGGCGGCGGGCGGCGACAGCAGCAGGACGGCGGCGGTCGCGACCACCGAGGCCAGCCACCAGCCGGCCAGCCGGTCCGGGATCATCGACGCGTTGCCGGGCGAGGCGACCGGGAGCACGTAGGCGAGCAGCGCCGCGGTCACGCCGCCGGCCGCGTTCGGGCCCGCCACCCCGGCGAAGAAGATGCCGAACGCCACCGGGATCGTCACGATCGTGGCCAGCGCGGTGATGCCGCTCACCGCGGTGCCGATGATCAGCGCGATCGAGCCGGTAACCGCCAGGCCAAGATGCGCGATCAGCTTGTCCCGGCGGGTGCCGCCGAAGTTGGCCAGGACCAGGCTGGCGAACCCACCGAACGCGGCGAACAGCGCTATCTGCAGGTTGCCGAAGCCCTCGAAGGTCAGCGCGAACAGCGCAGGCACCACGAGCACCGTGCGCAGCGCGCGGTAGGCCGACGGGACCGACCACTGCGGCACCCACTCCGGCCGCCGTCTTGGCTGAGCGTCGGCCTCCTCGGCAGACGTCACCGCAACGCTTGTCTGGACCATTTGGCCAGTTTAAGAGAGCCTCGCCGGTGTGCCTACGCTCATCGGCGTGACTGCTCCGGCGCTCGTGGTAGTGTGAAACGCTACCTGGCGCATGGCCGGGTTATGCGGGGCTGTGTCGTACAGGTACTGTGCTACACAGATATGAGCTGCACCCTCATGCGGCTGCCTCGTGCGAGAACACTGTCCATCGCTTCACATTCCTAAGGAGCCACGTGCCGCTCGACACCGCCACCAAGAAGCAGATCCTGGCGGAGTACGCGACCAGTGAGGGTGACACCGGTTCGCCGGAGGTCCAGGTCGCACTGCTGACCAGGCGCATCAACCAGATCAACGAGCACCTCAAGGTGCACCAGCACGACCACCACAGCCGCCGCGGGCTGCTGTTGCTGGTCGGCCGCCGTCGCAGGCTGATGAAGTACCTGCAGAAGAAGGACATCAACCGCTACCGCGCGACCAGGGAGCGCCTCGGCATCCGGCGTTGACCGGGCGCCTGACATAGGTGCTGACACAACTTAATACGAAACACATGACATCCCGTAGCCCCCGGCCCCGAGCGCCAGGGCCGGTCCTCGGTAGTGGTCCCCGGGTAGTTGCTCCATAGCTGGGCGCGGAACCCGCGGACTTCGATCGAAGACCGGCCGGCAACCCTAACGGGTCAGCCAGGCCACAAGCGGCACGGCGGCGGGTGGGTGCGGGATCTACCGCAAGGAGGTCTCACCCGTGGAGGGTGTCCGCAGTGCTGAAGCCGTTATTGACAACGGTGAATTCGGCGTCCACACCATCAGGTTCGAGACCGGCAGGCTCGCCCGGCAGGCCGCCGGTTCCGCCCTGGTGGTTCTCGACAACGAGACCGTGGTGCTATCCGCGACCACGGCGTCCAAGCAGCCCAAAGAGGGCCTGGACTTCTTCCCGCTCACGGTGGACGTAGAGGAGCGGATGTACGCGGCGGGCCGGATTCCCGGCTCGTTTTTCCGTAGGGAGGGCCGTCCGTCCGAGGACGCGATCCTGACCTGCCGGCTGATCGACCGGCCGCTGCGCCCGTCGTTCGTCAAGGGCCTGCGCAACGAGATCCAGGTCGTCGCGACCGTGCTCTCGCTGCACCCCGAGCACCTGTATGACGTGGTGGCGATCAACGCCGCGTCCATGTCCACCCAGCTCGCTGGCCTTCCGTTCTCCGGTCCGATCGGCGGTGTGCGGGTCGCGCTGATCAAGGGCCAGTGGGTGGCGTTCCCGGACCACTCACAACTCGCCCAGGCCACGTTTGACATGGTGGTCGCCGGCCGGGTGCTGGAGGACGGCGATGTCGCGATCATGATGGTCGAGGCTGAGTCGACCCCGGAGACCCTCAAGCTGCTGGGCGACGAGGGCAGCGGCGCGGTCGCGCCGACGGAGGACACGGTCGCCGCCGGCCTCGACGCCGCCAAGCCGTTCATCAAGGTGCTCTGCGAGGCGCAGCGTGACCTCGCCGCCGAGTCGGCCGCGGCCGAGAACAAGGCCCCGGCCGAGTACCCGGTGTTCGCCGACTACGAGCAGGACGTCTTCGACGCGGTCACCGCCGAGGTGTCGGCCGAGCTCGCCCAGGCGCTGACCATCCCGGGCAAGCACGACCGCGAGGGCGAGGTCGACCGGGTCAAGGCCCTGGTCAAGGAGAAGCTGGCCGAGCAGTTCGAGAGCCGGGAGAAGGAGATCAGCGCGGCGTTCCGCGCGCTGACCAAGAAGCTCGTACGGGAGCGGATCATCCGCGACGGCGTGCGCATCGACGGTCGCGGCCTCACCGACATCCGCCCGCTGTCCGCCGAGGTCGGCGTGCTTCCCCGGGTGCACGGCTCCGCGCTGTTTCAGCGCGGCGAGACCCAGATCCTGGGGGTCACCACACTGAACATGCTCCGGATGGAGCAGATGATCGACACACTCAACCCGGAGCGCACCAAGCGCTACATGCACAACTACAACATGCCGCCGTACTCCACCGGTGAGACCGGCCGGGTCGGTTCGCCCAAGCGACGCGAGATCGGCCACGGCGCGCTCGCCGAGCGCGCGCTGATCCCGGTGCTGCCCAGCCGCGAGGAGTTTCCCTACGCGATCCGCCAGGTCTCCGAGGCGATCAGTTCCAACGGTTCCACCAGCATGGGCTCGGTCTGCGCCTCGACGATGTCGCTGCTCAACGCCGGCGTGCCGCTCAAGGACATGGTCTCCGGCATCGCCATGGGCCTGATCCACGAGGGCGGTCAGCACGTGACGCTGACCGACATTCTCGGGGCCGAGGATGCGTTCGGCGACATGGACTTCAAGGTGGCGGGCACCGAGCAGGTCATCACCGCGCTCCAGCTCGACACCAAGCTCGACGGCATCCCGGCCTCGGTGCTGGCCGCCGCGCTGAAGCAGGCGAGGGCAGCCCGGATGACGATCCTGGATGTGATGAAGAGCGCGATCCTGGCGCCCGCGGAGATGTCCCCGTTCGCGCCGCGGATCATCACGATCAAGGTCCCGGTGGACAAGATCGGTGAGGTCATCGGCCCGAAGGGCAAGATGATCAACTCGATCCAGGATGACACCGGCGCCGAGATCACGATCGAGGACGACGGCACGATCTATGTGGGCGCGACGGACGGCCCAGCGGCCGAAGCGGCGCGCGCCGCGATCAACGCGATCGCGAACCCGCACATGCCCGAGGTCGGCGAGCGCTTCCTGGGCACGGTGGTCAAGACCACCACGTTCGGCGCGTTCGTCTCGCTGCTCCCCGGCAAGGATGGCCTGCTGCACATCACGCAGATCCGCAAGCTGCACGGCGGGAAGCGGATCGAGAACATCGACGAAGTGGTGCACATCGGCGACAAGATCCAGGTCGAGATCCGCGAGGTGGACGACCGCGGCAAGCTGTCGCTGGTCCCGGTCGAGGTACTCGAGCGGGAGGCCGCGGGCGAGGACCTGTCCGGTGGCTCGGACGGCGACCGGGGCGGCGACCGTGCGCCTCGCCCCGCCCGTGACCGCGGCGACCGTGACGGCGACCGGGGCGGCGACGGGGAGGGGCGCCGGCGGACCCGGCACCGCTCACGGGGACACCACGAGTAGATGACCACCGAATCCAGCGTCCGGCACACAGTCCTGGACGGCGGCCTGCGGGTCGTCACAGAGTTCCTGCCGGCGGTACGCTCCGTCGCGATCGGTATCTGGGTAGGCGTGGGCTCCCGCGATGAGGATCTTCCCCACGCGGGCGCCACGCACTACCTGGAGCACCTGCTGTTCAAGGGCACCAGCAAGCGCACCGCGCTGGACATCTCGTCGGAGATGGACGCGGTCGGCGGCGAGATGAACGCGTTCACCGCCAAGGAGTACACCTGCTATTACGCGCGGGTGCTCGATGACGACCTGCCGCTGGCCGTGGATGTCCTCGCCGACATGGTGGCCAACTCGCTGATCGCGCCCAAGGACGTGGACGCCGAGCGCAATGTCGTCCTCGAAGAGATCGCGATGAACGAGGACGACCCCGCGGACACCGTGCACGAGGCGTTCAGCGCCAAGCTGTTCGGCGACACTCCGCTCGGCCGGCCGATTCTCGGCACCGTGGACTCCATCAACGCGATCACCCGCGAGCAGATCTACGAGCACTACCAGGCCAGGTACACCCCGGAGCACCTCGTCGTCGCGGCCGCGGGCAACGTGGACCATGACGTTGTGGTGGAGCTGGCGCGGTCGGCGTTCGCGGACGCCCTGCGGCAATCGCCGGCCTCCACCCGGCCCGCGCTGCCTCGGCTCGCTGGCGCGGGAAGCGGTTTGGGCGACCAGGCCGGCGTCGGTGTCCAGCTGGTGTCGCGCGGCATCGAACAGGCCAACCTGGTGCTCGGCTGCGAGGCGCTGGCCCGGACCGACGACCGCCGGTTCGCGCTCAGCGTGCTCAACGCGGCGTTCGGCGGCGGTATGTCGTCCCGGCTGTTCCAGGAGGTGCGGGAGAAGCGCGGCCTGGCGTACTCGGTGTACAGCTTCACGGCGCAGCACGCCGACACCGGCATGTGGGGCGTCTACGTGGGCTGCCTTCCGTCCAAAGCGGACGAAGTGCTGTCCATCTGCACCGAGGAGATCGTTCGGGTCGTGAACGGCGGCCTCACCGACGGCGAACTGGCTCGCGGCAAGGGCCAGGTCCGCGGCTCGATCGTCCTCGGCCTGGAGGACCCGTCCTCCAGGATGAGCCGCCTCGGCAAGGCCGAGCTGGTTTATCCGCGGCTGGAGCCGGTCGAGGAGATCCTCGCGTCCATCGACGCGGTGACCCACGACGACGTCCGCGCGATCGCCGCCGACATCTTCACCCGCCCCAAGGCCCTGGCCGTGGTCGGCCCCTTCGACGACAAAGAAACCTTCACCTCGGCCCTGACCTAACCCACCCACAGCTACCCCAGCCCAGAGCTAACGCCAGCCCACAGCTACCCCCGGCCCCAGCCCCAGCCAGCCCCAGCCACAAGCCAGCCCGCCCCAGCCCCAGCCCCAAGCCAGCCCTGGCTCGATGTAGTGAATGTGCCATTGCCTACAGCGGGGTGTCTGCGATGGCACATTCACTACAAGCCTGGGGAGGCAAATGCCCCAAGATAACCCAGCCCGCCAGGACATGCCCAAGCGCCCACCGGCATCCCAAGCCCGAGCGGCTCCCCAAATCCGACATTTCACGATTTGGGGGCCCCGAGGGCTGGCGCGATTAGACGTTTTGAGCAGTTGAAATAGGCAAGCGCTAAACGACGCGGAGAAAAAGAGCCCCGCGGACGAAAGGGCGCCGCTTTCCGACACCTTTTCCTCCAAAGGGCTCCTAACCTCCACAAAATTGCTGGCCCACGCGTCCGCTATGCGGCGATATGCGCCAGTTCCCACGCTGCCCGCTCCCTCAGCGAACGCGACGTGTCCAACATGCCCGGCATGCCGCAGCGAGCACGCTCACCATTGACCACAGTGGCCCCCGCGGCGAGCGAAGCGAGCTTCGCGGTCGCCTGGTCACGGGGGGCCTTCAGGCCCTCCTGGCCGGGCGAAACTAACGGCGAGAAGCGCAGGAAGGCCGGGGGGTCCGGGGGGTTGGTGTTTACCCCCCGGGGAGCACAGCGAGCTTCGCGGTCGCCTGGTCACGGGGGGCCTTCAGGCCCTCCTGGCCGGGCGAATCTAACGGCGGGAAGCGCAGGAAGGCCGGGGGTCTGGGGGGTTGGTTTATACCCCCCAGATATATTCTGCTCAGGTGATAAAAGTTGGGGTGCTTGGGGCACGTGGCCGGATGGGCCGCACGGTATGCGCCGCGGTGACGGAAGCGCCGGACATGGAGATCGCCGCCGAGGTCGACGAGGGCGATGGGCGAGATCCCCTGACCGCTTGCGATGTCGTCGTCGACTTCACCCATCCGGGCGTGGTGATGGACAACCTGCGCTGGTGCGTCGAGCACGGGCTGAATGTGGTGGTCGGCACGTCGGGGTTCGGCGAGGAACGGCTCGGCGAAGTACGCACCTGGGCCGCCAAGTCGCCGGACGTACGCGTCCTCGTCGCGCCCAATTTCTCCGTGGGCGCGGTGCTGATGATGCGGTTCGCTGCGCAGGCGGCACGCTTCTTCGACTCAGCCGAAGTCATTGAGCTGCACCACGCGGCCAAGGCGGACGCCCCGTCTGGCACGTCGTTGCGCACCGCGTCCATGATCGCCGCCGCCCGCGACCAGGCCGGCCTCAAGGCGCCGCCCGACGCGACCGCGTCGGAGATCCCGGGCGCCCGCGGCGCCACGGTGGACAACATACATGTCCACTCCGTCCGGGTCGCGGGGCTCGTCGCGCACCAGGAGGTGCTGTTCGGCGGGCACGGAGAGACGCTGACGATCCGGCACGACTCGCTCGACCGGGCCTCGTTCATGCCGGGCGTCCTGCTCGGCATCCAGGGCATCAAGTCGCTCCCGCCCGGCCTTACCGTGGGCCTGGAGGCGCTACTAGGGCTCGAGTGACCCAGAATGGGGTTATGTGTCGTAGCATCAAGACCCTTCGTCCGCCTTATGCCGAGGCGGTGACCGACGCGGACATCCGGGCCGCGGCGTTGCAGTATGTACGGAAGATCAGCGGATTCCGGGCACCGGCCGGGCACAACGCCGATGCGTTCGGCCGGGCCGTCGACGAGATCGCGGCCGCGACCGCGACTCTGCTTGACCAGCTAGAAGTGCGTTCGGCTGGCCGATCAGCCGGGTAGACCAACGGCCATGAGGCTGATCCTCAACGTTATCTGGCTGGTCCTGTGCGGGTGGTGGATGGCCATTGCCTACGTGCTGGCCGGGCTCATCTGTTTCATCTTGATCATCACGATCCCGTTCGGGATCGCGGCGTGGCGGATCGCCGGATACGTGCGGTGGCCGTTCGGACGGACGATCGTGCCGCGCCGGAACTTCGGCGCGGGGGCATTGGTCGGGAACATCCTGTGGATCATCCTGATCGGCTGGTGGCTGGCCATCGGCCATCTGACCAGCGGTATCGCGTTGTGCCTGACGATCATCGGCATCCCGCTCGGGCTGGCCAGCTTCAAGCTGATCCCGATCTCGCTGGTGCCGCTGGGCGTCGAGATCGTACCCACCGGCCAGCCATATCCCGGATACCGCCCTCAGGACTACCGCGTTCAATGACTATCGGGCGGAGGGCGTTCGTCGTCGCCGAAGCGGTCCGCCCAGCGCCGGCCGTCCAGCAGGCTGAGCAGCCTGGAGTGACGGACTTCCAGGACCAGCAACGCCAGCGCGGTGGCCACGACGGCCAGCAGCACCCGGCCCTGGCCCGCGGCCGCGCCGATCGCGGCGGCGGCGAAGATCGCGGCGGCCGTGGTGATGCCCATCACCACCTGGCCGTGGCCGGTGGCCTGCCTGAACACCAGCCCACCGCCGATGAAGCCGATGCCGGTGATGGCGCCGGCCACCGCGTTCGGCGCTCCATGGGCGCCAATGATTCCCACGACGCCCGAGCCCGCGCCGATGAGGGCGAAAACGCGGTCTCCGGTTGGTGCTCCGCGTAGGTCGCGCTCGAAGCCGAGCGCGTATGTGAGGCCTACGGCGATCGCCAGGTGACCGGCATCCGCGCCGCTCATTGCCAGCGACATGGGTGGGAGCCTAACTCAGCTCACGGTCGAAGGGCACGTATGCCGTGGCGCATCCGGCCCCGTCGGCTCGCAAGCCAGCCTGGGCACGCATTGCCGCGGCGACCCGGGCGTAGATGAGCGGTGGTAGGTACATGGCCAGGTCTTCGGCCGGCACGAACCGGTAGTCGTCGAGTTCCTCGACCTGGAGCGTGATCTCCTGGGTGGATGGCAGCGTTCCGCCGTCGAAGACCCAGGACACGATGGGGCTGGGTCGGGTGCCCTCGGGTGGTACCCAGTCGACGGCCAGCAGCGGTCCCGGCTCGATCTCCAGGCCCACTTCCTCGGCCACCTCGCGGGCGCAGGCCACATGCGGCGGCTCGCCATGTTCGAGGATGCCGCCGGGCAGCGACCACTGGTCGCGGTAGTTCGGCTTGACCAGCAGGACGCGCCCGGCTTCGTCGGTGAACAGCGCGGCCGCGGCGCCGAACAGGGTAGGAAGCTGAGCGTAGAAGACCGCGTCGTCGGTGGTCATTTGCCGAGCTGGAGCTTGAAGCCGGCGTGCGAGTTCACGAAGCCCAGCCGCTCGTAGAAGCGGTGCGCTTCCGTCCGGGAGGCATCGGACGTGAGCTGGACGATTCCCGCTCCGGCCTCGCGGGCCGCCTCGATCGCCCACCGGATCAGCTCACTGCCCAGGCCACGGCCGCGCAGGCCGCGGTGTACCCGCACCGACTCGATCTGGGCGCGGATGGCGCCCCGCCGCGCCAGCCCATGGATGATCATCAGCTGCAGCGTCCCGGCCGGCTTTCCGTCCAGCCGGGCCATGACCAGATGCTGGCGGGGATCGCTGGCCACGCGCTCGAACGCTTCAAGGTACGGCGCGAGGTCATCGGGCGATTCGCGGGTAGCGCCCAGCGGGTCGTCGGCGAGCATCGCGACGATTTCCGGGACATCAGTTATGGTGGCGGGCCGGATCTTCAGGTCGTGAGTCACACGGCGAGCCTACTTGCTGGGACCGCTGCCCTGGTTGACCTGGCTGGACGGATGGAAGACCTGCGCCTGAGCCATGCCGAGCGCCCTGGCCATATCGGCGTGCAGGTTGGGCGCGGCGGCAGCGGCCGCGCCCATCACCATCGCGGACTGGGACCTGGCGCCGGTGCCCGCCGGGGTGAGGGTGACGATCTCGCAGCCGCTGGCGGCGTAGGTGTACCTGGCGAGCGGCCGGGCGCCGGCATAGAACATGCCGCCGTACGACAGCCCTATCGCCATCGGGCAGGTCACCGGGCTGGATGCGCCCCGGTGCGCGATGACCTGGCAGAAGTCACGGAACAGGGCGCGCACGATGCCGGGATTGGTCTGGGTGACCAGCATGGAGGTGAACCTGGCCGGTTCCACCAGGTGCATGGCGCGGACCGCGGTGAGCTTCGTCGCGGCGTTCACGTTCGCACAGCCAGCCGCCGCCGTGGTGCTCGTCGTGCTCGCGGCGGAGCCCGCGCCAGAGCCGGAACCCGGCCTCGCGCCCGTCCCGGCGTTCGTTCCGGAGCTGACCACTGTCGTGCCGCAACCGGCCAGGATCGCGGCCAGCGCGGCCGCCGCGATGAGGCCGCGAATTGCGCGTGAGTACATCATGCGGATTGGACGCGTGTGGCCAGTCCTCAGTTCCATGAGAGGAATCCTGGCATGTCATCGCGACGGAGATGGCGAGGATCCGGACGAGGAATCCGTCGGCGTAGCCGAGTCCGTTGGCGTGGCGGAATCCGTCGGCCACGCGCCACTCGGCGAACCAGGTGAACCAGGTGAACCAGGTGAACCAGGCGACCCCGCATCACTCGGTGTCCCGCACATGGTCGACGGGCTCACCGTGGGGCCCAGTTCCGGCACCGGCCCGCCGACGGGCGCGGTATCGCTGGCCAGATGCCGCTGGATCTGGGCATCGGTCGCGCCCAGGCCGCCGATTGTGATGTCGTCCCACGCCTGAAGCTGGCCATCAGTACGACCGAAGTACAGTACCGATGCCTCGATCGGAGTAGGCGGATTCGTCTGGAGCGCCCGCAGGCCCGCGCCACCCGTGGAGCCCTGGACGAACACCCGGGTCGCGTCGGACAGCATCCAGCTGACCCTCCGGTGCAGGTGGCCGGCCAGCACCAGCTTGACCGCGCCGTTCAGCGGCAGCGCGGATACCGGGTCGTGGACCACGGCGATGTCCGGCTCGCGCACCATATCGCGGGCCGCGGTGGCCAGCTTCTGGCCGGTCTGATACACGGCTTCCTCGCCCGGGACCTGGACGGAGAGGTTGGGAGTGAAGCGCGGGTCGCCGTCGCCGATGATGGTGAGGCCGTCGACCGTCACTTCCTGCCCGGTGAGCAGGATCGCATTGCGCACCTTGGCCACCGACGACTGGGTGCTGCCCGAATCGTGGTTGCCCTTGATGAACACGTACGGCACCGGGAACTTGCGGATCTCCGTGGCCAGTTCGTTCTCGGCCTGGCTGCCGTGGTCGGTGAGATCGCCGGAGTCGATGATCAGGTTGATCCCGAACTGCTGCACTATCGAGTGCATGATGTTCCACGCGGCGGGGTTGTCGTGTATGTCGGAAACATCCAGGACCCGCACGGCATCCGTATCCGGCTGGTAGACGGGCAGGTCGGCGGTCGTGTCGTACAGGCGGGTGACATTCGTCACCAATTGTGCCAGCTCGGTGCGGTACAGGCCGAACTTCGTGACGAGGTTCTGCGCGCTGCCGACCAGCGAAGGGGCTTCGGCCAGCAAGCCGGTGTAGCGCGGTTCGAGGACTGACTTCGGATTCCAGCTCGTGGCGGCGACCGCGCCCGCGATGGCGAGGACGCCGATGGCGGTGCCGCACGCGGCCAGCGTCGGCCAGATCCGCCGGAAGGCGATCAGTCCGAGCACCAGGCTGCCAATCGCCGCCGCGATGACAGCACGGATCGTGGCCGCGATGACGCCGCGCTTGAGCTGGGCGGACGCCAGATCTGGGAGGCCCGCGACGCTTTTGGGGTCGGCGACCAGCTTCTTCACATCGGTCTCGTTGAGCTGGCGCACGTCGATGTTGAGCTGAAGCGGCCCATGGTTGGTGTCCATCTGCAGGGAGCCGAGCGGTGGCACGTTCACCACGGTCTGCCCGGTTATCGACGGGCGCAGCGTCATCAGCGTCTGGACCGGCCCGATCTGGACGCTCGCCCCGCCGGCCAGCAGCATGCCGAGCCACGCGCCGGCCACGCCGATCAGCGCGATGGCCGCGATCCGGGAGATCCGGATCAGAACCGGATGACGCGGCCACCCACGAGGCGGCGCCGAATCGGCCTGGGCCTCCTCCTCTGAGCCCGTCGCCCCTTCTGCCTCCGCTACCTGCTCTGGCTCGAGGTCCTCCGGTCGGTCCATCGTCCAAAGGGTTCCCGCCCGGCCGGGCTCTCAACACCCAAAACGTCCGAAACTACATCGCGCCGGCCGCCATGGCGGCGCCGACCGCGACCAGCACCACCTCGGCGATCAGTTCGCTGCGGGTGCCGATGGCCGAGCCGAGCCGCGCGCCGAGCTCGAGGCCGGCCAGCGACATGCCCACGCTGACCGCCCCGATCAGCGCCGCGGCCAGGCCGAAGCTCACGTGGTAAGCGCCGAGAGCAAACCCGGCCGCGAGGTTGTCGAGGCTGAGCGCGAGCCCGCTGACCACGATCCGGCCCAGCCGCCACTCCCGGACGGATTCCGCCTGACCGCGGGCCCGCCACGCCTGGACCACGCCATAGATCCCCACGAGGATCAGCAGTGTGCCGCCCAGCCATTGCGCACCCCGCCCGAGGCGGGCCGCCACGCTGTGCCCGAGCAGCAGCCCCAGCAGCGGCATCCCCGCTTCGAACACGCCGAACACGACTGCCACCCGGACCCGCACAGCGCGTCCGGCTCCGCTGATCCCTATCCCGATCGCCGCGGCGAGGTTGGACATGCCCAGTGCCACAGCCACGAGCAGCAGGGCGACCACGCGCCAACGCTACCGCCGGTCTCAGCGGAGCAGCCACCGCCGTTCAGTGTGAAGGATTTTTATAGCGAACGGCGGTGGTGCCTCCCGCTGGTAATCTGCGTCACCACAGCCCGGCGGCGCCTTCGATCTGGAGCAGTGTCAGCTTGCGCGCGAGGCCGCCGCCGTAGCCGGTCAAGCCGCCGTCGGAGCCGATCACCCGGTGACACGGCACGATGATCGGGATGGGATTGCGCCCGTTGGCCGCGCCCACCGCGCGCGAGGCCACTTGGGACTTACCCAGCGCCCGGGCGATCTCGCCGTAGCTGGTGGTGACGCCGTACGGGATGTGGGTGAGCTCGGCCCACACGGCCAGCTGGAACGGGGTGCCGCTCGGCGCCAGCGGCAGGTCGAAGTCCTTGAGCTCACCGCCGAAGTACGCGGCTAGCTGCGCCCTGGTCTCCTTGAACGGGCCGGGGTCGGCGGTGGTGCCGGCGGCCGGCCCGGAGTCGCCGGCGTCGAGGAAGTAGACCCCGGTGAGCGCGCGGCCGTCGCCGGTCAACAGCAGCGTGCCCACCGGCGAATCGATGATGTCCGATATCGCCGGCGCTGCGGCGTCCGGTGCGACGAACGAGGTGTTTATGCCCACTGGCCTTACTCTTTCTCTTCGAGGAATGCCCACAGGTGCTGGACGGCGTAGGAGCGCCACGGCCGCCAGCTTTCCGCTATTTTGTGTGCCGTTGCCGTTGCCGTTGCCGTTGCCGTTGCCGTTGCCGTTGCCGTTG
>JAFARZ010000430.1 GCA_019245115.1 Streptosporangiaceae bacterium | reverse complement strand
GCTCACCCACCTGGACGCGGTCGGCAACACCACCAAGGCGATCACCAAGGGCATCGCGATCGCCACCGCGGTGCTCGCCGCGACCGCCCTGTTCGGCTCGTTCCGCACCTCGGTGGAGTCGGCCCTGGCCGGCCGGCACACCGGAGCGTTCAACCTGGACGTGGCCCAGCCGAACGTCCTGGTCGGCGTCATCATCGGCGCCTCGGTGGTGTTCCTGTTCGCCAGCCTGCTGATCATGGCGGTCGGGCGTGCGGCGCAGGGCGTGGTGCTCGAGGTACGCAACCAGTTCCGTACCCACCCCGGGATCATGGACGGCACCGAGAAGCCCGAGTACAGCCGGGTGATCGACCTGGTCACCAGGGACTCGCTGCGTGAGCTGGTCACTCCTGGCCTGCTGGCGGTGCTCACCCCGATCGCGGTCGGCTTCGCGCTCGGCTACGCCCCGCTCGGCTCCTACCTGGCCGGCGCGATCGCGGCCGGCGTGCTGATGGCGATCTTCCTGGCCAACTCGGGCGGTGCCTGGGACAACGCCAAGAAGCTCGTCGAGGACGGCAACCACGGCGGCAAGGGCTCGGAGGCACACGCCGCGACCGTCATCGGTGACACCGTCGGCGACCCGTTCAAGGACACCGCCGGTCCCGCGATCAACCCGCTGATCAAGGTGACCAACCTGGTCTCGCTGCTGATCGCGAGCAGCGTCGTGAAGTACAGCCACAACCTGGGCCTGCGGATCGGCATCCCGATCGCCGCCGTGGCGATCATCGTCGCGGCCATCGTGTACTCCAAGCGCCGGGCCCACGGCATGGCCGAGACGGCACCGGCCGGAACCGAGGTCCCCGGGGCGGTGTCTCCCGCGGTCGAGGGCGCCGACGCGGCCCCCGGTGGCGAGACCCTGGATCACCCCGAGGTCGTGGAGGCGATCGAAGTCCCCGAGCGCGACCGCCGCAACCCGTAGCGAGTGCAGCGCTTCCCATGATCATGGGTCAAAGACGGTAACTATTCCCGCAATTGACCCATGATCATGGTGGCGCGGTGCGGGCGGTTGGCGCTGTGGGCGCGCGGTTGGCGCGGTGAGGGCTCAGGGCTCGACTGTTTCGGCCGCTTCTATCTCGTCGCGGGGGATGCCCAGCAAGTAGAGGATCGCGTCCAGGTAGGGGAAGCTCAGCGAGGTGTCCGCGGCATCGCGGACGACGGGCTTCGCGTTGAAGGCGACGCCCAGCCCCGCGGCGGCGATCATGTCCAGGTCGTTCGCGCCGTCCCCGACGGCCACCGCCTGGGACAGCGGAACACCGGCCAGCGAGGCGAAACGCCGCAGCGCGGCGGCCTTGGCCGGCCGGTCCACCACCGGTCCGTCCACCCGGCCCGTCAGCTTCCCGTCGGCGATCTCGAGCGTGTTGGCCGCCACGTAGTCGATGCACAGCGAATCGGCCAGCGGGCCGATCACCTGGGTGAAACCGCCGCTGACGATGCCGAACTTGTAGCCGAGCCGACGCAGCGTGGTGATGAGCGTGCGCGCCCCAGGCGTGAGCCGTAGTTCGTCCCGCACGTCTTCGATCACGCTCACCGGCAGCCCCGCCAGCAGCCGGACCCGTTCCCGCAACGATTCCGCGAAGTCGAGTTCCCCGCGCATAGCGGCCTCGGTTACCTTGGCGACCTCTGCCGCGCACCCGGCCCGGGTCGCGAGCAGGTCGATCACCTCGTCCTGGATCAGCGTCGAGTCCACGTCCATGACGATCAGCCGCATCGCCCGGCGGTGCAGCCCGCCGCGCTGCACCGCGACATCAACTCCGTGGGCGGCGGCCGCCCGGGCCAGATCCTCCCGCAACGGGGCCGGATCGGCGCCGGAGACGTCCATCTCGATGCAGGTCAGCGGACGCTGTGCGAGGCGGCCGATCCGGTCGATGTTGGCGCCCCCAGCCGCGATCTGGCCGGCGATCGCGGTGATCGCACCCGGCGTCAGCGGGCTGCCGAGCAGGGTGACATGCAGCCGGCCGCGCCGGGCCGCCGCCGACAAACCGGACCCCGAGGAGCGGCCGGGCGCCTCACCGGACGCCGTGGTGATCTCCGCCTCCAGGCCCAGTTCGTCGGCCAGTGCGCCAACGTCCACATGAATGCCGGTCAGATCGGGCGGCCCGGCACTGCCGAGCAGCACGCCGAGCACCAGCCGGCCGCGGATCACCACCTGCTCGATGTCCAGGACGGTGAGCGGGTGCCGGGCCAGGATGCCGAACAGTCTTGACGTGACTCCCGGCCGGTCCCGGCCGGTCAAGGTGATGAGCAGCGTGGTAGCCATCGCGGCGTAAGGGTAGCAGCAGGTGCACGTCCCCGAACTCATGCCACAGGTAACCGGACCGTATTGCCTGCTCGTAGCAGTCGCTCAGCAGCGCCCGCCCGGCGAACGCGGCCAGCATCCGCAAGTGGGAGGACCGCGGCTCGTGCAGCCCAGTGAGCAAGCCATCCACCACCCGCACGCCGGTATCCGGGGTCACCACGTGCGAAGTCCAGCCGCTCGAGGATCCCACCAGCCCGTCCGGGCCGGCCGCCGTCTCCAGCGCGCGCACCACCGTGGTTCCGACGGCGATCACCCGGCCGCCGGACGACCGCACGTGATTGACCAGCCGCGCCGTGGCCGGCGGCACATCAAACGGCTCTGGATACGGGTCTTCGTCGGCTTCCAGGGATGACACCCCGGTGTGCAGCGTCAATGGCGCGATCAGGATCCCGCGCGCCGCCAGTTCGGTCACCACGGCTGGCGTGAACGGTCGGCTCGCGCTCGGCATCTCCGCACTGCCCGGTACCCGGGCGAACACTGTCTGGTACGACTCGATGTCCCAATCCCGCACCACGTACGAATACCTGATGGGCGTGCCGTACCTCAGCAGGTAGGGCACCACCGCCACCGACAGCCGCGCGCGCCACAGGCGGCTGGAGACCCGGCTGTCCAGGGTAAGGACAGCCCCGGCTGGCAAGCGGAGCTCCCATCCTGGTGAGCCGGCGCCGTTCGGGGAAAAGTGTTTTCTAAGCTCCACCATCCAGGCGCCATCCCAGAGCGGCGTAGAGAAGTGGACAACGAGGTCATCGCTCACTCGTACGGCGGCGGGCAGCGTACCGCTGTTGTTCACCACCAGCAGATCGCCGGGCAGGAGCAGGCTGGGCAGCGCGGTGAAGGCGTGGTGTGAGATCTCGCCGGATGAGCGGCGGCTGACCAGCATCCGGACCGCGTCCCGGGACACGCCGCGCGATTCCGGCGGGTCGTGCGCCTCCAGATGGCCGGGCAGGGCAAAATCGACGGTCATGACGTCACCAGCGGGAGCAGGTCCGCGGCGCGATAGCGGCCGCTGGGCAGCCGCTCGCTGATCAGCCGGACGAAGCCGGGCACCACCGCGGCGGGCAACGGGCGATCCGAGATGTCCTCCCCGGGGAACGCCTGCTGGTGCATGTCAGTGCGCAGGTCGCCGGGGTCTACCCACCACACGCGCACCGTGCTCTCCTCGGCCGCCAGGACGTTGGAAACCTGCTCCAGCGCGGCCTTGGCGGCGCCGTAGCCGCCCCAGCCCGAGTAGGCCTCCACCGCGGCGTCCGAGGTGATGTTCAGCAGGGCTCCGGCGTTGCCGCGCAGCGCGGGCAGCATCAGCTGGGTCAGGGCGAGCGGGGCGAGCACGTTCACCTCGAAGGCGGCGCGGAGTTCGTCTATGGGATAGCTGGCCAGGGCCGGCAGCGGATGCGCGCCCAGCGTGCCCGCGTTGTTGATCAGCAGGTCCAGGCGGCCATGGGCGGCGACGGCGTCGCGCAGCGCGGCCCGGTGGGCCGGATCGGTGACATCACCGGCGATGGTAAGTATTTCCTGGGGGGTAGAGACCAACCCCCCAGACCCCCCGCCTTCCTCCGGTTCTCGCCCTTGTATCACCCGGCCGGAAGACCCCTTGGGGGCCTTCGCGTCCGGGCGATCGCGAAGCTCGCTTCGCTCGCCGCGAGCCACCGTAGTCCGCAGTTCGGCGGCCGTCTCGGCCAGTGCCGTGCTGTCGCGGGCGTCGAGGATGAGCGAGTAGCCCTCGCGGGCCAGGCCGGCGGCGAGCGCGCGGCCGAGCCCGCGGGAGGCCCCCGTGATAAGCGCTGTCGGGTAGTTCATGTCCATTGACGCTATTTCCGCCCGCCGGATCGCACATCGGTCTCGCGTTGCCTTGGTCCTTGGCCGATGGTCGTAGGACCGGCGGCCGATGCCTTCTGGTCCGGGTGGCGGATGCTGTACGTCATGGGCCGGGATAACGTCGTTGGCATGAGCGACGGGCTCAACGAGCTGTACCGGGTGAGCCAGGCCGTGTTGTCCGTCACCAGGCAGATGTCCGTACGCGACGTGCTGAAGGTGATCGTGCGCTCGGCCCGCTCGCTGGTGGGCGCTCAGTACACGGCGCTCGGCGTGCCTGACGCGGGTAACTCCTTCGCGGAGTTCGTGGTGGACGGAATGAGCCTCGCCGAGCAGGATGCCATCGGGCCGTTGCCGCGGCGGCACGGGATGCTCGGCGTGCTGCTGAAGGAAGGCAAGCCGGAGCGGCTGGCCAACCTCGAGGCCGATCCCCGGTTCGGCGGCTGGTGGCCGGCCGCACATCCGCGGATGACGCACTTCCTCGGCGTGCCGGTGCGGGATGGTGACCGCGTCCTCGGCATCATCTTCGCGGCCAACAAGGTCACGCCCAAGAGCTCCGGATTCACCGAGCGGGACCAGGAGATCCTGTCACTGTTCGCGGCGCACGCGGCCATCGCGCTCACCAACGCCAGGCTGTACGAGCGCTCCCGGGAGCTGTCGGTGCTGGAGGAGCGCGCACGTCTGGCCCGGGACCTGCACGACGCGGTCAGCCAGAAGCTGTTCTCCCTCCGGGCGCACGCCAGGGCCGCCGCCGTCCTGGCCGCACGCGACGACGGGCCGGCCGCCACCCGGGAGATCGAGGCGGTGGCGTCATTGGGGGCGGAGGCGCATGCTGAGCTGCGGGCGGTCATCGACGGGCTCGCGCCGCCCGACCTGGCCGCGGCGGGCCTGGCCGAGTCGCTGCGCCGGTACGCGGTGCTCGCCGGCCGGGCGCACGGCGTCCCGGTGACGTTCGAGGGCGCCTGCGAGCTGCCCGCGCTCGGGACCGACGCCGACGCCGCGCTGTACCGGGTGGGCCAGGAGGCGCTGCACAACGCGTTGCGGCACGCCGGGGCCGGTAAGGTCGCGGTGACGCTGTCCCGGACCGGGCGGAAGGTGGTGCTGGAAGTGACCGATGATGGGCGCGGCTTCGCCACCGACGCGCCGTCGGCCGGGCTCGGGCTGGCGTCGATGCGGGAGCGGGCCGCGGCGGTCGGCGGCACGCTGTCGATCCGCTCGGCCGCCGGTGCCGGTACCAGGGTGCGGATGACCGTGCCTTGCGGAGCCGAGGCCCCCCGCCAGGCCGAAGAGGCGCGATGATCTCGGTGCTGATCGTGGACGACCATCCGGTCGTCCGGCAGGGACTGCGGGCGCTGCTCGAGGTGCAGGACGGGATATCGGTGGCGGGGGAGGCGGGCGACGGGGAGACGGCCCTGGCGCTGACCGCGGCGACGGCGCCGGACGTGATACTGCTCGACCTGAAGCTGCCCGGCATGGACGGCATCACCCTGCTCGGGGAGCTGGTCGCGCGCGGAACCGCGAGCCGGGTGGTCGTGCTCACCAGCGTGACCGAGCCCGCCGCGGCGAGCCTGGCGATGCGTTCGGGTGCCGCTGGTGTGCTGTACAAGGACATCGACCCGGATGCCCTGGTGCGCGGCATCAGGTCAGTGCACGACGGGAACGTACTGCTCTCGCCGGAGGCGGCCGGGTCGCTGATGCGGTCCGGCGGCGCCCCGCCGGGCAGCGGCATCGACTCGCTGACCGTCCGCGAGCGCGAGGTCCTGGCCGAGATCGCCAAGGGCCGGTCGAACCGGGAGATAGCGCGCGTCCTGCACGTGGCGGAGAAGACGGTCAAGGCGCACGTCAGCTCCGTGCTGGCCAAGCTCGGCGTGCAGGATCGCACCCAGGCCGCCCTGCTCGCGGTGCGCAACGAGCGCTCGTTACCCCGGAGGGCCCGGGGGATAAACCACCCTGGCCGCAAAGCTCGGGTTTGCTGCGCGTCCTGAGCGGGCCCGGACGGCGATTTGCCAAGATATGACCGTTATGTGACGGCTGCTGCGGTGGGCGACGCGGCCAACGGGCCGGGGTTGGTTTCTACCCTACGGAAAACAACTCCGCGTAGACGATGATGTTGTCCGCGTAGTGGCCGGTGGCCTGGTCGAACGATCCACCGCAGGTGATCAGCCGCAGGCCCGGATAGCTGAGCTTGCCGTACACGGCGTCCGTCGGGAAGGTCGTCTTGGCCGTCCGCTGTAGCCCGTCGATGACGAAGACCGCCGTCTTGCCGTCGGTGAGCGTCACGTAGACCTTCTCCCCCTTGTGCAGGTTCTTCAGGCGGAAGAAGACCGACAGGCCGGCGGCCGAGTCGACGTGGCCGAGGATCACCGAAGCGCCGCGCTGACCCGGTGTGGGCCCGTACTTGTACCAGCCGGTGAGGTTGTGGGCGGACAGCGGCGGCACCTGCACGCTGCCGTCGGCGTTGAGACCGACCTCCATGACCGGCGCGTTCACACCGATCGCCGGGATGCGGACGCGTACCGGGACCGACCGGGTCAGCGCCTTGACATGCCGCACGACGACCGGCTTCGGCACCGAGGTGCTCACCGACGCCGGGATCGCCGCGGCACGGCTGTCCGGCGATGGACCGTGGCGGGTCAGCGCGAACGCCGAGACCGTCAGGCCGCAGGCGCACAGCGCGGCCGCCGCCAGGGCGGCGAGCAGAGCCCACCGTCCCAGCGGCGTGCGCCGATGACGGGCCAGGTACACCCCGGGTCAGATCCCGTGGGTGCGCCGCCAGCGCCGGAACGCGGCCAGACCGAGGGGCGCGGCGATGAGCGCGATCGCGCCGCCGCCCGCGGCCAGCGGGATGTTGCTGCCGCCCGCCATGCCGCCGCCGGTGTTGGCGCCGCCGGACGGGACGGGCGAGCCGGAGGCGGCGACAGCCGGCGCGGACACCGCCGGGCTCGGTGTGAGGGGGACCGATACAACCGGAACCGTGGCCGACGAGCTGGGCGCCGGTGCGGTCGGACTCGACGGCACCGGGCTCGGCATGTGCCGCTTAGACGGCAACGGTGTCGGAGTATGGCATGGCTTGGTCGGGGTCGGGGTCGGGCCCGGCTTGCAGCACTTCTTCTTATGGTCGTAGTACTGGTAGCCGGACGGGCAGTTCCCGCCGCTGCTTCCATTGCCCCAGCCGCTGCTCCCGGTCCCCCAGCTGCCGCCACCCGTGTTGCCCCACCCGCTTCCACCGCTTCCACCGCTTCCACCGCTCCCACTGCTTCCGCCGCCATAGCCGCCGCCGGCTGGCCGGTCCGCGGACACGGTGGCCGCCTGTGCGGCCGTTCCGGACAAGATCGCCGTACCGGACAGGAGGGCTCCGGACAGCAGGGCCGTCCCGGACAGGATGATGGCCGCCGAACCGGTAGCAAGGCAGCCCGACAGCACGCGGATTCGCATCTTAGTTCCGCTCCTCTTCGCTAGAACCCCGCACGTTTTCTCGGGCCTGGCGTCGTGCGAGCAGGTTAGGGAGCGTAGCGCGTGGTGAACGCGTCGTGAGCGGATGGTGAGGTCTCGTTAGCGATTATTAATGATTAGTCCGCCTAATGGGGCTAACCCGATAAATACGGATATATCACTATATGAACCGAGTGACGACTGGCTCGAGGAGGCATTGCCGCAGTTGGGAGGTCCGATCAACGCGGAAAATCCGTGCTACGTGGAATCCTCCTGTACATATTCGGCGTGTTTATTTCCGGCTAGCACGGATCTTCCGCGTTATCCCGGCGTAGGCGAACTCCAGCAGGAGTCAAGGCGGTTCCGGGCTGGTTGGCATGTGCCACATGTGCCCCTGGAGGGGCAATTTGGTGCAGCCCGTCGCAGCCGTCAGCCAGCCGACGCCCGCCGGCCGCGGTCGCGGAGATCCGCACCCTCGCGGTATGCGATGGAGCAGTCGACTGGGATGATCGGGGTGCGGTGACATAGGTTCAGTCTCGGCGGCGGTTCCGTCTCCGCGGCCAGCCGGCCGGCTAGCGAAGGGAGGGGGCCCGGGTGTCCGACGAAGTACTGCGGTTGCGAGGCGTTGAGGTCAGGCGCGACTCTGCGGTGCTACTGCGTAACGTCGACTGGACCGCGCACGAGGATGAGCGGTGGATCCTGATCGGCCCCAACGGCGCGGGCAAGACCACCCTGCTACAGGTGGCCGCGACCTTGGTGTTCGCGTCATCCGGCACCGTGGATGTGCTGGGCGAGCGCCTGGGCGAGGTGGACGTGTTTGACCTGCGGCCGCGCATCGGGCTGACCAGCGCGGCGATCGCGGAGCAGGTCCCGCCCGGTGAGAAGGTCATCGACCTGGTGCTCACCGCTTCGTATGCCATCCTCGGCCGGTGGAAGGAGGAGTATGACTCCGCCGACGTCACGCGTGCTGTCGAGTTGCTCGACGCGCTCGGCTGCGCCCATCTGATCAGGCGCCGGTTCGCCACGCTTTCCGAAGGCGAACGCAAGCGGGTGCAGATCGCCCGCGCGCTGATGCCCGACCCGGAGCTGCTGCTGCTGGATGAACCCGCCGCCGGGCTCGACCTGGGCGGCCGCGAGGATCTGCTGCGGCGGCTGACCATGCTCGCCCGCGATCCCAAGGCGCCGATGATGGTGCTGGTGACGCACCACGTCGAGGAGGTGCCCGACGGGTTCACCCATGCGATGCTGCTGCGTCGCGGTTCGGTGCTCGCCGCCGGACCGATCGGCGACGTGTTCACCGCGCGGAACCTGTCCCGGTGCTTCGGCGTGCCGCTGGAAATCGAGCACCGCCAGTCACGGTGGACCGCTCGCGCACGCTGAGTGAACAATGGCTCGCTGGCTGAAGGACCAGTACGCGGGGTAACGTAGCAACCAGGATCGGTAACCTTCGCGAGGGAGCAGCCATGGGCACCCTGGTGGCGACCATAGTCCTGGCGATCATCGTCATCGTCGTCGGCGTGGTCACCCTGCGTTCGATCCGCATCGTGCCGCAGGCCAAGGCCGGGATCGTCGAGCGGTTCGGCCGCTATCATCGCACCCTCAACGCCGGCCTGAACGTGATCACGCCGTTTATCGACCGGCTCCTCCCTCTCATCGACCTGCGGGAGCAGGTGGTCAGCTTCCCGCCGCAGCCGGTGATCACCAGGGACAACCTCGTTGTGTCCATCGACACGATCATTTACTTCCAGGTGACCGACGCCCGCTCGGCGACTTACGAGATCTCCAGCTACATCACCGGCGTGGAGCAGCTCACCGTCACCACGTTGCGCAACGTGGTGGGCGGCATGGACCTGGAGACGACCCTCACTTCGCGGGACCAGATCAACAGCGAGCTGCGCCGGGAACTGGATGAGGCGACGGGTAAGTGGGGCCTGCGCGTGAGCCGGGTGGAGTTGCGCGCCATCGAGCCGCCGGCCACGATCCAGGACTCGATGGAGAAGCAGATGCGCGCCGACCGGGACAAGCGGGCGGCCATCTTGCAGGCCGAGGGCTCGAAGCAGTCGGCGATCCTCACCGCCGAAGGCGAACGCCAGGCCGCGGTGCTGCGGGCCCGCGGTGAGTCCGAGGCCGTGGTGCTGCGCGCCGAGGGCGAGGCCAAGGCGGCCGCCGCGCGGGCGCGCGGCCAGGCTGAGGCGATCACCACGGTGTTCCGGGCCATCCACGAGGGCAATCCGGACCAGCGGCTGCTTGCCTACCAGTACATGCAGATGCTGCCGCAGATCGCGCAGGGTGATGCGAACAAGGTCTGGATCGTGCCCAGTGAGATCGGTAAGGCACTGGAGGGTATCGGCGGCTTCCTCGGGGTGCCCCGCGACGCCGCCGCGGCCGGCGGCGAGGCCCCGGCCGCCGCGGCCGCCGCGGCGACCGATGCGGCTGAGGCGGGCGCTGATGCCGCTGGCTCAATCACCCGCCTGCCGCGCCCATAAGCACGAACGGCGGTGGTTCCACCCTTCCGGCTGGCTGGCCGCGATCGCTTCGCGGGCGAACTCCTCGATCTGGTCTCCGAGGTCCCGTGCTTGCGCCGAGCCGCGGAAGATCGGTGCGGTGAGCTCCTCCCTGACCCGTGCGAGCAGGGTGGTCAGCGGGGTCACTCGCCGGGCGGGCGGGAGGGACAGCGCCGGTTCGAGCGCGGCCGCCGCGGGGTCCAGACCTCCGGATCGGAGCCGGATCATGGCCAGGCAGATACCGGCGAATGGTTCGCCGCCGGACCAGTGCTGCTCACCCGCGGCAGGTCCCGCGTCGTATCGGTTGCGCGCGTGCTCCAGTTCCTCTTCCGCCCGGCGTTCGCTGCCGATGATCTCGGCGAGCGCGGCTCCGGCCAGGCAGTGATGGGTGGCCAGCGACAGCGCGAACTCCTCGCCGCCAATCGCCAGCAGGTCGTCGCTGTACTCGCGCTCGCGGGCGTCGTGGGCGGCGTCAACCGCCTGACCGGCCGCGTCTGGATCGCCGAACCTGGCCGACGCCCGGGCCAGGGACAGGTGCAGGGTGGCGCCCAGCGGCCCCTGCGAGACGTACCGGAGCCCGTCGGCGGCCAGGTCGCGGCTTTCGCCGAACCGGCCGCGCCAGTACTGGATGCCGGAGAGCTTGGCCCGCAGCACGCCGCGTAGCGGTTTGTGGTCGAGGGCGTTGGCGTAGGCCCAGCCCGTCCGGATCAGCTCTTCGGCCGTCTCCGGGTGGCCGAGCCGGCTGGCGGTGACCCCCATCAGGCCGCTGACGCAGCCGAGCACCAGGTACAGGTCGGTCCGCTCCCGTGGCCAGAGCCGCCGGTCCAGCATGCGGTGGATCCGGTCACGGACCCGGCGCATGTCTCCGAACACGGGCAGCGGCTCGCCCGTGTCGGCCTGGCGGGACAGCCGCGCCAGATCGGCCCGCAACTGCTCCAGCGTGGCCTCGCCGATGTCGTGCTGCTCGGCCTGCTCGGCATGGTCGCTGCCTTCGTGTGCCGCTGTCAGTACCTCTTGACGGCCGGTTCCCGTTAACATCCCCCCATCCTGGCGGGCGCCAGCGGCGCGGCACAACCGAGTGTCCGCGCTTGTCCGGAGCTGTCTCCGCGTAGAGCTACGGACGGGGCCGGAGCTGGACGAGGCCTCCCTTCGTCACGCGGGTCTCGAACGAAGGCTGGCGGGCGGTCGCCGGCCCGTGCACCACGCGCCCGTCAGCGAGCCGGAACGTCGATCCGTGCCACGGGCAGGCGACGCACGCGCCGCCCCGCTCGGTGACGATCCGCCCTTGATGCAGCGGTCCGCCCAGGTGCGCGCATCGATCCGACAGCACGTGAACACCGTCCGGGGACCGGTACACGAGCAGTGACAGATAACCGAACTGGCGCCGTACCGCCCGCCCCTCCGGCAGCGAGCTGAGCGGGCCCAGGTCGTGCCAGCCGAGGCCGGACAGGTGGCTCACCTGGTCGGCGTGATTGGCTCCGGCTCCGAGCCGCAGCGCCAGGTGGCCGCCCAGGTAGGCGCCTCCGGAGGCGCACAGGAGGCCGGCTGCCGACAATGCCTTCCCATACCCGTGCCGGCCGCCGGCCCGGGCGAGCAGCGAACCGCTGAACAGCAGTCCCGCCACCCCCTGGCAGCCGAGGTGGATCATCCCGACACGTTGCTGGTCGCGATGCAGCGCGGACCAGTCGGCCAGCCCGGTGGCCGCCGCGGGCACGATACCCAGCACGCCCGCCGCGACCAGCACGCGCGCGGCCCGCTCGCTGCCGCGGAACACGTCGAGCAGCACGGCCGACGTCCAGCAGCCGAGCGGAAGCCGCACCAGTGCGGGATGGGCCGGCTGGCCGAAGGGCACGCCGTGCAGCGCGTCGGCACGTGATCCCGCGGGCAGGGCGCGGACGACGGTCCGCGACAGCGCGGTGATGGGACGGTCGAGTATGTGCGCGCGCTCGATACGCTCGGCGATCGTCACCGGCCGGGGCATCCAGCCGGCCAGAGGCGCCTTGCCAGCCCAAGGCCGCTTGCCGGACCAAGGTAGCTTGCCAAGCCGTCGGCGCGCGGGAATGGGGGATTGCCGCACACCTGGTGCCTACCCGGAAGTACCCGCCGCCTACCCTGATCCCGGGTGAACGCGCGAACTACGGAAGCCCGGCGCGAAGCCGCGCGAGCTGATCGCGGAGGATCTGCTCGATCTCGAGCTGGAACCCTACCAGCACCCGCAGTTCCTCTGCGGTGTAGCGAGCGGCGGTGGCTCGCCAGGACCTGACCAGCGGGGCGAACACGGGGGCTATGTCTTGCGCGCGGCGGGAGAAGCTGAGCGTGACGATCACCTTGCGGCGGTCGCGGGAGTCCCGTTCCCGCCGGATGAAACCGCTCTCTTCGAGGCGGTCCAGGACGCCGGTGATCGACGCCGTGGTGAGACCGGTGGCCCTGGCCAGCTCACCGGCGGTCATGGAACCGGTCAGCGCCACCACGTTGAGGCAGTTCAGATCGGTCACGTTGATGCCGAGGCGCTCCGCGGCCGCCTGGCTCATCAGCTGCATGAGCGAACTCGTCCTTCGCATGGCGAGCATGAAGTCGCCCTCGAGCCGCCGTCGGTCCGCCAGGTCCCGCCCGCCGTCCCGCTCATCATCAGGCATTGTTAAGCTCCCAATTATCTAGGTAAGCTAGATATCTGCCTTCCTAGAGGATAGGCAATCCAAGCATAGAGGCCCGATCGGCTGCCGGTCCGTCACAGGGACGACGCCGGTCTCGTCTATAGGGAAACACCACACGAGGGGACAAATCGATGGCCACAGACAACCTGCCGGGCACCGACGCCGCGAGGCACGGCACCGGCGCGGCGGACCTGACGATCATGTACGCCGCGCACGACGCGTTCCGCCGGGACCTGGTCAGCCTGGCCCGCGCGGCGGGCGGCGACCTGTCCGATCCCGCGAAGCAGCAGTCGGTCGCGGCCGGCTGGGAGGTGTTCAAGCGCCAGCTCCACGTGCACCACACCAGCGAGGACGAGTTCATCTGGCCCGTGCTGCGGACCAAGTTCGCGCGCAGCGACAGCGCGCTGTCGGTGCTCGATGCGATGGAGCAGGAACACGCCCAGATCGACCCGCTGCTGGCCGCCGTCGACGACGCGTTCGCGCGCCGGCGGGCGGATGTGTGTTTCGACCGGCTGGCCGACGTCGTCGACGTCCTGGTCACGTCGCTGACCGATCACCTGGACCACGAGGAACGGGAGGGCCTTCCGCTGATCGGCACCGGGCTCACCGGCGCCGAATGGCGCAAGGTCGGCCGCCGGATCGGGTTGAAGAACGGCCTGTCCGAAGGGTCGCAGATGTTCGCGTGGATGCTGTCGGACGCCGGATCCGATCGGACCAAGCAGACGATCGCCCAGCTGCCGCCGCCGCTACGCGTCTTGTACCGGGCGGTATGGAAGCCTCGTTTCGAGAAGACCCCGCGCTGGTAGCCTTACGCGCTGCCGTGTTCGATGGCGGCGCTGACCTCGGCGTGGCGGGCGGCCAGTTCGGCGGCGTGCTCGGCTTCGATCCGCTCCGCCTGGTCCTCGTCGTCGCGCATCAGCGATTCCAGATCGGTGCCCGCGGCGTCGAGGACGCCGAGGTCGGCGTAGGCGCGCTGGACCTTCTCCCCCCACAGGCCGATGTCTTTCACGCACGGCACGATCCGGCTGAACAGCAGGGCACGGAAGGTCTGCTGGACCGGGGAATGCTCGGTGAACTCCAGGCACTCCTCGACATCGAAACCCATCCGCTCCCACACCTCCTGGGCCCGGAACCGGTTACGCATCAGGTAGCAGCCCTCGACCACGAACTCCTCCCGGTCGGCCCGCTCGGCCTCGGTCAGCTCCGCGTAGTAGTCCCGTAGCGCGAGCCGCCCGAACGCGACATGCCGGGCCTCGTCCTGCATGACGTAGGCCAGCAGCTGCTTGACCAGCGGGTTGGCGGTGATGTCGCGGTGCACGCCGAACGCGGCCAGGGCCAGCCCCTCGATCAGCACCTGCATGCCCAGATACGGCATGTCCCACCGGGAATCCGACAGCGCGTCGCCCAGCAGCCGGGCCAGGTCGGGGTTGATCGGGTAATAGGTGCCGATCTTGTCCTTGATGAACCGGGAGAACAGCTCGACGTGCCGTGCCTCGTCCATCGCCTGGGTGGCGGCGTAGAACTTGGAGTCCATGTCCGGCACCGACTCCACGATCCGCGCGGCCACGGTCAGCGCGCCCTGCTCCCCGTGCAGGAACTGGGAGAACAGCCACGACGACAGGTGAATGCTCAGCTCGTCCCGCTCGGCCTGGTTCAGCTTCTCCCACTGCCGTGACCCGTAGATCGGGCACAGCTCGTCGCCGGTCTCCATCACCCGCACCGGGTTGACCGGCAGGTCCCAGTCGATCCGCTTGGCGGCGTCCCACTGCTTGTCCTTGCCCCGCTGGTACAGATCGAGGAGCCGCTGCCGGCCGTCGTCGTACTCCCAGGAGAACCGCGCGGCGCCGCTGGCCGGGACATCCCAGGTTTCCCGGCTGACCGGCATCGTGTAATGGTCGAAGGTGCTCACGCGGCCCTCCTGTGTTAATGAAGCGGCGTGTGTGTCCGTCCTCTCATTACTACTCAGTACCTACTTGCCGGGCAATACCCCAGGCCCGGACACGAGCGCTTGATTCAGCACGAGGGTCTGCTGGCCGTCCCGGACGTACCCCACGTAATGGAAGCCGCTGGGAACGAACGAGCCGCCGCTGGCCAGGATGCCAGTCACGCCGTCCTGGGCCGGGAAGGTGAACTCGGTGACCTGCTGCCCGGC
Organism: Streptosporangiaceae bacterium; assembly: GCA_019245115.1. Lineage (GTDB taxonomy): Bacteria > Actinomycetota > Actinomycetes > Streptosporangiales > Streptosporangiaceae > JAFARZ01. The sequence goes on along the minus strand of JAFARZ010000430.1, from coordinate 5,901 downwards.
CGAGTCGGTGACCTGCTGGATGGACACGCCGGGCACGTCGGCGAGCGAGAGGAACCAGTTGGACGCGGTGTACGGATCGTTCCCGTATCCGGTGAGCATGTTCGCGACGACGTTGACCGCGTTGCAGTCATCGGCGACGTCGGCGCAGCCAGTGTTGTAGGAGTTGAGCTTGTTCAGCAGCGGGCGGGGGTATTGGGGCAGTGCCGGCTGCGCCTTTGCCGCCTTTCGCGCCTTTTGCAGCGCGGCCATGCGCTGCTTAAGCGATTCCTTCCGCAACTTCGCGAGTTCAGCCTGCGTAAAGACCGGTCCCGGGTAAACGAGCTGGTAGCTCGGGCCGGCTGGCATCAGCCACTGCTCGGCCGCTGCGCAGGGGTCGGACCGCTTGCAGACCTGTAGCGTGCCGTGGACGTACTGCGCCTGTTCCGTGTCGTCGACGGTCGCCCATACCTGGCGGTCATTGCCACCGGTCCGCAGGTCGCGGTACAACCACTGGTCAGCTGTATAACGCGCGGAGGGCAGGACGGAGTTCGAGCCGTCCCAGACGAGCCGTTCGGCGGCGAGTCCAGCCGCGCTCGGCGGGGTCGTGGACGGCTGGGTGCTGCCTAGCTCAGCGACCGGGTACTCCTGCAGTACCGCGTCCTCGTCGAACGTTGACGGGTCGCGGGGGTTGCCCCAGTCCCCGTGGGCGAGCAGGTGGTAGTCAGACGCGTCCAGGATGATCTCCTGCTGATCGCTCTGCTTTGTCTCCGGCAGCAGGAAGGCGACCCCGTCCCGGCCGGCGATGTCCTTGACGTTCTGCCGCACCTGGACATTCGGGATCAGCGCGAGCGCGTGGAACATCTCCGCCTCCAGCCACGGCGGCAGCACCATCCCGAACAGCATGCTCCGGATCTGGCCGAACTCCACGCTGCTGTTGTTGTCGCTCTTGACCGGGTCCTGGCTCCTGAAGTACTTGTCGAGCGCCGCCGGGTCACGAGGCAGCGAGTCGAGCTTGTCGTAGGGAAAGATGGGGTCGCCGATGATCCCGGCACCGTAGTTGAGCGTGCCGTCCGCGGTCATCCAGCCGTCCTGCACCATGGGGTTATGCACACCGGCCCGATGGATTACCGCGGGGATGGTGTGCTCGGTTACCTGGTAGATCCACTGTCCGGCTGGCACGCCGGGGGCGGTCAGGGCCGCGGCGGCGGCACGGTCGGCGAGCACCTTGGCGGTCAGCTTGACGGTCAGCGGTGCCGCGGCCTGGTTGTTGCCGCCCGGCAGCATCGCCACCGTGACGCCGGCCGTCAGGCCGAGGGCCAGCGGCACCGCGATGGCGACGCGCCACGTCGGCCGGAGCTGGCGGAAGCGATTGCGCGGAGGTGATACCACCGGTCGTTCGTGTGAAAGGTCTTTAAGGAGCGCGGTGCGGAAGATCTCCTCCGCGCGGGTTGTGTCGCGGGCCGGGATCTCGGCCCGGAAGCGGGACAGTTCGTCCATCTCGTTCACGCTGGGGACTCCTCGTGCATGGCTGCGGGGTTGGCATCGCCTAGAGTCCGCCGGAGTCTGCTTCGAGCCCGGTTCAGCCGGGAGCGTACCGTGCCGACCGGCACACCGAGTGCCGTCGCCGCCTCGTCGTACGACAGGTCGCCCCACGCCACCAGCAGCAGCGTGTCGCGGAGTTCCGCCGACAGCCGGGCCAGCGCGGTGGCGAGCCGCCGACTGGCCGTGCTCGCGCTGACCCGGTCGTCAACCCTGTCGGTAAACGGTTCGGTGATGGGGTCGGCCCGCATGTCGAATGAGCGCTGTCGGGCCAGCGCGCGGTACAGCCTGACCTCGGCCCGGCGGTGATGGCCGATGAGGTTCGTGGCGATGCCGTACAGCCACGGCCGCGCGTCCGCGCGGCTCTGGTCGTACCGTTCCCGCTGGCGGAAGGCCAGCAGGAACGTCTCGGCCACGATGTCATCGGCCTCATCAGGGCCCAGGCGACGTGTCACGTAGCGCTGGATGTGCGGTGCGTGCCTGCGGAACAGCAGGGTGAACTGCTCGGGCTCACGCCGGGAGAGCTGGATGACCGCGGCATCGTCGAGGTCATGGTCAGCATCAGCCCGGCCCTCGTATGTCATACGTGACCCTTCGGATGTCTGCTAGGACATCCGTCATTGCCCGCAGCGGCCGGATGGGTTCCCTATGCATTAAACCTGTAGCCCATGCCCGGCTCGGTCAGGAGGTACTTCGGCTGGGACGGCTCGGGCTCGAGCTTGCGGCGGAGCTGGGCCATGTACACGCGGAGGTAGTTGCTCTCCGTCTCATATGACTGGCCCCAGACTTCCTGTAGCAGCTGCCGCTGCGTCACCAGGCGCCCGCTGTTGCGCACCAGGATCTCCAGGACCTGCCATTCGGTGGGCGTGAGCCGTACGTCCTGCCCGTCGCGGGTCACCCGCTTCGCGGCCAGGTCGACGGTGAAGTCGGGAGTGGTCAGCACCGGCTCGTCAGGGGCGGGCGACGCCCGGCGGACCGCCGCCCGCAGCCGGGCCAGCAGCTCGTCCATACCGAACGGCTTGGTCACGTAGTCGTCGGCCCCGGCGTCCAGAGCGGCCACCTTGGCGCTCTCCTGTCCCCAGGCTGACAGCACGATGATGGGGATCGACGTCCACCCGCGGACGCCGTGGATGACCTCGGTGCCATCCATGTCCGGCAGGCCCAGGTCCAGGATGATGACGTCCGGGCGGTCCCGGGCCACGGCGGCGAGCCCGGTGGTCCCGTCGGCCGCGGTGCTGACCTCGTAGTCGCGTGCGGCCAGGTTGATGCGGAGCGCGCGCAGGATGGAGGGCTCGTCGTCCACGACGAGTACTCGGGTCATGACCCCGTGCCAAGCACCGATTTGTCGCCGCTGAAGTCGCTGGCGGCTACCGGCAGCGTGACCTGGACGGTCAGGCCTCCTCCCAGGGTGTCCCGCGCGACGATCGCGCCGCCCATGGCCTCGGCGAAACCCTTGGCCACCGCGAGACCAAGGCCGACGCCCGGGAGCCGGTCGTCGACCCGGGCGAACGGCTCGAAGATCAGCTCCTTGTGCGTGTCCGGCACCCCGCGCCCGTGGTCGACGACCTCGAGCAGTACCGTCTGGCCGTCCAGGTGGGCGCGCAGCTCCGGCGGTACCGACGTGGACGAATGGCGCAGCGCGTTGGAGAACAGGTTGGCCAGCACGCGCTCCAGCAGGCCGGGATCGGCCAGGACCAGCGGGAAGCCGTCCGGAACCGCCATCCGCAGCCGGGCGGAGTCGTCCAGTCCGTGCAGCGCCACCGGCGCGACCTCATCGATCGCGGTCGGCCGCAGGAACGGCTGTAGTGAACCGGTGTGCAGGCGGCTCATGTCCAGCAGGTTACCGATCAGGGCGTCGAGCCGGTCCGCGTTCTCCTCGATCGTGGCGAGCAGTTCCGCCTCGTCGTCGGCGGACCAGGTGACGTCGGTCTGCCGCAGGCTGCTGACGCTGGCCTTGATCGACGCGAGCGGGGTACGCAAGTCGTGGCTGACCGCGGCGAGCAGCGCGGTCCGCATCCGGTTCCCCTCGGCCAGCGCCTCGGCCTGAGCGGCCTGCGTGCGCAGCCGCTCCCGGTCCAGCGCGGCCGCCGCCTGCGCGGCGAAACCGGCCAGCAGGGCCGGCGTGGCCGTGGCGGACTGGCCGCTGACCCGCAGCGCCAGGTCGTCGCGGATGGCCAGGCGGCGCGCCGCCGGCAGGGAGTCGTCAGTGCCGCTCGACGCCACCCGGATCCATCGTCCGCCGGACTTCTCCGTCAGCTCGGCCTGGCCGCCGTGACTGCTGGTCAGGTGATCAAGCACGGCCGCCGGGGAGTCCGCGCCGCCCAGCACGGTCTGCGCCAGTTCCAGCAGCGCCTCGGCTTCGGCCTTGCTGTGGGCGGCCTGGACGGCCCTGCGGGCGGCGAGGTGGACCACGCTGCTGACGGCCACCGCGACGGTCACGAACAGCAGCAGGGCCAGGAGCTCTCGCGGCTGCTGGATGGCGAAGTTGTGCAGCGGCGCGGTGAAATACCAGTTGAGCAGGAGGCTGGCCGCCACGGCGGCGAGGGTCGCCGGCCAGAATCCGCCGAGCACCGCGGTGCTTATCACCACCACCAGGTAGACCAGCACGTCGTCGGCCAGGTTCAGGTGCGATCGCTCGGCGGTGAGCAGGAGCGTGATAAGCGGGAGCCCGGCCGCTGCCACGCCCACGCCCGCCAGCAGCCGCCGCATGCTGATCGCTGTGCCATCCAGGGGGTAAACCCCCTGGAACCCCCGCTCTCCTCCACTTCCCGCCGCAGTTTCACCTGCCCGGAAGGGGCCATCGGCCCCTTCGCGGGCAGGCGACCGCGAAGCTCGCTTGCGCTCGCCGCGGCCGGGCATACCTGCCTGCTGACCTGGGTGGGTTCCCATACTTACCAGTGTGAGCCTTCCCCAGTACCAGCGGAACACCGCACCGAGCGCGGCGCAGGCCACGGCGCACGCGCCGATGGCTATCGCGGCGTCCCGGGCGGTGGTGGCGGTGGGGCGCAGCTCGGCATAGGGCGGCCGGGAGAACCCCGCGACGGTCAGCCAGCCGATGCCCGCGATGAGGACCGAAGCCGCCGGGACGGCGGCGAACGACATCAGCCCGGCGACGATGGCGCAGCCGATCAGCACTCCCGTTCCGGTCAGGTGCCCGTGCAGGACCGCCGCGGCCGTGCCGATGGCCAGGAACGCGGCGAAACTGACCGGCAGCACGTATGGGGCCGGGATTCCGCGATGCAGGTAGCGGTGCATGTAACCCAGAGTCATCTCTTGCTTATTTGACCGCTTGTACCGGGGGTTGCCAGCGATCTTGACGGATCCTTAACGCGCCGCCGGTAAACCTTGATGCCGCCCATACGGCAGCCTCCTGCCTGCGCGAATACCGTCGTGGAGACGCGAGTGATCAACCATGCGAAGGAACGGAGTCGGGCCCTGGTGGCGGTGCGTAAGGCGGTCGGCCTGCTGGATGGCGGCCAGGTTCGGCGAGTGCCGGAAAGCCTGGGGTACTCGATCAAGCGGCGGCTGCTCGGACCGCCGATGGTGACCGAGCAACTCAAGAACGAGCGTTTGTCCAAGCCCCTGGCGCTGGGCGTGCTGTCGCCCGACGGTATCTCCTCCTCCGCCTACGGCAGCGAGGAAATCCTCATCGAGCTGCTCAAGGGCGGCCTGGCCATGGCGGCTTTCACGCTGCTGCTGCCGCTGACCGGCGTGGTGTTGTTCGTCTTGGTGCTCGTCGTGCTGTCGTACCGCGAGGTCGTCACCGTCTACACCAGGACCGGCGGCTCCTACGTGGTGGCCAGGGAGAATTTCGGACCCCGGGTGGCCCAGATCGCAGCCGTCGCCCTGCTGATCGACTACACCGTCACGGTGGCGGTGCAGACCGCGGCCGGTGCCGCGGCCATCGTGTCCGCGTTCCCCGCGCTCGGCAACGTGCCAGGCCTCCGCGGCCAGAACATGCTGCTGCTGATCTCCGTGGTCGCGATCCTGATCATGTGCTACGGGAACCTGAGAGGCATCCGGGAGGCCGGCAAGGCATTCGCGCTGCCGACCTACCTCTTTTCCGGTTCGGTGATCATCATGATCCTGGCCGGGCTGGCCCGGGAGGCGTTCGGCAACCTGCCCGCGGTCAATCCCGCCACGCTCCACGGCACGTACTACCACGCGGGCAATGGCCAGGGCCTGATCTCGCTCGTGATGATCTTCGTCCTGCTGCGGGCGTTCGCGAACGGCGGGTCGTCGCTGACCGGCATCGAGGCGGTCTCCAACGCGGTCAGCGCGTTCAAGCCCCCCGAGGGCATCAACGCCCGCCGGGTCCTGGTGACGGAGGGCCTGATCCTGGGCACGCTGGTGGCCGGCATCTCCGGGCTGGCGTACCTGACC
>JAFARZ010000343.1 GCA_019245115.1 Streptosporangiaceae bacterium | reverse complement strand
CCGCCACCCCGGGCAACGCCTCGGTGCACCTGACCTGGACCGCCAGCGCTGGTGCCACCAGCTACAACATCTACCGCGGCACCACGTCCGGTGGCGAAGGCGCCACGCCGGTCGGCACGGCCACTACGAACAGCTTCACCGACACCGGGCTGACCAACGGCACCACGTACTGGTACAAGGTCAGCGCGACCAACAGCGCCGGCACGTCGGCGCAGTCCGGCGAGGTGTCCGCGATGCCGTCGAAGTCGTCGCCACCGCCGCCGTCCAGCCTGCAAATCAGCACCGGTGGTCCCGCATCAGGGACCTGGCTGGCCGATGAGGACTTCACCGGCGGCGCGACCGCGGCGGTGACCAACGCGATCAGCACGACGGGCGTGACCAACCCGGCACCGCAGTCGGTCTACCAGCACAACAGGTACGGCAACTTCAGCTACGCGATTCCAGGCGCCATCCCCGGGGATACCTACACGATCCGGCTGCACTTCGCCGAGGAGTACTGGACGGCGGCGGGATCGCGGACTTTCAATGTCAGCATCGACGGCACGCAGGTGCTGTCCAACTTCGATATCTTCGCCACGGTCGGCGGGGAGTACAAAGCGGTGGTGGAGCAGTTCACCGAGGTCGCCCCGACCAACGGAACGTTCACCATCCAGTTCTCCACCGTCAAGGACAACGCCCAGGTCAACGGCATCGAGATCCTGTCGTGAAGAAGCGACCGTAACGCCACAACCGCACGCGGGCGGCACGGCGGTTGACGCAACCGGCTGGTTGCCATAGTATGGCAACCAATCGGTTGCTACTACGTTGTGGGAGCACACACATGGCCTTTCCTGATCGCATCGAGCGGACCATGGACTTCGCCGCCCCTCCCGAGAAGGTGTGGGCGGCACTCACCACGGCCGAGGGGCTGAGCGCCTGGTTCGGCCAGGAGGCCGGGATTGACCTGCGTCCGGGCGGGACGGCCTGGATGAGGTGGGACCACGGGCACACGGCCGACATGCGCGTGGAGCGCGTGGAGGAGCCGACGGTGTTCGGGTTCACCTGGCACATCTCCGGACTGCCCGATGAGGATCCGCGCCGGACCTACGTCGAGTTCACGCTTGAGCCGGCCGGGGCGGGCACCAGGCTCACCGTGGTCGAGAGCGGGTTCGCGCAGCTCTCCCAGGACGCCTACGACAAGGCATACGACGGCAACACCCAGGGCTGGGCCAGTGAGCTGGGCGAACTGGCCGCCTACCTCGATGCCGCCTGACCCTGATGCCGCCTGACCCTGATACTGAGTGACCCTGATGCCCACTGACGCCGAGGCGATCGCCGAGCAGGTCTTCGTCGCCCTGGCCGACCCTACCCGGCGCGCCATCCTGGCCACGCTGGCCGCCGAGGGGCCGGCCACCGCCACGGACCTGGCCGCTCGCCTGCCGATCACCCGGCAGGCGATAGCCAAGCACCTGGCCCTGCTGGCCGAGGCCGGCCTGCTGACGGCGGAACCAGGAGAGCGACGCCGGGTGCGATACCGGCTGCGCTCCGCGCCGATGCAGGTAGCACAGCAGTTCCTGGCCGCGCTGGCCCGCGACTGGGACAGCCCGCTCGAGGCGCTGAAGAACCATCTCGACCGGTCCGCCTGACCGCTAGCACAACCTCACGCCACGAAAGGACACAGCACGATGAAGACCCCCCCGGTCGTCTCGCAGCAGGAATGGGAGACGGCGCGCCAGCAGCTTCTCGCGAAGGAGAAGGAGGTGACCCGCGCGCACGACGCGCTGGCCGCGGAGCGCCGGCGGATGCCGTGGCTGGCGGTGGAGAAAACCTACGCATTCGACGGACCGCTGGGTAAGGCGAGCCTGCTCGACCTGTTCGAGGGGCGCCGTCAGCTTGTCATCTACCGCGCTTTCTTCGAGCCCGGCGTGCTCGGCTGGCCCGACCACGCCTGTCATGGCTGTTCCCTGATGGCCGATCAGGTCGCCCACCCCGTCCACCTGAGCACCCGTGACACCACGTTCGCCTACGCCTCGCGCGCGCCGCAGCCGGACATCGCGCGGCTGAAGCAGCGGATGGGCTGGATCATGCCCTGGTACACCATCACCGACGAGTGGGACAAAGACTTCGGCGTGGACGAGTATCACGGCACGAACGCGTTCTTCCGCGACGGCGACCGGGTGTTCCGCACCTACTTCCTCAACAACCGCGGCGACGAGGCACTGGGCAGTACCTGGAGCTACCTCGACATGACCGCGCTGGGGCGCCAGGAGACATGGGAGGACTCTCCCGACGGCTACCCCCAGACCCCGCCGTACAACTGGTGGAACTGGCACGACGAGTACGACCACCCCGAGCTGGCGCAGGGCCCGATGAAAGGCTGGACATGACCGTGGACCAGACCCGGACGGCTGAGGTTCCCAGGGTCGTCGGCCGGGCCGCCTTCCAGGCCGAACTCGATGCGCTGCGGGTCCGGGAAAAGGCCCACACCCGTGAAGGTGACGCGATCGCCGCGGCACGACGGCGGCTGCCGATGGTCGAGGTGGATGCCGCGATCCCGCTGACCGGCCCGCACGGGCCGGTCACGCTCCTGGAGACGTTCGAGGGCCGCCGGCAGCTCATCGCCTACTACTTCATGTGGCACGCCGGACATCCCGCCGCCGAACAGTGCGAGGGCTGCACGTTCTACACATCGCAGGTCGGTGATCTGTCCTACCTGCATTCCCGCGACATAACTTATGCCACCTTCTGTCAGGGGCCATACGAGGAGAGCGTCCGGTACCGCGACTTCATGGGCTGGGACATGCCCTGGTACTCGGCGCTGGACTCCGTCGACGCGCTCATCGCCGGGCGTCAGGCCGGCTTGTTCCATCTCATGTGCTACCTACGGGACGGCGACCGCGTCTACGAGACCTACTGGACAACGCGCCGCGGCGTCGAGGCCATGGACCACAGCTACATGCTCATGGACCTGACCGTGTACGGACGCCAGGAATCATGGGAGGACTCGCCCCCCGGCTGGCCGCGGCGGTGCTCCAACACCCGCACCAGCGGCGGCCCGCCCGCCTGGCCGCCGGCGCCGGAGTGGCCGGGCGGACGCCCCATCGCCCAGTGGTCCCGCCTGGAAGCCGGCCATTCCGACGACCTCGGCACGCAGGACGTGTGTTAGTACTGGTTGATGGCGCGCAAGCAGTCCGAGGACCTGCTCCGGTCGGTGCCGCTGCTCGGCGGCCCTCAACGGCCGGAGAGCCTCATCACGGTGCTGGTGGCTTTGTGCGCCAACGTGCTGGTCGCGATCGCGAAGTCCATCGCCGCCATCACGACCGGCTCGGCCTCGCTGGTGGCCGAGTCGGCCCATTCGTGGGCCGACTCGGGCAACGAGGTCTTCCTGCTGATCGCCGACCGGCGGGCGCGCCGGCCGCCCGACCAGGCGCAGCCGTATGGCTACGGCCGTGAAGCGTACGTGTGGTCGCTGTTCGCCGCGATGGGTCTGTTCGTGGCCGGCGCGGCGGTGTCGGTCACGCGCGGCGTCCAGGAACTCCTGCATCCCGAGCCGGGCGAGCGGTTCCTCGTCGGCTACATCGTGCTGGCTGTTGCCTTCGTGCTGGAGGGGACCTCGTTCCTCCAGTCGGTCCGGCAGGCCAAACCCGAGGCCGATTCGATGGACCGGGATCTTATCGAGCACGTGCTGGCCACCTCGGATCCCACCCTGCGGGCGGTGTTCGCCGAGGACTCCGCCGCGCTGATCGGCTTGGTGATCGCGGCGGGTGGCCTGGCCGCTCATCAGCTGATCAACCGCAACCGGCGGTTCCTGGTCGGCCAGGAGGCCGATCCCGAGGTGCGCAAGGCCACCATCCAGGCTCTGCTGGAGGCACCGGAGGTTGCGCGGGTGACCTTCCTGCGCGTGGAGGTCATGGGGCCGCAGATGGTATTCGTGGTCGGCGATGTCGATCTGACCGGCGATGACAACGAGTCGAAACTGGCTGTCCGGCTGCGCGCGCTGGAAGCGAAGATCAGCGCGTCGCCCGCGGTGGCGGGCGCGGTACTGAGCCTGTCCGCCCCCGACGAGCCGACGCTCACTGGCTAGGTCTCACCGCTGAGATCCCGCGTCGCGCGACTCGGTGTCCGCGGCCTCGGCGGCCGCGCTGAGGCGCTCGGGCCGGACGGAATAATGGATCTCGCAGGCCCCTCATGCTCGCCCGGCGGTAGGTCACCCGGCAGCGCTGGGGGACGGCTCAGCCCGTGTCACGTCCGTCGGCAGCATCCGCCTCGATCGGGTGCCGAGCTGACCTTGCCGAACAGATGGTCGCTTTCGCGTCCTGTTTGCCTGACATGGGCGACCAACTCGCCGGCAAGGTACGGCCGACGGCGATGGCTGTGCGGTCATGCGGCGTGCGGCTGGCGGACGCACACGGCGGGCTGCCCCTGGACCGCCCTTGGCCGGGCGGCGGCGCGACGCGACGGGCCAGCGGCGGCACGGCGCGGCGGAATGGGCCGCCCGGCGGCGATGGCACCGGTGTCCTCGAACACGATCACGCCGTTGCACAGAAGATTCCAGCCCTGCTCCGGATGCGCCGCGATCACCACCGCGGCGAGCCGGTCAGGCCCGCTGGCTGGCGGGCACGGTGGCTGATGCCGGCACTGTGCCATCCGCACGAGCGGTGCGCGCTGCTCGGTGGTCACCATGGCGACTCCTCCTTATCCCGGCCTGCAGATATGACCGGCGGCAGGTCGCATCTTCATCGGTGGAGGCTGAGGCTTTTCAACCGCAGATTATGTCCGCGGCCTCGCGGACGGTTCGCATCCATCTCGAATAGCGCACAGTGACATGACAGCAGCGGCTGCGTCGGCGGGCAGACGCCAAGCCGACGCGGCCGGTCGTACTCCAATTCCTGGGCCGCCCGAGGGGGACAGAAGGCTGCCGCCGAAGCGGCATCTGTACTCCTCCCGCTAATTCCCAGTCGCTGCCTTGAATTTGACAACTAGCTCCGCCGGTATCCGGCCACGGTCTTTGACTTCGATGCCTTGCGACTTGGCCCAGTCACGAACCTCGCTGTTGCTGACCCCGGCCGCGCTCCCCCGCCGCGCGGTCCTGGCCGGCCGCTTGCTTCCCGGGCTGCGCCTCGCGGCGCGGACGTACGGCGCGAGCACCTTCCTGAGGTCTTCCGTGTGTGCGGCATTCAAGTCGATCTCATACTCACTGCCATCAAGCGCGAAACGGACGGTACTTTCAGCCTCGCTGCCATCAAGGTCATCGAGGAACAGGGTCTGCACCCTCTGAGCCATAGAATTCTCCATTCTCTTCTTGATCTGGCGCACCAGCGTAGACCACTGGCGTCACCTGAACTAACAGCCACACCGACACAATGGTTCCCCAGCATTATCTGCCTCAGCAGGTCATGACGGGACTCCTTGCAGCCTCGCATTACCCGGCGGTGAAGGGCAGGGTCGCGTAGCGCGTGTAGTTGCCTGGCGCGAAGGTCCCGGCCGCCGCGTCCACCGCGAAACGAGGAAACCGGGCGAGCAATTCGGCGAGGACGATACGGGCCTGTAGCCGGGCGGCGGCGGCCAGCCAGTGATGCGGACGGCGTACATCGCCCAGGGCGCGCGCCATGTCTCGACCGAGCACAGCCGGAAACAAGCGGTTGCTTGGGAGGTCACCCCCGCAGCATAAGGAAGATCTGCGCGCATAGCGAGCCTGCCCGCGCCGCATCGGACAGCTCGCTCGGATCGTCGGTGAAATGCGCATCCGCATATTGGGTCATCGACGTGTCGGCCTGCGGAACCGACGGCGTGCCGGTGACGATTGCTGCCTCGTATTCCGACAGGTGCAGGACGTAGCCGTCCCGATCCGCGGTTCGCTCGCCGACCTTCGCGCCGGCCGCCAGCTCGACGCCCAGCTTCGCTCGTCCGATCCGGACCACCGCCGCCCGGTCGTCCTCGCCCGGCACGGGAGTGATCGCCGGGAACCCCCAGAGCCCGGCCAGCGTGTCGTGCACGTCGTCCGGCCGCTTGACCACCAGGAACGTGCCGTCCCGGCCTCGGACCACGACCGCGACGGAATGCTTGACCGCCGCCGAATGCCTGTCCGGCTTCATGCCTTCCTGGCGACTCCGCCCATGGCCGGCACCTCGGTGCCGTTGCCGAAGGGGCTGTGGTCCGGATGCCAGTCCTGGATCGGCGTCAATCCCGGTTCCACGAGCTCCAGGCCATCGAAGAAACGCGCGATCTGTTCCCGCCGCCGCAGATGATAGGGCTCCGCACCGCTTTCGTTGTACAGCCGGGTCGCCTCGTTCTGCGCCGGGTCGGCATCGGTGGCCTCGTAGAGAGCCAGGTAGCCGCCGGACGGCAGGGCGGCTTTGAGCTTGTCCACGATGGACCGGGCGACTTCGTCGTCGCGCTCGCCCGGATTGCCGACGTGCCCGAGGATCCCCATCAGCATGATGGCCACAGGCTGGCTGAAATCGAGCTTCTGCCGGGCGATGCTCAGCAGCGCGTCCGGGTGGTTCAGGTCGGCGTCAATGTAGTCGGTGGTTCCCTCGACGTTGCTGGTGAGGAGCGCCCTGGCATGGGCCAGGACCAGCGGGTCGTTGTCGACGTACACGACGCGGGATCGCGGGGCGACCCGCTGGGCGATCTCATGGGTGTTGTCGTGGCTGGGCAGTCCGGTGCCGATGTCGAGGAACTGCCGGATACCGGCCTCCCCGCCGAGATAGCGGACCACCCTGGCGATGTAGTAGCGCGTGGCGCGGGCAAGGTCGAAGACGCCCGGAAACAGCTGCGCGAACTGATCACCAGCTTCTTTGTCGACCGGATAGAAGTCCTTGCCGCCCAGCCAGTAATTCCAGATCCGCGCCGACACCGGAATCGAGGTGTCAATCCCCGCCGGGAGATCGTCGCCGGCCTCGGTCCAGGGAAACGCATCGTCCTCGTTGCTCATAGCGACCCCTTGTATCCCTGGTATCCGTCAACCGCGCCAAGCTACGGATCAGCCTAGACCACGGTGCGGTCGCCGAACGCATAGGCTGGCCAGCGAGTGACGGGGATGCAGGACTGTCGGCGTTGGTGCCGGGTAGGAGGATGCGCCATGAAGAAGCTGCTGGAACTCATAGTGTGCTTTTTCCACCCGCTGGCGGTGATCCTCATGTGGATCGACCTCGCCACGCGCAGCGATCTGAGCGGGGGGAAGAAGCTGATCTGGGGCGTGTTCGGGCTGATCCCGTTCGTGCCGTTCCTTTACGTGCTGACCGGGGGCGACCTCTGGTAGGCACGGTCGGCTACGGCTTCCTGGCCACGCCACCGGAGAGCGTGTAATAGGTGTCATTCTTGCGGGCGGGCCCCTGCACGAAAGGCCGCCATTCGGCCAGCGGCACGAGCCCGGGGTCGAGCAGCTCCCAGTCGCCGAACCAGCGAAGGATCTCCTCGTCTTCGCGCCAGCGTCCGGTGCCGAGGTTCTCGGCGAGCACCTTTTCCACCCGGATGGTCCTCTCCCGGATCTCGGGGAGTTCCGGGCCGGGCATGCGGAAGCTCGAGATCGCCAGGTAGCTGCCCGAGGGCATGGCGTCGCGGAGCACGGCGGCGATACCGGCCGGGTCCTCCGAGTCCGCGATGTGGTGCAGGATCGCGAGGAGTAGCAGCCCCACGGGCCGGCCGAAGTCGATCAGCCCCCGCACCGTGGGATCCCGGAGTATCTCCTCCGGACGCCGGATGTCGCCCGTGATGATGTCCGTGGTGGTGGAATCGACCAGCAGGGCCTTACTGTGCAGGCAGACGACCGGGTCGTTGTCCACGTACACCACCTTGGCCCGCGGGTTGACCTCCTGCGCGACCTCGCTGACGTTGCCCTGGGTCGGCAGCCCCGATCCGATGTCGAGAAGCTGGTCGATCCCGGCCTGGCCGACCAGGAACCGCACCACCCGGCGAAGGAACGCCCGGTTGGCCCGCACGGCCAGCGGCGCGTCCGGCGTAGTCTGCGCCATGGCCATCGCGATGAACTCACGATCAGCGGCGAAGTTGTCCTTCCCCCCGAGCAGCGCGTCATAGACCCGCGCGACGTTCGGCTTGCTGACGTCGATACCCGCCGGTACGGACTGCTCAGGGGTCATACCGCCCTCCCTACCCACCAGCCCGCCGCCACTCAGCCGCTTCCCCATTCAGCCTAGCGCCAGAACCCGACCCCCATCCCCCTCACGCCTCCCCACCCCGCGCCGCTGACCCGCGCCTGGGCAAAGCAGTGCCCTTTCCTCCGGAAGGCTTTCCGCCACGTTGATCATAGACTTGTCTATATAGATGAGGCTATGCTCATTGTCATGAGCCCGGAACGAGATCGGGACCCGGCTGAGCTGCTGGCTGTAGCGGAGACGCTCTACCAGTTCATGGCCGCCGCCGTACGCCAGCAGCCCCGGGAGATCAGCCTGACCTCCGCGTCGACGCTGGCCACGGTGGAGCGGACGGGCCCTCGGCGCATCACCGATCTGGCGGTCATCGAGGGGGTGACCCAGCCGTCAATGACCGCGCTGGTCACGGTCCTGGAACGATCGGGGCTGGTCGAACGGCAACAGGACCCCCAGGATCAGCGCGTCGTACTGGTGGCGCTGACCGCGGCCGGGTCGGACTACCTGCGGACCCGCCGCCGGGCGGGGGCGGAGGCGTTCGCCCGGCTGATCGGGAAGCTCCCGCCGGATGAGGTCGCGGCCCTGCTGGCCGCCGCTCCCGCGCTCCGGCATCTGCACGAACTCGAGGACGAGCGGCGGGAGGCGGCGCGCCCGCCAGCCCTCCGGACGGAAGAACATGTTCGCTGATCACTCGTGGAACCCAAGCAAGCAGGCCGACTCCGCCGTGACCGGCCCGACCGGCCTGCCGACGGTCGTCATCGGCGTCGACGGCTCCAGCACCTCGTGGGACGCCTTCTGCTGGGGTTGCGGGGAAGCCCGTCGCATGGGCGGCCGGGTGGTGGCGGTGTTCACCAGCCCAGCGGCCACGGCCAGCCCGCTCCCGGAGGGCGGTAGCGCCATTGTCGACGATACGACGGACACCGACGATGACGAGCAGGCCGGGCACCTTTCCGAGGAGATCCGCCGGGAGGCTGACGGACTGGGCCTCAACCTCAGTTTCATCCATGCTCGTGGCAATCCCGCGGTCGAACTTCTGCGGATCGCCAAGGTGGTCGGCGCCGACCTGATCGTGGTGGGCAAATCCGCGCAAGCCCGTCACCGCATCGGCGGGTCGGTCGGGCAACGCCTCATCCGGCGGCACGCCGCGCCGGTAGTCGTGGTCGTTCCCTAGTACGGCCTGACTTTCCGGATCCGGCCGCATTCGCTACCATCAACGCGTGACTGCCGGGTCGGCCGTGGGCCGTGCACAGAACGGTTATCCGGCCGCGGCTTGATCACCCCGCGGGCGCGAGGCCCGCCCCGTCACGAGACGCGCGACATCGCCACTCGTGACGGAAGGAGGTGAAATATGAGCTGGCAGGATTTTGCCGCCCGGCATCAAGTCGGTGACGTCATCGAGGGCGTCGTGACCAGGGAAGTGCCATTCGGTTCGTTCGTCGAGGCCGAAGGGTTCACGGGTCTCGCGCACCAGCAGTCCTGGCCCGTCGGCACTCGTGTCTCGGTCCGCATTCTCGCGATCGACTCCGAGAACCAGCGGTTCAGCCTGGCCGCAGCCTAGCCGCCGAGGGCTTCCCCGCGCCATGATCATGGGTCGTATGCGGTAACTATTCCCGCAATTGACCCATGATCATGGAACCTAACCTAAGGTCCGAGGTGGGCCGCGGACGCGGCGGCGTTGATCTTCTGCTGATCGGCCGCGGTGAGCAGGCCGGCCTGGACCCACTGCGCCGCCACGCCGCTGACCGCGTTCTGGAACGCGCCCTGGCTGGCGAACGGAGCCTGGGCCCAGACCAGGTCGAGGAACGTGAGGCCGTCACTGCCCTGGTGGTTGGGCACGCCCGAGTCGACCGGACCGAACACGATCTCCGGCTCGTTCCGGTGGAAGTAGACGTGGTACGGGTTGGGGTCGTCGTTGTAGAAGGGGGCGAGCGTGACGCCGTTCGTGGTGAACGTCATCGGCGCGCCCGCAGGCGTTATCGCGTGGGACAGGTCGCCGGACAGCGTGAAGTCCTTGTAGAAGCTGAACTCCAGGTAGCTCGTGCTCGGGCTCTGCGCCACCAGCGGTATCGGCCCGTACGCGATGCACTGGGTCTGCGGCTGGTCAAGCGTGCGTTCCATCCGGAGGCTGAACGGCATCGAGATGCGGATGGTGTCTCCCGGCAGCCACAGCCGGCGGATCGTCACATAGCTGCCGGCCACCGCGTTCAGCGATTGCCGCACGCCGTTCACCCAGACCGTGAAGCCCTTCTGCACCCAGTACGGGACCCGGAGCTTGATATCCAGGCGGCCGGCTCCGTGCACGGTCAAGGTAACCGCCCCGGACGGGTCTTCCGGGTAGGCGGTGGACTGCTCGACCGTGAAGCCCCGCTCCGGCCACTGCAGCACCGACGCCATGTAGAGGTTGACGTACAGGGCCGATCCGTCGACCGAGCGGAAGTAGATGGACTCCTGGAACTTGGTGTTGTCCTCGGGTCCGGTGCCGCCGTCGCAGTCGCCGAGGTTGCCCTGGTACTCGCGGACCGCACCGGGATCGACAGGCAGGAAGTAGGTGACCAGCGGGTCGGTCTTGCTATGCGCGTTCTGCCGCCTGGAGATGATCTGGCCGTACAGCCCGCGCTCGAAGTACTGCATGTACTTCGGATCCGGGTTGTGGAAGAACAGGCTCCGGCTCAGCTTCAGCATGTTGTACAGCGGGCAGCCCTCGGCGTTGGACGTCTGGATCGTCGCGGCGATCACGTCGCGGGCACCGAAGATCTCGCCGCGGCCCGCCATGCCGCCGTCCACGTAGATCCGGTGCGGCACCACCTGATCCCAGAAGTTGGCCGCCGCGGTGTAGTAGTCGGGCCTGGTGTAGTAGTCGGTCTGCGTCGCGTAGTCGTAGATCCGCAGGTAGCCCTGGTACTGCGGGATGTGCTGGTTGGCGTGCTCGCCGTTCAGGATGTCGGTGTTGTGGATGGCCGCGTCGAACAGGTAGGTGTTGACG
>JAFARZ010000256.1 GCA_019245115.1 Streptosporangiaceae bacterium | reverse complement strand
GGCCTGCTCGCACTCGGCGATCCGGGCGGCGAAGGCCGGTGATTGCTCCAGCAGCCGGGCACCCATCCCGGCCCATTGTGACCCCTGCCCGGGAAACACCAGCACCACGCCGGGCCCGCCGGGCCCGCCCGGGCCTGCCTGGCCGGTCACGAGGTCCGGGTGGGCCTGCCCGGCGGCCAGCGCCGCCAGGGGCGCCGCCGGATCCTCGCCGGTGATCACCGCCCGGTGCTCGAACACCGGCCGGGTGGTGACCAGCGACCAGCCCACCTCCACTGGCGAAAACCCCCGGCCGGCCACCTCCCGCAGCCGGCCCGCCTGCGCCCGCAGCGCCGCGCCGCTACGCGCCGACACAACCCACGGCACCACACCGGGCCGCGGGATCTCACTGGCCGGCTCAGGCTCATCCGCGGCCTGCTCCACGATCAAGTGCGCGTTCGTACCGGAGATACCGAACGATGACACGCCGGCCCGGCGCGGCCGGCCGGTGCGGGGCCATTCCCGTGTCTGGGTCAGCAGCCGCACCGTACCGGCGGACCAGTCCACGTGCGGGGTGGGCTCGTCGATGTGCAGCGAGGCCGGCAGCATCGAGTGCCGCAGCGCCATCACCATCTTGATGACCCCGGCGGCACCCGCGGCGGCCTGGGTGTGGCCGATGTTGGACTTGACCGATCCGACCCATAGCGGCCGGCCGGCCGGACGGTCCTGCCCGTAGGTCGCCAGCAGCGCCTGCGCCTCGATCGGATCACCCAGTGTCGTCCCCGTACCATGCGCCTCAACCGCATCCACATCGGACGCCTTGAGGCGTGCGTCCTCCAGCGCACGCCGGATCACCCGCTCCTGGGCGGCGTCGTTGGGCGCGGTGAGCCCGTTGCTGGCGCCGTCGGAGTTGACCGCCGAACCCCGGATCACCGCCAGCACCCGATGACCGTTACGGCGCGCGCTCGACAAACGCTCCAGCAGCACCAAGCCGACGCCCTCGGAAAAGCCCGTGCCGTCCGCCGCCGCCGCGAACGCCTTGCAGCGGCCGTCAGGAGCCAGACCCCGCTGTCGCGAAAACTCGACGAATGCGGTAGGCGTCGCGAGCACGGTGACGCCTCCCGCCAGGGCGAGATCGCATTCGTCCCGGCGCAGCGCGTTGCAGGCCAGATGGATGGCGACCAGCGAAGAGGAGCACGCCGTGTCCACCGTAACGGCCGGACCCTCCAGGCCGAAGCTGTAGGCGACCCGGCCTGACATCACGCTGGCGAGGCTGCCCGTGGCGATGTAGCCCTCGACCTCGCCGGGCGCGCCGAGCCCGGTGTGATAGTCCTGGCTGGAGATTCCAGCGAAGACACCCACCCCTGTTCCTCTCAGGGAGTTCGGGTCGATCCTGGCCCTTTCAAGCAGTTCCCACGCGGTCTCGAGCAGCACGCGCTGCTGTGGTTCCGCGGCCAGGGCTTCACGGGGACTGATCCCGAAGAAGGCGGCGTCGAACTCAGTGGCGTCGGCCAGGAATCCCCCGTGCCGCACATAGCTGGTGCCGGGATGGTCGGGATCCGGATGGAAGAGCCGGTCGAGGTCCCAGCCGCGATCGGCTGGGAATTCGCCGATCACGTCCCGTTCTGAGGACACCAGTTCCCATAGGTCCTCGGGAGAAGCCACGCCACCGGGAAGACGGCAGGCCATGCTCACCACCGCCAACGGCTCCCGGGACCGCTCCTCCACCTCGCGCAGGCGCTGACGCGTCCTGCCGAGGTCCACGGTGACGCGCTTCAGGTACTCGCGGAGCTTGTCTTCGGTCGACATCAGTCTCCATTGCCCATAGCGGATCCGAGTTCCCGGTCTATGAACTCGAACATCTCGTCATCGGACGCCGACTCCAGCGCGCTGTCGTCGACAGCGGTGGCGACATCACCGGATTCGCCCAGCCGCCACAGCAGGGTCTCCAGGCGCTTTGCCAGCCGGGTACGTGTATCCACGTCCGGAGCGAACCGCTCGATCACCGCCTCCAGCTTGTCCACCTCGCCGAAGACAGAAGCCGACGGGTCCGCCTCGGCCGGGACCAGCCGCTCGCGCAGATGTCCAGCGATGGCCCCCGCGGATGGGTAGGTGAAAGCGAGGGCGGCGGGCAGACGCAGCCCAGTGACCGCCGACAGCCGATTACGCAGCTCGACGGCGGTCAGTGAGTCGAACCCCAGGTCCTTGAGCTGGGTGTCGGCTCGCAGCGCGTCCGGATCGGCATGCCCGAGCACGGCCGCCGCGTGCGTCCGGACGAGGCCGAGCAGCATGGCGAGCTGATCGTCGGGGGACAGCACGGCGAGCTGCCCGGCCCAGTCGATTCGCCGGTGTCCGTTCGCGGCGGCCCGGCGTGCACCACCGCCGTCCGCCGCCAGGGCGCGCAGCAGGGGCGGCAGGGTGTCGGCGGATCGGCCCGCGACATTCAGGCTGGCCGCCACGAGGTGCGCCGTCCCCTGCCCGAACGCGGCGTCCAGCAGCGCCAGCCCCTGTTCGTCGCTGAGCGGGGTGATTCCGTTGCTGCTCATGCGGTGCAGGTCAGTGTCGCTGAGTTCGCCGGTGATACCGCTAGCGGACTTCCACAGTCCCCATCCGATCGACTGGGCTGGCATCCCGGCCGTACGGCGCCGGGTCATCAGCGCGTCGCAGAATGCGTTGGCGGCGGCGTAGTTGGCCTGGCCCGGGCTGCCCGAGGTGGCGGCCATGGACGAGAACACCGTGAAGAAGCTCAATCGCAGGCCGGCCGTCACGGCATCCAGATTGGCCGCTCCGCCGGCCTTGACCCGCCAGACCTCAGCCATCTGTTCCGGGGTCAGAGTGGTGACCAGACCATCATCGACGATTCCCGCGGCATGGATCACCCCAGTCAGCGGGTGCGCCGGATCGATCCCGGCCACCAGGTCGCGCACCGCCGCTGGATCGCCGACATCGGCCGCCACGATCGTCACCTGGGCCGCCAGGCGGCCGGCCAGTTCCGCCGCGCCAGGCGCATCAGGCCCCCGGCGGCTGACCAGTATCAGGTGCCGCACGCCCCAGACCCGGACCATATGCTCGGCCACCAGCGCCCCCAGCGTACCGGTGCCACCGGTGATCAGCACGCTGCCGTCGGGGTCGAACGTGGCGGGAATATCCAGGACCAGCTTGCCGGTATGCCGGGCCTGGCTCATGAACCGCAACGCCTCTCGCGCGCGCGCCAACGGCCACGACCGCACCGGCAACGCGCGCAGCCGCCCGGAAACGAACAGCTCCCGCAGCTCGGCCAGCATCGACGCTATCCGCTCAGGGGCCGCATCACCCACCAGGTCGAATGCCCGGTACCACACCCCGGGCGCCTCGCGGATATCGGTCTTGCCCATCTCCACGAAACGGCCGCCCTCGGCCAGCAACCGCAGCGACGCGTCGGTGAACTCCCCGGCCAGGCTGTTGAGCACCACATCGATTCCGCGGCCCCCACTGGCCGCCCGGAACTTCTCCTCGAACTCCAGATCCCGGGAGGAGGCACGATGAGCCTCATCAACCCCCATCTCCGCCAGCAGCCCCTGCTTGACCGGGCTGGCGGTCGCGAACACCTGCGCCCCCAGATACCGGGCGATCTGCACCGCCGCCCGGCCGACGCCACCGGTCGCGGCATGTACCAGCACCGACTGACCCGACTTCACATCGGCCAGATCCACCAGCCCGTACCAGGCGGTCAGGAACGCCACCGCGACACCGGCGGCATCCCGGAAACCCCAGCCGTCAGGGATGGCGACCACTGACCGCGCGTCGGCGACCGTCACCGGACCGAACGCTCCCCCGAACAGGCCCATCACCCGATCGCCCACCGCCAGGCCGGTGACGCCCGGCCCGACCTCAGCCACCACCCCGGCGCCTTCCCCGCCGATGCCGCCATGGCCCGGCACCATGCCCAATGCGATCAGCACATCACGGAAGTTGATGCCGGCGGCGCGGACCTCAACCCGTACCTGCCCGGCATCCAGCGGCTCCAGCACCTCCGGACATGCCACCACCGACACATCCTCCAACGTCGAGGCGCCTGCCACGCTCAACCGCCACGCCCGCTCGCCGGGCGGGCCGACAAGCTCCGGTGCGGTGCCGCACCGGACCAGACGCGGCACCAGCGCCCGGCCGTCGCGCACCGCCACCTGCGGTTCGACCGCGAACCGGGCCGCATCACCAGGATCGGTGCCCTCGTCGATATCGACCAGGACGAACCGATCAGGATTCTCCAGCTGCGCACAGCGCACCAGGCCCCACACCGCCGCCGCGGCCGGATCCGGACACTCCCCCACGGCCCCGCGAGTCATGACCGCGAGCTGCCGGTCATCGGACCCGGAATCGGCCAGCCAGTCTCGTACGCACCGCAATGCCTCATCCGCTGTACCCACCTCAGCGACCACGAATTCATCCACGGGAGCGTCAACCGGATCCGGGACCGGCGTCCACTCAACCGCGAACAGGCCATCGACGCCATGGCTACGGAACTGCCCCGGATCGGCCGGGCGCATGACGAGCTGCTCGACACCGAGCACGGGGGACCCGGCGGCATCGGTCACCGTCACGCTGAGCACGTCCGGCTCGGCAGCAGACAGCCTGACCCGCACGCTCCTGGTTTCCCTCGCCCAGAGCGAGACTCCGCTCCAGACGAACGGGAGGTACGTGCCCTCGTCGTCCGGCCTGCGGGCCAGCAGCGCCGGGTGCAGCGCGGCGTCCAGCAGCGCCGGGTGGAGGCCGAATCCGGAAGGTTCCCCGGCGGCCTCGGGCAGGACGATCTCGGCCAGCAGGTCCCCTCCATACCGCCAGGCCGCTCGCATGCCCTGGAACGCGGGCCCGTACTCGTAGCCGAGGGCCGCGATGTGCTCGTAGAAACCGTCCACCGCCAGCGGCGCGGCGCCCGCCGGAGGCCACTGACCGCCCAGCATCCCCGGCGTGCCGAGGGGTTCCGGCGTCAGCATGCCCTCGGCATGGCAAACCCATTGGTCCTCGGGACGGGAGTAGAGGCGCATCCGCCGACGGCCGTCGGCCTCGGCCGCATCCACCACAATCTGAACCGGGAGACTGCCAGAGGCGAGTAGCACCACTGGTGCCCGCATGGTCAGTTCCTCCACTCCGGAGCAGCCGACCTCGTCGGCCGCCCGGAGGGCCCACTCGACCAGAACGGCTCCTGGCAGCAGGACGGTGCCGAGAACGTGGTGTTCGCAGAGCCAGCTCCCGCTGTCGGCAGCCGGCAGCCTGCCGGTCAGGACGTACGTGTCAGCATCCGCCAGCCGCATCGCCGCGCCGAGGAGCGGATGCCGGGCCGAGTCCAGGCCAAGACCGGCGGCGTCTCCGGCTCTGCTCGCAGTAGCGGCCAGCCAGTAGTTCTGGTGCTGGAAGGGGTAGGTGGGGAGGTCGATGATGCGGGGCGGGGGATCGGCGGGGAACCAGGGGCTCCAGTCCACATCGATCCCGCTGGTGTGGAGGTGCCCCACGGCGCGTCCGAACGCGACGGCGTCGAGATGCTGGCCGTTG